>NZ_JAMPQC010000016.1:0-229478 GCF_028482225.1 Providencia sp. PROV130 | reverse complement strand
TACTTCGCCAGTCGCTGATGCGGTAGCAGATACCGAAGTTGACCCACGTAAAGCGGCTGTCGCTGCGGCTATTGCAAGAGCGAAAGCCAAAAAAGCCGCGCAAGCAGAACAACTCGCACAAGAAGAGCTCACTCCTGCTGCCGAACAACCCATTGACGAGGAAACCGACCCTCGAAAAATTGCCGTTGCCGCTGCGATCGCGCGAGTAAAAGCTAAGCAAGCACAAAAACAACATGAACAAACGACTACAGAGTAAGTGATAACGAGATGAAATTCAGGCCAATTGATGCGAAAAATCGCCGTTTAAAAATTGCTAGCGCGCCATTTACTCATAATAAACAAAGCACCAGTTTAGTCATGCTTTGGGTACTTTTAGCTGCAATACCCGGTATTGCGGCTCAAATTTATTTCTTTGGCGTTGGCACCTTATATCAAATTATTTTAGCGATGCTAACAGCCGTTATCACAGAAGCGGTTTCTATTCGTTTACGCCAACAACCTGTAGTCCCTGTACTAAAAGATAATTCAGCCATTGTAACTGCTTTATTATTAGCCATCAGCCTGCCACCGCTCTCACCTTGGTGGTTAATCGTATTAGGGACATTTTTTGCTATTACGATTGCTAAACAATGTTACGGTGGATTGGGCCAAAACCCTTTTAACCCCGCAATGGTGGGTTATGTTGTTTTGCTGATATCATTCCCTGTTCATATGACAAACTGGCTACCCCCGCATGAATTACAAATTATGTCGGTTTCAGCCCTTGATAGCCTGTCAATTATTCTTAGTGGCCATACTCCAACAGGTATTACTCTCGAGCAGCTACGAACGGGAATTGATGGTATGAGCCAAGCAACCCCGCTTGATAGCTTTAAAACGGGCCTACTGACTCATTCTATTTCTGAAGTATTACAACAACCTATTTTACAAGGTTCTTTAGCTGGGATTGGTTGGCAATGGGTAAATATTGGCTATTTAATTGGTGGGTTGTTCTTATTACAGCGCCGTATTATTAGCTGGCATATCCCTGTGTCGTTCTTAGGTACATTGGCAATCTTGGCTATTGTTAGCCACTTAATTAATGATAGCCAGCATGCATCACCATGGGTTCATCTATTGTCTGGCGCCACAATGCTAGGGGCATTTTTTATTGCTACTGACCCTGTAACTGCATCGACAACACCTAAAGGACGAATTATTTTTGGTGTGATCATTGGTTTCCTTGTTTGGGTGATTCGTGTATACGGTGGTTACCCTGACGCTGTCGCATTTGCCGTGTTACTCGCCAATATTACCGTTCCATTAATTGATTACTATACGCAGCCTCGTGCGTACGGCCATGGACATAAGTAAGGATAACCGTATGTTAAACACGATGAGACGCCATGGTGTAACGTTAGCAATCTTTGCGGCAGGCACGACCGCGCTTAGTGCTGCAGTGTACACGTTAACTAAAGAGACTATTGCTGAACAAGCCGCTATTGTTCAGAAAAAACTACTCGACCAAGTTATACCAAGTGATTTATATGACAACGACCTCGCAAAAGAGTGTTATTTAGTCACTAATGAAGCCATACTTGGTAACAAACAACCTAGGCGCTTGTATCTAGCCCGTAAAAATGGTGAACCCGTTGCTGCAGCATTAGAAACAACGGCATTAGACGGCTACTCTGGCGCGATACATTTATTAGTTGGAGCCGATTTTAACGGCACTGTACTGGGAGCTCGTGTTACAGAACATCATGAAACACCCGGGCTTGGTGACAAGATTGAGACACGAATATCTGATTGGATTACTTATTTTAGCGGTAAGAAAATAGCCTCTGACAATGACCCTAAATGGGCAGTTAAAAAAGACGGTGGTGAATTTGATCAGTTTACTGGAGCAACAATTACGCCCAGAGCAGTCGTCAATGCGACTAAACGTACTGCTGTATTTATGCAACAAATTCCACAACAATTATCGAATTATCCACGCTGTGGGGATGAATAATGAGCGATACATCTAAAGACTTATTAATGCAAGGTTTGTGGAAAAACAACTCTGCATTGGTTCAACTATTAGGGCTTTGTCCGCTTCTTGCTGTTTCATCAACAGCAACAAACGCATTAGGGCTAGGCTTAGCGACAACATTAGTCTTAGTTTGTACTAATGTTGCTGTTTCTGCTTTACGTCGTTGGGTACCATCTGAAATTCGTATCCCTATCTATGTGATGATTATTGCCTCTGTTGTTAGTGCCGTACAAATGCTAATCAACGCATATGCTTTTGGTTTATATGAATCTCTTGGGATCTTTATTCCGTTAATCGTCACCAACTGTATTGTTATTGGACGAGCAGAAGCCTATGCATCTCGTAATCCTGTTGGGTTATCTGCTCTAGATGGGTTTGCCATGGGCTTAGGCGCAACGGCGACCTTGCTTGTTCTAGGGTCAATTCGTGAAATTTTAGGGAATGGTACCTTGTTTGATGGAGCTGACTTGCTACTTGGTTCTTGGGCCACCTCCCTTCGTATTGAAGTATTACATCTTGATTCGCCATTTTTACTCGCTATGCTACCGCCTGGTGCCTTCATTGGGCTCGCGTTACTATTAGCAGCGAAGTACTTAATTGATGAAAAAATGAAAAAAAGAGCCGCACGACAATCCAGTATTCAACCCGAGCGTGAATATGAAAAACAGCAAGGTTGCGGTAGCCATATTTCTTAACAACGATATTTTGTGAGCAATGAATAAATCAAAACGCATTGAAATTCTAACTCGTCTACGGGATAACAACCCGCACCCTACAACGGAGTTAGAATTTAATTCCCCTTTTGAGCTATTAATCGCCGTTTTATTGTCAGCTCAAGCGACTGATGTGAGTGTCAATAAAGCGACAGCAAAGCTCTATCCTGTTGCTAATACACCTGAAGCTATTATGGCACTGGGTGTGGATGGGATAAAAGAGTACATTAAAACCATTGGCTTATTTAATACCAAAGCTGAAAGTGTCTATAAAACCTGCAAAATTTTAATCGAAAAACACAACAGTCAGGTTCCTGAAAACCGAGAGGCTTTAGAAGCCTTACCCGGTGTTGGCCGTAAAACTGCAAATGTGGTTCTTAATACCGCCTTTGGCTGGCCGACTATCGCTGTTGACACGCATATTTTTCGTGTCTGCAATCGTACTAACTTTGCTCCGGGTAAAAATGTTATTGAAGTAGAAGAAAAACTTCTTAAAGTTGTCCCCGCAGAGTTTAAAGTAGATTGCCACCATTGGTTTATTTTGCATGGACGTTATACTTGTATTGCCCGCAAACCCCGCTGTGGCTCATGTATTATCGAAGATTTATGCGAATTTAAAGATAAAATATACCCAGAAGATTGATCAAAATGCTATTTTTATACATTACCAATAAACGGTATTTTTAATGATGAATCTAGTCAGTAACGCATTTTTTCCTTGCTCTAAGACTTTGTCTTACGTAACAATAGAGCCAAACCCAATATCAATAAAACGGTAAGTATGTTCCAAGACAACCCACTGCTCGCACAACTTAAACAAAAACTACATGCCCAGACTCCACGTGTCGAAGGGCTGGTAAAAAGCACAGAAAAAGGTTTTGGCTTCCTCGAAGTTGATGGCCAAAAAAGCTATTTCATTCCACCGCCTCAAATGAAAAAAGTCATGCATGGCGATCGGGTTATTGCTGCAGTTCGTACAGATAAAGACCGTGAATTTGCAGAGCCAGAAGAACTGGTAGAACCTTTTTTAGATAGGTTTGTTGGGAAAATACAAAAAAAAGACAATGATAACCGCTTATTTGTCATTCCCGATCACCCATTACTGAAAGATATGATTTCTTGCCGTCCTGTTAATGGCATCAATCACGAATTCAAACAAGATGATTGGGTTGTTGCACAAATGCGTCGCCACCCATTAAAGGGCGATAAAACCTTTTATGCTGAAATAACTGAATTTATCACCGATGGTGATGACCATTTTGCCCCTTGGTGGGTAACGTTACGCCGTCACCAATTAGACCGTGATGAACCTAAAATGGTTGATAGTGAACGTGACGATCAAGGAATAGAACGCGTTGATTTAACTCACTTGCATTTTACGACGATAGACAATGCTAGTACTGAAGACATTGATGACGCGCTCTATGTTGAAAGAACCGATAATGGCGACTTAAAGCTGTATATCGCTATCGCTGACCCAACAAGTTATATACCCGAAGGCAGCGAACTGGATAAACTGGCATTAGCCCGTGGCTATACCAACTATTTGCCTGGTTTCAATATTCCAATGTTACCGCGCAAATTATCTGACGACCTGTGCTCTTTACGCCCAAATGAACGCCGCCCTGCTTTAGTTTGCATTGCGCTAATCAAAGAAGATGGTCGTATTGACGATAACATTGAGTTTTTCAGTGCTTGGGTTGAATCAAAATCTAAATTAGTTTATGACGAAGTCTCTGATTGGCTTGAAAATACAGGCAGTTGGCAGCCAGCAAATGATACTGATAAACAGCAAATTTTACTGCTTAAAGAAATGTCAGATAGACGTTTACAATGGCGTGAAAACAATGCCCTCGTCTTCAAAGACCGCCCCGATTACCGCTTTGTATTAGATGACAAAGGCAATGTGGTTGACATCGTAACTGAACGTCGCCGTAGCTCTAATCGCATTGTTGAAGAAGCTATGATCACGTCTAACCTCTGCGCTGCTGCGGTGCTAAAAGAAAAATTAGGGTTTGGGGTGTTTAATGTGCATATGGGGTTTGAACCTCTGCAAATTGACCAAGTCGTGCAAACACTAAAAGATAACGGCATTGAAACAACGGCTGAATCGTTGTTATCACTAGAAGGTTTCCGTCAACTACGCCGTCAATTAGATTCACAGCCGACTCAATTCCTTGATAGCCGAATTCGTCGTTACCAAACTTTTGCGGAAGTCAAAGCTGAGCCCGGTCCACATTTTGGTTTAGGGTTTGATGCTTATGCGACTTGGACTTCACCAATTCGTAAATATACCGATATCGTCAATCATCGCTTAATAAAGTCTATTATTGCCGGCAAACCTTCTACGGATAAACCCTCCGAAGAATTATCAATCAAATTAGCTGAACGTCGTCGTGCAAATCGTATGGCTGAACGTGATGTTGGTGATTGGCTCTATTCGCGTTACTTAAAGCCTTTTGAGGGTACAGATACTAAATTCCCAGCTGAAATTATCGATATTACCCGTGGTGGAGTGCGAGTTCGCTTAGTCGACAATGGTGCCGTTGCATTTGTCCCTGCCCCCTTTATTCATAGCGTTCGTGATGAGATTCAATGTAGCCAAGAAACAGGCAATGTGCTTGTTAAAGGTGAAATAGCTTACCAACTTAACGATATTATTAATGTCACCATTAATGAAGTTCGTATGGAAACGCGTAATATCGTTGCTAGACCAGCCGAATAACAACTTTTCTGCTATTCTTAAAAGACCATAGTTTGATATCTATGGTCTTTTATTTTTCTATAAATTGTTTTTTAACATCATATTCGCATTAAACGTTAAACAGCGAGCACTTTTCCAGATCTTTTCCTGATTATTCTTATTCGTATAATTACCTATCATGATATTTTGTTAACTGTTAAATCTGTACTAAGGATCACTAAAATGAACACAGTAAGCAAACGTATTTTATCATTCATGGTGATAGCCACAGTCGCTATCAGTGTCAGTGCCTGTTCAAATATGTCTAAACGCGATAAAAACACAGCGATTGGTGCTGGTGTCGGTGCTGTTGGCGGTGCCGTATTGACAGGCGGAAGCTCTGTAGGAACCGTTGGCGGTGCTGCTATTGGCGGAATTATCGGTCACCAAGTCGGCAAATAAATCTCATTACATCCTTTATTTTCTCTCCTTAATCTAAAATAGCGTTCATCATGAGCGCTATTTTATTTTTCATATCCGATAATCTATTAAACTATTGGCGGAAAAAGTGTACAAGGTACACTTGTAATTAATACAAAGGGAGGGAACTCTGTGAGTCACCAATTGAATTTATTGAAGCAAGTTTTTTACTAAACAAATCCAATCGATAGCAACACAAGAAGAACTTAGAACACTACAAAATGAACTTATCGCATGCCCAGATAAAGGCGATATTATTCAAGGAACAGGTGGCCTTCGCAAAATTAGGATGGCAACGGGTAATAAAGGAAAAAGTGCAAGTGTACGGGTTATTTACTTCCTAGCCACACCAGAAATCATTTATTTTATAATGACTTACCCAAAGAATGTCAAAGATACGCTAAATGACTTAGAAAAAGCAGAATTAAAGAAACTAACGAAATTACTAAAAAATGAGTTATAAAATGAGTATATTCAACGAATTAAAAGCCTCTTTAGAAGAAGCTGTTGACACTAAACACGGTCACCAAAAAGCCGCTAATGTCACTCGTTACGAAATTACTGACGTCAAAGCAATTCGAGAACAACTTAATGTTTCCCAAAGCGAATTAGCTCATGCGCTAGGAACGAGTATCGACACCATTAAAAGTTGGGAGCTTAAACGACGTAACCCAACAGGATTAGCGGCTAAAATACTCATCGCCATTAAGCGTAATCCTGCTTTATTTGCCGAGTTAGCAGCAATTTAACCACTTCTTCGTTATAAAATGAGTGGCTCTCTCAGTCGCCACTCATGAAAAATAGCAAAATTGTCGAGTCAATCAGCCACCAGCTAACTTGACTTGAAAACCTTTCGCCTCAAGGTACTGTTTGATAACATCGCGTTTATCGCCTTGAATTTCAACATTACCGTCTTTGACAGCCCCGCCACAGCCACATTTCTTTTTAAGGTCAGCCGCTAGTTTTGCTAATTCGCTATCTTCAAGGTCAAGACCTGTAACAACACAAACCCCTTTCCCTTTACGTCCTGATGTCTCACGGCGAATTCGCACAATACCATCGCCTTTAGGCCTTTCAACTTTGGGTTTCTCGTCAGCAATACGTCCTGTCTCTGTACTGTAAACAAGACGACTATTTGAATCACTCATAGCAAACCTTCAATAGATTGATTGATTTGTTGTAATGTGACAGTTGGGTTTTCACTACGTGTAATCGGACGCCCAATCACCATATAATCGACACCTGCTTTCACTGCATCTTGTGGTGTCATAATGCGACGTTGGTCCCCGACATCACTTCCTGTAGGGCGAATACCTGGGGTAACCAATTTGAAATCAGCACCACATAACTGTTTTAAACGTTGAGCTTCATGAGCAGAGCAAACTACACCGTCCAACCCACATTGCTTCGTTAATAAGGCCAAACGCTCTGCATGAGCTGCTGGTGAAGCGTTAATTCCAACACCCATGAGGTCAGATTCATCCATACTCGTTAATACTGTTACCGCAGTGAGTAATGGCGCTTCTTTGCCATAAGGCTCAAGAGATTGGCGAGCAGCATCCATCATGCGAGCCCCACCACCAGCATGAACATTAACCATCCATACCCCCATTTCAGCTGCAGCCGCAACCGCACGAGCGACAGTATTTGGAATATCATGAAATTTCAAATCTAAGAAAATATCAAAACCACGTTCATGGAGTGACTTAACAAATTGAGGACCATTAAAAGTAAACATTTCTTTGCCAACTTTTAAGCGACAATCACGTGGGTCAATGCGATCCACAAAAGCCAAAGCTTCATTAGCATCTTCATAATCAAGTGCCACAATAATTGGTGAATGTGTGTGGTTCTCAGTTGAGGAAATCATTTCTTAGCCTTTAAAGAGTCGTTATTATTTAAAAAGTGACGCTGTCACTGACCATCTAGCCCGCGAATAGGTTTAATGGTGTCCCAAGAGCGACAAGATGGACAATGCCAATATAATGCACGCGATGTAAACCCACATTTATGACAGCGGTAATCGGGTTTTGTACGAATTTGTTCCCCTACCATTTTACGCAGCAAAATCAAACTTTCTTTTGCCCTTCCATCTTCCGCTTCTTCAAGATGGTAATCCATTAAACGATAAAATAAACGCATGGTAGGATGACGTTGAATTTGGTCGTTAATGTAATTCGCAGCCGCTTCATGATTTTGTTTTTCGACAATAATATCGGCTAAATAAAGTTCTGCGATAGCCCCTGAATTACCTGCAACACACTGACGAAGGTAATCTTCCCACTCATCTGCTTGGCCAGTATGTTGGTAGCAATCAAACAGTAAAGGTAATGTTTCAGCGACGAGTTCTCTATCTTGTTGATAGACTTGTTTTAAGACATAAATCGCTTTGTCGTAATTACCTTGTTCGATAAACAACCGACCTTTCATAATTGAAACACGAGCGCAGTGGTTGTCGGCTTGCTCTGCTTTATTTAATAATGTCAGTGCATCTTCAAGATCATCGCTAGCGAGTTGTTGGGTCGCTAATTCACAATAAAAATGCGCAATTTGCTCACGTAACTCGGGGTGCCCTAATTTAACCAGTTTTCCTGCTATTTCAATGGCTTTTGTCCAGTCACTGGTGAGTTGATAAATATTTAAGAGGGATTGTAAGGCACTTTGTTTGAAATCGACTTCATCCGTCAATTGCTGAAACATGTTTTCTGCACGGTCATAAACCCCCGCAGCCATGTAATCTCGGCCAAGTTGTTGGGTAGCTAATAAGCGTTGTTCAAATGATAATGCGGCACTTTCCACCAGCGATTGGTGAATACGAATAGCACGTTCAACTTCCCCGCGAGAGCGAAATAAATTTCCCAGCGTGAGATGAGCCTCAAAAGCGGAGCTGTCTTCATTTTTCAGCATGTCGAGGAATAGGTCGACAGCTTTATCTTGTTGATTAGATAATAGGAAGTTAACGCCTGTTACATAATCACGTGACAAGCGATTCGCATGTTGTTGCTTATCTTGTTGAGCACTTCTGCGCCCCATGTACCAACCGTAAGCAGCAGCAACCGGTAGCAGCAGAAACAGCAACTCGAACATACAGGATTATTCCTTGTTCTGAGTCGTCACTAATGAGGTTGAGTCGGAAATATTACTTTCTCCAGCACCTAATTGTGATTCTAAACGTCTAATTTTACGACGTGCATTTTTCAGGCTAACGATGACTCGTAAATAAAACACGGCACAGACTAGCCAACCTAGCACAAAACCGACACCAAAAAGTGATGCAAGAAGGGTCGATAATGAAAAATCCCCTTTTGCAATCAGGTAGTTAAATGTAATAACCTGATCATTGCTTGAACCTAGCGTAATCGAAACAATAAAAAAAGCGACCGCTAGTAATAAAATCAGAAAATATTTCACATTTATTCCCGTTATCAGTTCTATTCATCCAATAATATCTACCTGTTAAGGTAGCATTTCCAGCGCATTCAGACAAAGCAATTTATTTTATACAATGAGAGATTTAAGTTAGATCTCCCTTAATAATGGTTAACTTGATGAAAGATTAATCGGCTTTACTGAATAGTCCCCATACCCGTAAAATATAATAACCAAATAGGGTAAAACAAGCACTGATGATCACTGAGGTTATTATATCTATAGGCCAATGCATTCCCAACAACATCCGACTAAACGCAATACCCTCTGCCCAAATAGCAAGCCCAATCGATAAAACATATAAACGTTGTTGCCAAAAAAGCACAATTAAAAACAATGCCCAGCCTGCCGCAAATAACATATGGCCCGAAGGAAAAGAATACCCCGTTTCTGCTTGCCAATGTTTACGCTGCCACTTAGCTATATTTTCATCTTGTTTAACCGTATTTTTAATTAATTTCGCTCGTTCACTGCGTTTTAACTCATAAAACTCTGATGAAGGAATTTGATATTGAGTTGCCAACCATTCCACATAAGGACGCGGTTCTTTAAATGTGCTTTTTAATGCGCTCTTCAAACCTTGTTGTAGTAATACCACGCTGACCAGAACAAACAAAATTTTCAATCGCTGTTTCTTTTCTGAACGGAAAATGAATACAACGGCTCCAAGAAATAACAAAGACGTTAAAATACTATAAGGCGCTCCCGCAGTGTCTGTCAGCCAAAGAAGCCATTTCATTGAGTTAAACTGGGTTTCTGGTGACCAATGCCACCCTGTAACTATCATCACTATGGGTGGGATGATTAATAACAATGCAAAAGCACAAACGACCAAAACAGTTTTTTTCATTCAATGTGTTCCAAATAAAGTTCTATTAAATATACAAATATTCCATTCACCTATTATTAACTCTGTTATAGTAATACAGCGTTGGTCGTGTGCAAAGAATACCAACCTCTATATGCTAAACGTCATATAGCGTCGATGTATTATAGTTAAGCTACTTTATATCGATAAACGTTATTAATTAAGCAAGAGTTACTTTAACTAATGAAAGAAAATATGCAGCTAAAACGCGTTGCCGAAGCAAAACTCCCAACACCTTTCGGTGAGTTTTTAATGGTGGGTTTTGAAGAAATCGCAACCGGTCGTGATCATGTAGCGTTAATTTTTGGCGATATCTCAGGAGATACACCGGTTCTTAGCCGGATCCACTCCGAATGTTTAACAGGAGATGCGTTATTTAGTCTACGTTGCGATTGTGGTTTTCAATTAGAAGCCGCGCTCTCTCAGATTAGTAAAGAAGGCCGAGGGGTATTACTTTATCATCGCCAAGAAGGCCGAAACATAGGCTTGCTGAATAAAATCCGTGCTTATGCATTGCAAGATCAAGGCCTTGATACGGTTGAAGCCAACATCAAACTCGGATTCAAAGCCGATGAACGTGATTTTACCTTATGCTCTGATATGTATAAATTATTGGGAATTAATGAAGTCCGCTTATTGACAAATAACCCGAAAAAAATAGACATCATGCGTGAAGCTGGAATTAACGTGGTAGAGCGTGTTCCACTGATTGTCGGCCGTAACCCAAGTAACGAACATTACCTTGACGTTAAAGCAGAAAAAATGGGACACATGCTATTTAAGCATCAGTGATCTCACCAAAGGAAGAGCGTTCTGCTCTTCCCTTTCTTTTTCCCAGTCTGATTATCATCATTCAAAGTGTGCCATTTACCCGCTGCTATATTCACTTTCTTTCTATAAGGTTTATACTGTTAGCCATCTGATTACCCTGACGAATAAACTGAGCTCTTGAGGTTTATTCCGCATACTACCAGGAGATACTGTGAACAACCTGCATTCAATTCAACGCATGAGAAGATTGCGTAAGACCGAAAAACTCCGCACTTTATTCCAAGAAACCCATCTTTCCGTTAATGACCTTTGCTTGCCAATTTTTGTTGAAGAAGAACTCGACGACTATATGCCAATCAATAGCATGCCGGGTGTTATGCGTATTCCTGAAAAACGCCTTGCCTATGAAATTGAGCGTATCGCAAATGCAGGAATAAAATCAGTGATGACCTTTGGGGTTTCCCATCATCTTGATGATAATGGTAGTGATGCATGGCAAGAAAATGGTTTAGTGGCACGCATGTCACGTATCTGCAAAGAAACCGTTCCTGAAATGATAGTGATGTCTGACACCTGTTTCTGTGAATACACCTCTCATGGTCACTGTGGCGTTATGCACGGTCATGTCGTTGACAACGATGCAACTATCCATAACCTAGGTTTACAAGCGGTTGCCGCCGCAGGTGCAGGCGCTGATTTCATTGCCCCTTCTGCCGCAATGGATGGCCAGGTTGCTGCAATCCGTCATGCTCTTGATGAAGCTGGCTTTACAGACACTGCAATTATGTCTTACTCCACAAAATTTGCATCCGCACTGTATGGCCCATTCCGAGATGCAGCGGGTTCATGCCTTAAAGGCGATAGAAAAACCTATCAGATGAACCCAATGAACCGCCGTGAAGCACTCCATGAATCACTAATTGATGAACGCGAAGGTGCTGACGCGCTAATGATAAAACCTGCCGGAGCGTATTTAGATATTATTCGTGATTTACGCGAACACACTCAATTACCTATCGGTGCTTATCAAGTCAGTGGAGAATACGCACAAATTAAATTTGCAGCTCAAGCGGGTGCAATTGATGAAACGCGTGTGGCTCTTGAAACACTAGGGTCAATTAAACGCGCAGGCGCTGATCTTATTTTCACTTATTTCGCTTTACAGTTAGCCGAAGCCAACGCGTTATAATCTCATTCCGTTAAAGAAAACCGCATTACTGTACATAAACACAGTAGTGCGGTTTTTTGTCATTTCTGTTGAATAATAGTACTTAAAGCGCCTATTTTATAGCCATTTGGCTATTTTGCTCTTTGCAATTCAAGTTGTTGGGTTAATGTTTTCACATAATGCTGTGCTTGCTCTGCCGTTGCTAAACCGGCAATTAATAAATCTTGTTTACCCGCAGATGTTGTTGCAACCACTCCCCAGTAATCAACTTCAACCGTAATACTCTCAGGGTTTTGATCGGGCATAGGCAAAATATCAAAATAGTCTTGTAATGGTGCAATGGTAATGGTGGTGTAATCTGCATTTAAGCCGAGTGGAAATTCTTTGTCTGCATATAAACGCAAATCATGGACTTCCGTTTCAGGTGTTCTCATCACAATAGAATATAAGTTAGGTATGTGCTCCAAAATGTCACGAACCTCTTCGTTCGCACCATCAAAATGGGATGTGGTTAATAAGATATCTGCTGCCCACAATGCCCCTTTATAGAAATCGGTTTCATTGATATCTGCCATACTCATTTCCTTTATAGTGTTTTCGATAAGCTCAGTCACATGGTGACCTGTGCTAAAGCCATTACATTCAATTAATTTGCACAAAGAAACTTATTTATGGCGAACTTCACCCTATTTTCATTTAGCCTAGTAGCGACTATTTTCTCCTTTAATCTACCGTCTATTTAACACCATAACGTAGATTGCCATCAAAAATATTGAGAAAAAACAAAATTGATAAATAAGATTAAATATTAAAAAATAAAAACGCCCGTAGGATAACAATCTTACAGGCGTTTCAGTAACACAATTGAATGATTAATGCAGCATCTGTCTTATAACATAATGTAAAATACCACCATGACGGTAATAATCCATCTCCGTTGCAGTATCAATACGACAACGGGTTATGATTTCCTTTATATCACCATTGCCATACGTAATTTTCACTTTGATATCCTGCCCAGGGGTAATTGACTGTAGCCCGGTGACATCAATGCGTTCATCACCTTTTAAACCGAGTGTTTTACGGGATACCCCATCTTTAAACTCTAAAGGTATAACCCCCATACCAATCAAATTGGAACGGTGAATACGCTCATATGACTCAGTAATGACGACTCTCACACCTAATAAATTCGTGCCTTTGGCGGCCCAATCTCGGCTAGAACCTGAACCATATTCTTTACCTGCAATGATGGCCAATGGACGATTTTCTTGTTGATACAGCATCGCTGCATCATAAATCGCCATTTGTTTGCCTGTCGGTATATGTAAGGTATAACCACCCTCTACACCTGGCACCATTTCATTACGAATACGAATATTTGCAAATGTCCCTCGCATCATCACTTCATGGTTACCACGACGCGAACCATAAGAGTTGAAATCTGCGACAGCAACACCGTGTTCTTGCAGATACCGCCCTGCTGGACTCTCTTTTTTGATATTTCCCGCTGGAGAAATATGGTCAGTAGTAACAGAGTCACCGAGGATCGCCAAAATATTTGCGCCATGAATATCTTTAACAGGGTCTGGTTGAGATTGCATTCCTTCAAAGAAAGGTGGATGGCGGATATAGGTCGAGTCTACTTGCCAGTGATAGGTTGAAGAACTTTCAACTTTTAATGCTCTCCAAGCGTCATCACCTTCAAAGACCGCGTTATATTCCTTACGGAACATATCTGTTTTAACTTGCTGTACAGCTTGCGCAATTTCAGCACTTGATGGCCAAATATCTTTCAAATAGACATCATTACCTGATTTATCAACCCCGATAGGATCGGTTTTCAAGTTGATATTCATATTACCCGCCAGTGCATAGGCAACAACAAGCGGCGGAGAGGCTAACCAGTTAGTTTTCACCAGTGGGTGAATTCGCCCTTCAAAGTTACGGTTACCTGACAGCACGGCACCAACGGTAAGATCCGTTTGTTTAATCGCTTCTTCTATTGGTTCTGGTAATGGCCCTGAGTTACCAATACAGGTTGTGCATCCATACCCGACAAGGTTAAACCCAAGCTTATCTAAATACGGTGTTAAACCCGCAACGGCAAGATAATCAGTAACCACTTTAGAACCCGGTGCTAATGATGATTTAACCCACGGTTGGCGAACTAACCCTTTTTCAACGGCTTTTTTCGCTAATAGCCCCGCCGCCATTAATACACTTGGGTTCGACGTGTTTGTACAAGAGGTAATTGCCGCAATAACGACCGCGCCATCGGTTAATTCAAAGGTTTTATTTTGATATTTAACAGAAGGATAGCTCGATTGGATCTTTTTATTGACTTCTAACTCTACTGCGCCACGAAATGCTTTTGGTACTTGGCTAAGTTCAACTCTGTCTTGTGGACGTTTAGGCCCGGCTAAACTGGATTCAACTGTCGACATGTCTAGCTCAAGTGTACTGGTAAAAATCGGTTCATCGCCCGCATAACGCCATAAACCCTGCTCTTTACTATAAGCTTCCACCAGCGCAATTTCATCATCACTGCGCCCAGTTAAACGCATATAAGACAGTGTTACTTCATCAACAGGGAAAAAGCCACACGTTGCACCATATTCAGGGGACATATTCGCAATTGTTGCTCGGTCTGCTAATGGTAAATCGGCCAAGCCGTCACCATAGAACTCAACAAACTTACCCACTACACCATGTTGACGTAGCATTTGTGTCACTGTCAACACAAGGTCAGTTGCCGTGATCCCTTCAGATAATTTACCCGTTAATTTAAAACCAACAACGTCAGGGATTAGCATTGATACCGGTTGGCCTAACATCGCAGCTTCCGCTTCAATACCACCAACCCCCCAACCTAATACGCCTAACCCATTGATCATTGTCGTATGAGAGTCAGTACCCACTAAAGTATCTGGATAAGCATATAATTTACCGTCAATTTCTTCATACCATACCGCCTTACCAAGGTATTCTAAATTGACTTGATGGCAGATACCCGTACCAGGCGGTACCACTTGAAAACGGTTAAATGCTTTTTGCCCCCAACGTAGAAATAAATAACGTTCATGGTTACGCGCCATTTCAATTTCAACGTTATCCCCAAAGGCAGATTGGCTGGCAAACTCATCCACCATCACCGAGTGGTCAATGACTAAATCTACAGGTGATAACGGATTCACTTGCTCAACATTGCCCCCCAATGATTTAACCGCTTCACGCATCGCGGCCAGGTCAACAACAGCAGGAACTCCAGTAAAATCTTGCATAAGCACACGCGCGGGACGATACGCAATTTCCCTATCTGCATGTGCATTTTTTTGCCAGTCAATAATGGCTTGTAAATCTTGTTCAACAACTGAGCTTCCATCAATATGGCGTAATAGGTTTTCAAGTAAGACTTTTAATGATTTAGGTAACTTCGTCCCCTCACCGAGCTTTTTTTCAGCTAGCGCTAAACTGAAGTAATTATACTGCTTGTTTCCAACATTGAGTGTCGAGGCACTCGTTGTTTTTAGACTCAACGACATAACTCCTCCTTGGTTTTTATGGCTATGGCAATATGTGTATTTACCGCCATTATTTTTTGTTAACCAATTGTAATCATAGTTGCTCTAGAAATTTGATTTATAGATTTTGTGCCAAATATTGAATGTTTCTTTATTAATAATAGGAAATTTAAGATAAGAAGGGAAATAAGTCAGAAAATAGCTTGGTACACCGGCGAAGTATTGATAATAAAAACCCTAGAAATACAGTCACTAGGGTTTTTATTGGGTAGTACAGAAATATAAAGAAATTAAATGATAGGCAATTTCATATCTTTAAAAAATTCTTCAATTTCTTCATTATTACGAATAGCTACCGCTTTATCGACTACATCACGAGTTAGATGCGGTGCGAAGCGCCACATAAAATCGTACATATAGCTACGTAAGAAACTGGTGCGCTTAAAACCAATCTTAGTTGTGCTATAGCTGAACTTATCACGCATATCAATTACAACTAAATCGCTATCACTCACTGGGTCAACTGCCATACTCGCGATGATACCGATCCCTAACCCTAATCTGACGTAGGTTTTGATCACGTCTGCATCGGTTGCGGTAAAAATAATTTTGGGCTCAAGGCCAATCTTCTGAAATGCCACATCTAATTCTGAACGACCAGTAAACCCATGGGTATAAGTTACAATTTGATATTCCGCGATATCTTCAATAGTGACATTTTTTTTCGTCGCGAGCGGATGGTCTTTCTGCACAACGACACAGCGGTTCCAATGGTAGCATGGCAACATAATCAAATCGTTATACAGGTGTAGTGCTTCTGTTGCTATCGCAAAGTCACTATTACCTTTGCAAACTTCTTCAGCTATTTGTGTTGGTGACCCTTGCTGCATATGCAATGAAACATGTGGGTAGCGCTCAATAAAGCCTTTGATTGTTGGAGGTAAAGCATAACGAGCTTGTGTATGTGTCGTCGCAATACTCAAGCTTCCCCTATCTGGATAGGTGTGCTCCCCAGCAACCGAACGAATTGCTTCTATTTTTGATAGCACTTCTCGGGAGATCCGCACGACCTCTTCCCCTGCGGGGGTAACATGCGTTAAGTGTTTACCACTACGCGCAAAAATCTGGATCCCAAGCTCATCTTCAAGCATCCGCACTTGTTTACTGATTCCGGGCTGTGACGTAAAAAGCCCCTCAGCGGTTGAGGAGACATTCAAGTCATGATTAACCACTTCAACAATATAACGTAATTGCTGCAATTTCATATTTCAGTCTACCTCATACATGAATAAAGTGCTTTTGGTATAGCTAAAGAATATTAAATATAACCAAAAGTTATAATGGGATTACTTGATATAACCAATATAACATCATTCACAGAAGAATAAACAGTATGATGATAAAATTTCATCAAAATGCCACTACACTGATGAAAGGCCGTAAGATAGTGCAAAGACGGATTAACTTTATTTCATTATGTGGTTCAATAAGTAAAATGAATCTTGCAGGATCATCACTGTAAAATTTAACGTATTAGAGTGAATATCATAATTCTCAACGAAGAGAGGTGGTTACATGCGTTTAAATGTTTTGGCTTTAATTATTGGTATGTCGACGATTTCATTTGCCCCTATGCTATTGGCGAAAGAAGTTACTTATGGACAACAAAAAATTATTTTGTCTGATACAATTGAACCCGGAAATGATTTTTACCGTTATGTTAATGAAGATTGGATAAATAAAGCGCAAATCCCCACTGGTATGCCACGTATTAACTCTTTTGTTGAGTTATACTTAAACACAGAGAAACACATTCAATCGATTATTGACCAACTACAACAGATCCCTGCAAACAAGCTCACGCATAACCAACGAAATATTCGAAATTTATATCTCAGCTACCTGAATGAAAAAGCTATCGAGCAAGCGGGTATTAGCCCAATAAAATCCGATTTAGATGCCATTGCAAAAGCTAAAAACCATCATGATATTAGCCAACTAATGACTCAGCCCGACTATAAGTCACTAATTTCTTATTGGGTAGATTTAGATGCCAAAGCACCTGATACCTATGTGCTTTATATCGGTCAAGGTGGTTTAGGGCTACCGAACCGTACTTATTACCTCGATAACACCCCACAAATGGAAGATATTCGAAAAAGTTATATCGCTTATATCGCTACCATGCTAGAACTGGCGGGTGAAAAAGATGTACAACCAAAAGCACAGAAAATTTTTGATTTGGAAAAAGCGATTGCGACGGTGCATTGGAGTCCAGAAGCACGCCGTGACACTATCAAAAATTACCATGCAATGTCCCTAGCTGAAATGAAAAATTATACTCAAGGTTTTGATTGGACTAGTTTTATTACCAGTCGTAAACTAACAGATAAACAACTTGAGAAAATCATCGTTGAAACAGATAGCGCAGTGGAACAAACCGCAAAAATTTTTGCTGATACCCCGGTTTCGACACTAAAAGATTACCTAACCTTCCAATATATTAGTGAACACGCACGTTATTTAAACCAAACTATCGCGGATGCTCAATTTGATTTTTATTCGAAAAAACTCAATGGAATTGAAAAGCAACGCACTCGCCAAGAACGTGCATTGCAGACAGTTAATTCACTCCAAGGTGAGCCATTAGGGCAAATTTATGTCGAACAATACTTCGACCCGCAAGCTAAAGAAAAAATTAAAGACTTGGTCAGTTATGTGAGAGGCACATTTAATTCACGCCTAAAAATCAATGACTGGATGGATGAGCCAACTCGCCAAGAAGCCCTTAAAAAATTAGAGCAATTCACTGTTAAAGTGGGATATCCAGATCAATGGAATGACTTCAGCACAATTAACCTCAAGCCTGACTCATTATTAGAGAATTATAAACAAGTTTTAGCCTGGTCATATGATGATATGATTGGCAAAATTGGCCAACCTGTCCGTCAATGGGAATGGGGCATGACGCCACAAACAGTCAATGCTTATTTCAACCCTGTTCAAAACGAAATTGTGTTCCCAGCGGCAATTTTACAAGCACCTTTCTTTGATCCTAATGTTGACCCAGCCTATAACTATGGTGCAATTGGCGCTGTAATTGGCCACGAAATGGGACATGGCTTTGATGACCAAGGTAGTTTATACGATGGTACGGGGCAATTACGTAACTGGTGGAGTGAGAGTGCGAAAACTCACTTTAAAGAGAAAACAGCCAAGCTTGTCGAGCAGTATAACGCATTTGCTGTTGATAGTTTAAATGTGAATGGTGAGCTTACATTAGGTGAAAACATTGGTGATCTCGGTGGGTTAAATATCGCCTTGAGTGCTTATAAACAATTTGCCAAAGAAAATTATCCAAATGGTGAGCCCCCAATTATTGACGGAACAACTGGGTTACAACGTTTCTTCATTGCTTGGGCTCGTACTTGGCAAGAACTGTCAAATAAAGAATCTGAGCGGAATAAGATTATGACAGACCCTCATAGCCCTAACCAATTCCGTGCTAATGGCGTGGTACGCAATATTGATGACTGGTACCAAACATTTGGTGTTGATAAAAATAACGCACTGTATTTGGCGCCGGAGCAACGTATTCGTATTTGGTAGTTTACCAATGAAAAAAGAAGGCTCGAGGTTTAACTTGAGCCTTCTTTTTATGACTAGCAAAATTAAATTGTTTTCAAATCAATCCAATACGCTAAATAGTTCACGTTATAGCTAGGCAGCAAGCGGCGCTAAGCCCTAGGAGCATACATCAGTATGTAACTAAAATCAGTAAGCTCAAATAACAATTCTGTTGTTTAAATCACTTTCTAATTAATGCAATACTGTCGTTTAAATTACTTTATAATCAGTACAATACGCTAAATAGTTCAAGTTGTGGCTAGGCAGCAAGCGGCGCTAAGCCCTAGGAGCATACATAAGTATGTGACTAGGGTTAGCAAGCGCAGCTAACAACGTCACAGCTTGAAATATGACGCGTATTATTTGATGACGCCGCAGGCCATTCTAGCCCCACCACCGCCTAACGCTTCTGGATTATCAGAATAGTTATCACCACCCACATGCACCATTAATGCGCGGTCTTGAACATCTTTTAGTGATTTTAATCGTGGTGCTAGTACCGCATAATCAGCGTTACCTTGGCTATCAGCAACTAGGCCGGGTAAATCACCTAAATGCCCTGTGTTATCATAAGGGCCTTTGTGGACACCTGTTTTAGCGGGGTCTAAATGGCCACCGGCTTTTAATGCAGGTACCGATTTGCCATCTTTCTCTGCGGGTTCGCAACTTGGGTTCTCATGAACATGAAACCCATGAATGCCTGCTTGTAGGCCCGTTAATTTTGGCGTAAATAGTAATCCATATTCTGTTTCTGAGATAACAACCTCACCTATTGCTTTACCATCACCTGTTGGGGTTGCTTCTTTTAATACAACAGTAGATTGAGCAGCATATGCTGTCCCCACTGTCAATAATGCAGCCAGTAAACACATTTTTAACTTCATTTTGCCTCCGGTGGATAACTTTTATCTATCATTCCATCGACTTACCTAAAGACCTTAACAAGGTAAGAACTATTACTATCTATTGATAATTACAATGACTCTATCTTAAGTTAACACAAATTAGTTATCACTTTGGTGCTACATTTAAGTTTAGTTAAAAATTGGCGGCTATATCACAGTGAGCGATAAGAAATAAAGGAAATGACAGTATAACAGCGGGTTATTCACCGATAGGCATTGATATGAAATTGACAAGTTAATAAAAAAGCCAATCAAATTAAATGATTGGCTTTTTTGCTTGAAAATAAAAGAGAACTATTATTTCTCTTTCACTTCCCATTTACCATCAACGTAGAACGCACTCCAACCCGTCGCTTTACCATTTTTTTCTGAAGAAACATATTGCTGCTTCGTTTTACGACTAAAACGGACGACAGTTGGATTACCTTCGCCATCTTCAGCTGGTGCTTCAGCCAAATAAGCCAGTTTTTCAGGTAAACGGTCTTTAAAGCGCTGTAATTCTGCAACTAATGGTGCACGCGTTTCTCGTGATTTTGGGAATGTATTTGCCGCAAGGAAAACCCCAGCAGCTCCATCACGTAACACAAAATACGCATCAGATTTTTCACATGGAAGTTCCGGTAATGGAACCGGGTCTTCTTTCGGTGGTGCGACTTCACCACTTCGTAAGATTTTACGCGTATTTTTACACTCTTCGTTAGTACAACCCATGTACTTACCAAAACGCCCCATTTTAAGGTGCATTTCTGATCCACACTTGTCACATTCAATGACTGGGCCGTCATAACCCTTAATACGAAATTCGCCTTCTTCGATTTCATAACCTTCGCATGCAGGGTTATTACCACATACATGTAATTTACGGCCATTATCAATCAAATAGCTGTCCATCGCGGTGCCACATTTTGGACAACGACGTTTTGCTCTTAACGCATTAGTTTCCGCATCATCCCCTTCAAGCACATTCAAGACTTCGTCTTCAGGGATAAGGTTTATTGTTTTCTTACAACGTTCTTTTGGTGGTAGTGCGTAACCAGAACAACCTAAAAATACCCCGGTTGATGCGGTACGGATCCCCATATGGCGTTCACAATCAGGGCAAATGATTGAGGTGATCACCATTGGGTTAGTGCGCATTCCCCCTTCCTCTGGTTCTTTTTCAGCAACATCTAGTTGCTTACTAAAGTCAGAGAAGAATTCATCTAATACGGCTTTCCACTCAGCATCATGGTTTGCAACATGGTCCAGTTGGTCTTCCATACGCGCAGTAAAATCGTAGTTCATCAGGTCGTTAAAGTTTTCCTCTAAACGATCCGTGACAATTTCACCCATTTTCTCTGCATAGAAACGACGATTTTCAACTTTGACATAACCTCTGTCTTGGATCGTCGAAATAATCGCTGCATACGTCGAAGGGCGACCAATACCACGTTTTTCGAGTTCTTTAACTAAAGATGCTTCACTAAAACGAGCTGGTGGCTTCGTAAAGTGCTGGCTAGGTAATAGCTCAATTAAAGATAACTCAGCACCAACTTGTATTGGTGGCAATGTTTTATCTTCATCATTTTTACGCAGTGCAGGCATGACTTTCGTCCAACCATCAAAACGTAACGTACGCCCTTTGGCTTTTAGTTCAAAATCCCCTGCTTTGACTGTCAAGGTTGTTGAATCATATTTAGCTGGCGTCATTTGACAGGCCACAAACTGATTCCAAATTAATTGATACAACCTTTTCGCATCGTTCTCCATGTCTTTTAATGATTCAGGTAAAACATCGACACTAGAAGGACGAATGGCTTCGTGCGCCTCTTGCGAATTATCTTTACTGCTATAAACATTCGCATCTTTTGGCAGGTATTTAGCGCCAAAATTATCATTAATGTAGCCACGAACCATATCCAATGCATCTTGGCTCAAGTTTGTTGAGTCAGTACGCATATAGGTGATATACCCTGCTTCATAAAGACGCTGAGCCATCATCATGGTTTTTTTCACGCCAAAACCTAAGCGGGTACTGGCAGCTTGTTGCAACGTTGACGTGATATACGGTGCGCTCGGCTTACTTGATGTCGGCCTATCTTCACGATCAACAACTGCAAAACGGGCTTTTTCAAGCAGCTTAACTGCTGCCTCTGTTTGCGCTTTATTGACTGGCTTAAATGCCTTACCACCCTGTGAAGTGACTTCCATACGCAAGTTAGCGATATCTTTATCGGCTAAATCGGCATGCAGTTCCCAATATTCTTCAGGGACGAAAGCTTTAATTTCTCGCTCACGTTCAACAATGAGTTTCACTGCAACTGACTGAACACGACCAGCCGATAAGCCACGAGCGACTTTTTTCCACAGCAGCGGAGAAACCATATAACCCACAACTCGGTCCATAAAACGACGCGCTTGTTGTGCGTTAACTCTATCTATGTTTAATTCCCCAGGGCTATCAAATGCCTGAGTGATCGCATTTTTGGTGATCTCATTAAATACAACACGACTAAAACGAGAATCGTCTCCACCAATCACTTCGCGTAAATGCCACGCAATAGCTTCCCCTTCGCGGTCCAAGTCCGTTGCGAGGTAGATGTGTTCGGCATCCTCCGCCAGTGATTTAAGTTCAGAAACCACTTTTTCTTTACCCGGTAGAATTTGATAATTCGCTTTCCAACCATGGTAAGGGTCGATCCCCATGCGCTTAACTAACGCATCACGCGGATCTTTTTTTACTTTCTTTGTTTTGTCGGTAGATGAGCCTGTACTCTTTTGTGAGCCGGTTTGTGAACCAGAGCCGCTTTTCGGCAGATCACGAATGTGGCCAACGCTGCTTTTTACAACGTAGCCACTGCCAAGATACTTATTAATCGTTTTGGCCTTTGCCGGGGACTCCACTATAACAAGAGCTTTACCCATATTTACCTTTACCTAAATATCAACAATGGCGCATTTCTACATTAAAATGCGCAAAATGAGAATCTCTTTTTTATATTGCGACACAATCACAATATATCAATATATTTTTAAACAATTATTTGTGTTGAAACAAAACTTATAAACTCAATCA
Organism: Providencia sp. PROV130; assembly: GCF_028482225.1. NCBI lineage: Bacteria > Pseudomonadati > Pseudomonadota > Gammaproteobacteria > Enterobacterales > Morganellaceae > Providencia > Providencia sp. PROV130. The sequence continues at coordinate 206,241 of NZ_JAMPQC010000016.1, read as the reverse complement.
CGTTATTCTAGAAAGCACAAAGTGTCTTCTAGTTGACTGATTTTAACCACATAAAGATGTTTAGTCACAATTGAAAACCACACACTCTACCTGATAAAATGCTAGAAGCAACCAATTATTTTTTCAAGGAAGCCAAATTATGCAAGACAATTTACCGTTCATCACAAAAAAAGAGTTACTTGAAAAAGCTAATGATATCATAAAGAAACATGATGATTATATTCATGGTATGTTTGTTGACACCGTTGAGCAGCATCGGGGTACATTGGTATTTAAAGGGGAGTTCTTCTTAGATGAGAACAATATCCCTACTTTAAAAAGTACAGCTGCTTTTAATATGTACAAACACCTCGCTCATGTACTGTCAGAACAATACCAATTAAGTGATAATAACTAATTAACACGTATGCTTTTTGTATAAAATTTACCGGCTTTAACGCCGGTAAATTAATAGTAGATTTAAAAACGCTTATTCGCTAGGCGAAATTCAAAATTACAAAAGTGGCTTTTGTCCGCGTTGCCACCAGCGCAATAATAAGTTATCCACGCTCTTTGCCGCGCTTCCCATAAACTTATCCATCATTTTTTTACTTAACACATAACGAATACTAACTATTTCTTTGGTATCAATCGCATTAATAATAAAATCGTCACTTACACCAATATTATCCACTAGCCCTTTATCAAGTGCCTGTGAGCCATACCAATACTCCCCTGTCGCAACTGCGTCAATATCTAAAGATGGGCGATTTTGATGAACAAATTGTTTAAACAATTCATGTGTTGAATTTAAATCTTCAACAAATTTCTTGCGGCCTTGTTCCGTGTTTTCACCTAACATGGTCAATGTACGCTTGTATTCACCTGCGGTATGAAGTTCAACATCAACATCATGCTTTTTTAATAACCGATGAATATTCGGAATTTGAGCAACCACACCAATCGAACCAATAATGGCAAATGGTGCAGCAATAATTTTATCTGCAATGCATGCCATCATGTATCCGCCACTCGCTGCAACTTTATCAACCGCAATGGTAAGTGGGATATTTTTTTCTTTGATTCTTAATAATTGTGAAGCTGCTAAACCGTAACCATGAACCATTCCTCCAGGGCTTTCAAGTCTTAGCAAAACTTCATCTTGTTGGTCGGCAACAGCAAGAATTGCACTGATCTCTTCACGTAAAGAGGCAACTTCACGGGCATCCATGCTACCTTTAAAGTCTAAGACATATAAACAAGGTTTTTTAACCCCTGTTTGGCCTAATTTCGCCCCTGTTTTCTCACTTTTTGATTTAGCTTTTTGCTGCTTTTTAAATGCTTTCAACCACGCTTTATGTTCTGGTTCATTCATTTTAATTTGTTGCATTTGGCGTTGGCGCTCACGATAACTTTCACCTAAATCTGTGATTTTTAAAGCACCTTTAGCCCCTTGCCGGCGCATACCTACGCCAAACACAAAGACAGCTAGCAAAACCACCGCCACCAAAATAGTAACGACTTTTGCTAAAAATAGCCCATACAATGAGAAATACTCCACAATCTGATCCTTTTGATGTTTATCTTCAATACAAAAATAATCTCACGATTACGTGCAAACAACCAGAAAAAAACAGAGTTAGCACACAAACTTCGTTAATAACTATGTTAGATTAGCCAATTATCACAATCAGTGCGATGATAACCGTACATGCTAATCACAATAGTAGGAAAGAATATGCTCCAATATCAACCTAGACAAGACCTATTAAAAGGTAAAACGATTCTCATAACCGGTGCCGGTGATGGCATTGGCCGTGAAGCCGCTCTCACTTACGCGCGCTATGGTGCATCCCTTATCCTTGTTGGTAGAACACAGCATAAATTACAATCAGTTAGTGATGAAATAGCCACTTTAGGTGGAAATAATTCACCTTGCTTTATATTAGACTTATTAACTGCAACTATTGATGACTGTCATACGCTTGCCACACAAATCGCCGCCATAACTCCTTATTTAGATGGCGTATTACACAATGCAGGAATACTTGGTGTCGTTGCCCCTATCTCTGAGCAACCCAGCGACCTATGGCATGATGTCATGCAAGTCAATGTCAATGCCACGTTTATGCTAACTCAAGCTTTACTTCCTCTATTACTCAAAGCACCTAATGCCTCGTTAATTTTTACCAGTTCAAGCGTAGGTAAACAAGGTCGCGCCGGTTGGGGTGCCTATTCTGTCTCCAAATTTGCGACTGAAGGTTTAATGCAAGTGCTAGCCGAAGAATATAAGCAGAGCAATCTTCGGGTAAATTGTATTAACCCAGGCGGCACTCGAACCTCAATGCGAGCAAGTGCATTTCCTGATGAAAATCCGCTTAAATTGAAAACCCCTACTGATATCATGCCTATATATATCTATTTGATGGGTGATGATAGCCTGCGTAAAACGGGGAGTAGTTATGATGCACAACCCGGACGTAAACCTGGTGCTGCGGAGTAAAAACGATGTCTCAAAGTCGACACGAAGAACGTCAACAGCGTCTAAAAGAAAAGGTAGATGCGCGTATTGAAGCTGCACAAATTGAACGAGGGATCGTTATTGTCTTTACTGGAAATGGGAAAGGCAAAACCACAGCTGCATTTGGAACTGTCTGCCGTACAGTAGGTCATGGTAAGAAAGCCGCTGTTGTTCAATTTATTAAAGGAGGTTGGGATAATGGAGAGCGCGAACTACTTGAACCACAAGGCGTTCCCTTCTATGTTATGTCAACAGGCTTCACGTGGGAAACACAAAATAAAGAGACCGATACCCTTGCTTGTATGGAAACTTGGCAGTACGCCAAACAATTATTAAGTGACCCACAGTACGATTTAGTCATTTTAGATGAGCTCACTTATATGGTGAGTTATCATTACCTCGAATTAGCAGAGGTGGTTCAAGCATTACAAAGCCGTCCTGCCAATCAGTCTGTCGTGATCACAGGTAGAGGTTGCCACCGAGATTTGATCGAATTAGCTGATACGGTAACAGAAATGCGCCCAGTGAAACATGCATTTGATGTTGGAATTAAAGCTCAAAAAGGGATTGATTGGTAATTAACCACTAAGAAAGTGCAATAATACGATTTTTTCAATTATTGCACTTTTAATCTATTTTTATCTAACTACTCCATCAGTCAATCTATAAAAAAGTCATTTATTCTTATTCGTTTATCACACCAATTTAGTGTGAGTTTAAAAATAAAAAATATTTCAGATAATATAAATTACTTTTAATAACTTCAGCACATCAAATATCACAATTAATTTATAGCAATAAAAATAAAACATAAAAATAATTAATACTATTCGTTGTTATTCATCTTTTCCATTAAACTGAATACGTATAGCTACGTCAGTAGACCCCCCTTGTTAGACCAAAAGCATAGAAACACAACTCATTAATAAAAAAGAGATTATTTTAAAATAACTGATATTAATCCGATTTTAATCAGTTTTGGTTATTTATCAACTAATAACGATATATTTATCCATGTTAACATTATTAATTTTATTTAATTTTCTATTTAAGCATAATTAAATAGCAATAATGGATTGTTAGTTATTTTAGATTCTTCTATTTTATTTAAAGGGATATATATGAAAAATGCTTTAAATACTCATTTAAATTTTACCACATTAAAATTTAATCCACTCTTTTTATGTGTTTCAATAATCGTTGGTACAACTACCGTTGCTCAAGCTGCAATTACGCCAACCGATGGTGCAGGCGTATTGAATCAAAGTAATGGCCCTACTGTCGTTTATATTAATAAACCAAGCCAAGCCGGTGTTTCCCATAATACCTATAGTCAATTCGATGTTGACCAAAAAGGTGTGATATTAAATAACAGCGCAGGCAATTCTAATACAGTCATTGGTGGTAAAATTGGTGGAAACACTAACGTTGCTGGCGGGCGAGCAAAAATTATTTTAAATGAAATAAACTCAAATACGGCAACAACCTTAAATGGCATGGTTGAAGTCGCAGGTGGTAAAGCGCAAGTCATCGTTGCTAACGCTTCGGGTATTACATGTAACAACTGTGGTTTTATCAATACCAGCCGCACAACGTTAACGACGGGTAAAGTAGAGTTAGCCAATGATGGTTCTATTGCTAACTATAATGTGCAGCAAGGTAAAATTGCCGTCAATGGAAGATTAGATTCAAATTCGCCAACAGATTTAATTGCCCGTTCTATTGCCATCAATGGCGTTGTTGAAGCTCAGCGTCTCAATGTGGTAGCTGGAAACAATCATGTCAATTCGGCAGGGAATGTGACGGGCACTGCCACTGCAATCGGCACAAAACCTATTGTCGGGATTGATGTTTCTTCAATTGGCGGTATGTATGCCAATAAAATTTCATTAATTACCACTGAAACAGGTGTTGGCGTAAGTAATTTAGGGGATATTGGCACACATAATGGCGCTATTTCTATTGATACAGCAGGAACAGTGAACAATACCAATGGCAATATGAATGCAGCTGGTGACATTAAGATTAATGCTGCGGGTATTACGAATAATGGTCGTATTGCAGGTAATAAACAGGTCAATATCACAGTTGCAGGTACTGGGGCGATTAATAATGATAATGGGATTATCACCTCTTATAACAATGATATTAACTTAACCACGTTAGGAACACTGAGTAACAACCGAGGTTCAATTGTTGCCCAACAGAATGTCAGTACACTCTCTGATTCCTTTATAAATGATAATGGTATAGTTCAATCTACTAAAGGTGACATAGATGTTCATTCTATGAATACAATTTATAACCGAGACAATCTCGCTAACCCAAATGACCCAGGAAAAGGGTTCAATGCCGGACGTGATTTAACTATCAATGCCGTTCGTGTTGTGAATGAAAATTCCAATATCACTGCGGGACGAGATAGCAAGATCAGCGCGCAATCTAGTATTGAAAATACATCCAATAGCAAAATCATTGCACAACGCCATACAGATATCAGTACGATGTACTTGACGCAATCTAATTCTGAAATAAATGCCGCTAATGGCCGTATGGATTTGGATGCATCAGTATCACTCACCAATGCGGGATCATCCACCATTCATAGTGGCCGCGTGATGAATATCAACACAAACCAACTCATTAACTCCGGTGCGATTATTTCAAATAACGGTAAATCCGTCATTAATACGAATTCAATGAACAACCGTTCTGGTTATATCAAAGGGAAAAATCTTACAATCAAAGCCCATAATATTGATAACCAATCAGGCTTAATTAATGCAGAAAATAGTCTTGAGATTGAAACCAGTCATTTGAACAACAATTACAGTAGTGATTTTAAACTCGTTAATACCAAATTTGGGCTAACGGACCAAAATGGCGGCCTACAAACCAATAATGGTACGATTAAAGTTAAAGGAGATACTCTGAGTAACTTGTATGGTTCAATTACTGCTAATGTAGATAATAATGTCGCTGCACGTAACGATATTGATATTAAGCTCAAAGCGACACTCAATAATAATTATGGACAAATTACCACTGTTAATAACCAAAGACTTGATGTCGGCACATTAGAAAACTACGCAGGAAAAGTGACTGCTGGGAAAAACCTAACTATTGATTCCAAAAATCTAGTTAATAATCAATATGGGGCTTTACGTTCGACTAATACCACTAAGATCACCAGCCCTATCGTCACTAATGGAACAACAGGAAGCATCTCAGGTAATCGTGTGATTATTGATGCTGTTGTAACTAACTAAATTAGTTTACGTTCAAAAAAGGCGGTCATTTTTAAATGACTGCCTTTTTATTATGGCTCATTACAGAATTAATATTCTGAATTAATCACCACCTCTTCACCAAAACGCCCTGCCTTTGGTAATGGTTGATAAGATGAATTAGCTGCACGTAAAATACGGACACCACGAATACCTAACTCATGGGCTGCCGCGATATCTGCATCAGCATCACCATAATAGATGGTTAATTTGTGATCGCGCATCCAACTCACTTTATTATTTTGCCCTGGTTCATCGCCTGCAAAAATGACAGGTTGCATTTTATCTGCAGGTATTGCTAAACCTTCTTGAACGTATTTAGTCACCGTTTCTGTTTTTGTTTTCGTACGGCCTGTGATGAAATAGACAGTATCACCGCGATCTAAGTGCATTTTGACTAAATCAATACCCACTTGTTTTGGCATACTGAATTTGTCCCACTCATTATTCATTTTTTCCCAAAATTGTTGATTTTTTAGGTAGCTAAAATCGTTAGGTGAGAACTCTAGTTTGCCACGGTAAAAACCTGGACTCGAAAATAACACCGTATCATCGATATCAAACCCAACAGCCATTGGCGCTTTGCCTTCTAGGCTTTGTTTAATTTGTTCGATGGAAACCCAATGAATAGGCTGTTGTTGAGCAAGTTCAACAACGGTAACCCCAGGGCTTACGGTTTCTGGCATTGGAATTTTTGCTTGAGACGTTGCTGTAAAACTTAATGCCAATGCAATCGCACTCAAAGTCAGTGTTATTTTTTTCATGTTTGTCCTTATTCAGGTTTATCCACTTAAACCATTCTTTATTTATCTGGATAAACTGGGTAAGTAATAGGTTTATCTGTAAATTTGTCTTTATTATCAGTAGCAACCCAATATTTTGTGAGATACATCCCACAAGAAGGGTCATACTAAGACTTTTAATTACATTAAAATGAGATGGATATCTCATAAATATCATCTCTTACTGATAGCTTTCATAATAATGTGAACTAGAACATTAATTTTCTTATTATTAACAAGGTTATATTCAATAAAATCATTACGTTGATATATGAGAATCACTTCCATACATCAAAAAAAGCTGAGGGTGGAGCCTCAGCTTTTTTACTATTCGAGAATTGCAATTAATCTAGATGCGAGTACGACGTTTCGCCGTTGGTCTTGAAGATTGACGTTTTGATGCAGGACGTGATGCAACTTGCGTATGGCGTTTTACCGCACGGCGAATTTGGTTTGCTTTAATACGACGTTGGTCACGCTCAACGGCAACTTTGCTTTCAGTTTCTACTGGTAATTCCACCAGCTCACGGAGATAATTGGTTTGTTCTAAACCCAATTCCGTCCATCCTCCACGTGGTAAACCTTTTGGTAAATCAATATCACCATAACGCACACGGATTAAACGGCTTACTTGAACACCAACCGATTCCCAAAGGCGGCGGACCTCGCGGTTACGCCCTTCAGTTAAAGTGACGTTAAACCATTGATTCATCCCTTCTCCGCCACGGTAAGAAACCGTTTTAAAAGAAGCTGGACCATCTTCCAACTGTACGCCTTGTGTTAATTGACGAATTTTTGCTTCATTGATTTCACCAAACACACGTACAGCATATTCACGCTCAACTTCACGGCTTGGGTGCATTAAACGATTAGCTAGCTCACCATCAGTCGTAAATAACAATAAACCGCTGGTGTTAACATCTAAGCGGCCAACAGCAATCCATCGCGCTCCCGTTAAACGTGGTAAACGGTTAAAAACAGTTGGGCGCCCTTCTGGATCATGGCGTGTACATAATTCACCTTCTGGCTTGTAATAAGCCATTACACGGCAAATTTCCTTTTCAGGTTCTTTGGTAGCTAATAAACGACCATCTAAACGAATTTTTGTTGCAGGTGTGACTTCAACACGGTCTCCGAGTGTCGCAATTTTACCATCAACACTAATACGACCCGCTTGCAGGAATGTTTCGATTTCTCGACGAGAACCATGCCCTGAACGAGCAAGGATTTTCTGTAATTTTTCAGTTTTTTGCGGTTTTACGCTCATGTAACCCTCTGTTGTCGCCTTCACAGGCGTCAAATATCTTTTTGGCGCGTCATCTTGTTGCCGTACCAAAAAGTAATGAATTTGAAAACCCGCGCATTATACACAGGTTTGTCCTGAACCCCTATAACTTATCTGAATATCGCACTTTCAATACAATTTTATTTAATTCAGTGCTAAATCTTAGGCTTTTAGGTATTTGCATTTATTCAAAAGGCGTTGGGTCCCCTGTTCCGACACGTGCCACAACAGGTGTATCATCAGTAAAGTCAATCACAGTTGTTGGTTTTTGCCCGATATAACCACCGTGTATGACTAAATCGACTTGTTTATCAAGTAAGTCGCGAATTTCTTCAGGATCTGATTGAGTGAAATCATCACCAGGCATAATCAAACTCGTTGACATCAAAGGTTCACCAACAGCTTCGAGTAAATCTCGAGCAATCGGGTTTGATGGCACACGTAAGCCAATGGTTTTACGTTTTTCATTCATTAAACGCCGTGGAACTTCTTTCGTTGCCCGTAAAATAAAGGTGTAATTACCTGGCGTATTGTTTTTTATTAAACGGAAAACGGTGTTATCAACATGCGCGTAATTCGATAGCTCAGAGAGATCTCGACACATTAAAGTGAAATTATGGTTAGCATCAAGCTGACGGATACGACAAATACGTTGCAAAGCATCTTTTTCTTCTAAACGACATCCAATGGCGTACCCTGAATCCGTAGGGTAAACAATGACACCGCCTTTATTTAGAATTTCAACACTCTGGCTAATCAGCCTTGCTTGAGGATTATCCGGATGGACATAAAAAAACTGGCTCATACATACCTCTAATTTTTGGGTATCGACAGCATCACCCGGCAAAAATACCTATAAATGCTACTATCTCTTAATTCCATGAGATGACCTACTCAGAAATAAATCATCACTTATAATAATTATTTTACACCGCATTATTAATACATCAATTAATTAGCTGCTTTTTACCGCATTCCAAAGCGTCCAGACTGCATTATCATCATTAGGTAACCATAAATTTCGGCCAAGCTCTATCCAAGAACATGGCCGATGAAAATCTGAACCCACCGATGTATGTAAATTTGCATTATTGGCTAATTCGGCTAAATACTGCTTTTCATGTGGCGGCTGCTGGCAATGAGAAACTTCCATGGCATCACCTTCACACTGTTTAAAATACGCAACCAACCGTTTTAACCATTTATTGGATAATTGATATTTCGCAGGATGAGCTAATACCGCAATACCACCGGCCGCATGGATTGCGTCGATAGAATCTTTAATTGAGCACCACTTCGCAGGAACGTATCCTATTTTTCCTTTTGATAAATAACGCTTAAATACGTTATTAATGGTTTTTTCTTTACCTATTTTCACAATATACTGTGCAAAATGAGCCCGCGTTACCTGCCCACCACCAGAAATATGTTGCGCATTTTCCCATGCGTCATCAATCCCCGATTTTTGTAATCGCCTGCCCATCTCAATACCACGCTCGAAGCGACGTTCAGATTGTGCTTTCAACAATTGAGCCATAGCGGGGTGTGAAGGCGAAAAATTTAACCCCACAATATGTATTTCAATGTTTTCCCACAGTGTCGAAATTTCAACACCATTGACTAACTCAATTGGCCTTTCATTTTCAGTAAGATAGCGACGAGCCTCAAATACACCTTCACAGGTATCGTGATCGGTGATCGCTATAATATTAACCCCTTTTTCAATCGCACGTTCGATTAACTCTGCTGGAGTAAGATCACCATCCGAAGCATTCGTATGGCTATGTAAGTCGTAGCGAGTCACTAATGGCGGCGAGGCAGTCGACAAATTGATATCTTCTCTAATTTCCATGTACAACTATATTTCCTAATAAAGTAACAAAGTTCTTGACATAAACAACGCGATCCAGTTAACTAGTACGCAAGATAGCTAAGGCTAAAAATCATCAGTTTATCCAGTGAGGCATACAATGAATTTATTTAACTTATCAAATCGTTGGTGGCGTGACTTCCCAAATTGGGCGGAAGCCGCACACGCATAGTTATTGTATGTCTCAGTGCCAAACCCGCCCTTCATCGGCGGGTTTTTTTATGTCAAAAATTAGCGTAAGGCAACATAATGAACGAACAAAACACCACATTAGCACATTTTAAGTATCTGGATAGCCCAATTAATTATCAGCCTGATCCTACATTATTATTTAATCATCTGTGCCATCAAGTTCCATCAACAATGTTGTTGGAATCTGCTGAAATTAATAATAAGGCCAACTTACAAAGCTTGCTGGTTGTCAACAGCGCGCTACGTATTCGTGCTTTTGGTCAACAAGTTGAAATAGAAGCGTTGACGCCAAATGGCCAAGCATTATTACCAAAGCTGTTAGCACAGTTAACCCATTTAATCACACATCATAGCATGCAAGAAAATAGCTTAACGGTAACGTTCAGCTCGCCGGCAAAAGATTTAGACGAAGACAGTCGTCTGAAGGCCGCATCTTGTTTAGACGTTTTACGTGCTCTGCCGGCTCTCGCGCAAGCCTATTCAACAAAACCTGAAAACCTGTTTGTGGGTGGTTTGTTTGCTTATGATTTAGTCGCCAGTTTTGAAGATTTACCCAATGTGAATACCGTTAATCACTGCCCTGACTATTGTTTTTTTGTGGCTGAACATTATTTAGTGATCGACCACCAAAATCAGGCTGCTCGGCTCAAAAGTTGCCTATTTACGCAAAATGCGCAAGATGCTGAAACGGTGACACAACGTCACGCACAAATTATCGCTTCGTGCCGCCCGTTCTTACCCGCACTTCCTTTAGCAACAGCACCTGATTTTGCGGTTTCGATAAACAAAAATGACCAGCAATATGGGGAAATTGTCACCTCATTAAAAGAAGCCATATACCGTGGTGATATTTTTCAGGTTGTGCCTTCTCGTAAATTTACGATGCCGTGCTCACATCCTTTAATTGCATATCAAAAGCTCAAAGCACAAAACCCTAGCCCTTATATGTTCTACATGCAAGATGAAGCATTCACTCTCTTTGGTGCGTCGCCTGAAAGCGCACTCAAATATGCAACAGCAAATCGTAAAGTGGAAATTTATCCAATCGCGGGGACCCGCCCTCGTGGCCGTAACGCACAGGGTGAATTAGATCTCGACTTAGACAGCCGAATTGAACTTTCCATGCGCTCAGATGAAAAAGAACTCGCTGAACACATCATGCTAGTTGACTTAGCGCGCAACGATTTAGCCCGTATTTGTGAAGCGGGTAGCCGTTATGTTGCCAACCTAACTAAGGTTGACCGCTACTCTTTCGTGATGCACTTAGTTTCTCATGTTGTGGGAACATTGCGCCAAGATTTAGATGTTTTTCATGCATACCAAGCTTGCATGAATATGGGGACTTTAACGGGTGCACCAAAGGTAAAAGCCATGCAACTGATTGCCCAATATGAGCAAGAGCGCCGAGGTTCATACGGGGGAGCTGTAGGGTATTTCCAAGGAAATGGTGATTTTGATACCTGCATCGTTATCCGTTCTGCATACGTAGAAAATGGCATTGCCACTGTACAAGCGGGAGGTGGTGTCGTTCTAGATTCCGTACCTCAAGCTGAAGCCGATGAAACCCGTAATAAGGCACGTGCAGTGATCCGTGCAATTGCCCAAGCACATCAAGTTAAGGAGTTATTCTAATGGCGAACATTTTACTACTCGATAACGTTGACTCCTTTACTTATAACCTAGTAGACCAACTGCGTGCAGGTGGCCATAACGTGGTTATTTATCGCAATACAGTCAATGTAGAACATATTTTATCTGTATTAAATCAAATGATTTCACCGATATTAGTCTTATCACCCGGCCCCGGTAAACCAAGCGAAGCAGGTTCAATGCCAGAAGTATTAACGCGAGTAAAAGGTAAAATTCCTGTTATTGGTATTTGTTTAGGTCACCAAGCTATCGTTGAAGCTTATGGCGGAACAGTTTCAGCAGCAGGTGAAATTTTGCATGGTAAATCTTCGATTGCCACACATGATGGTTTAGCTATGTTTAATCATCTTGAAAACCCAATATCAGTGGCGCGTTACCACTCTCTTGTTGGTAGCCAAATTCCGGAAAGCTTAACCATTTGTGCCCAATCAAATGGCATGGTCATGGCTGTACGTAATGATAGCGATAGAGTTTGTGGATTCCAATTTCATCCCGAATCCATTTTAACAACGCAAGGTAAACAGTTGCTAGAAAACACTGTGGCATGGGCTCTTTCTACTCCCAATGCAACCGAACCTACTCATTCGCACTAACGGAATACTAAAGAGCCAATTATGCAAAATATTTATGATAAGTTATTTAAAGCGCAACCACTGACTCAACAAGAAAGCCAGTACTTGTTTAATGCCATTATTCAAGGTGAATTAACAGAACCTCAATTAGCTGCTGTGTTAATCAGTATGAAAATGCGAGGTGAACAACCGCAAGAAATTGCTGGAGCCGCGTTGGCTTGTTTGGAAAATGCACAGCCATTTCCCCGCCCTGATTACCCATTCAGCGACATCGTTGGCACTGGGGGAGATGGCGCAAATAGTATCAATATTTCCACAGCAAGCGCATTCGTTGCTGCTGAATGTGGGATTAAAGTGGCTAAACACGGTAATCGCAGTGTTTCGAGCCGTTCAGGTTCTTCGGATTTACTAGCCGCCTTTGGTATCGCCTTAGACCTCAGTGCGCAAGGTGCTCGTGACGCATTAGATGAGCTTGGTGTTTGTTTTTTATTTGCTCCGCAGTACCACAGTGGGTTCCGTCATGCCGCCCCTGTACGTACACAGCTAAAAACTCGAACGCTATTTAATGTATTGGGACCATTAATTAATCCGGCTCGCCCACCGATTGCCCTTATCGGTGTTTACCAAGAATCATTGGTAAAACCGGTATCTGAAACATTACAGATGCTTGGTTTTACCCGTGCAGCTGTGGTACACAGTGGAGGGATGGATGAAGTTTCATTACATGCAGTCACTCAAGTCGCTGAATTAAAAGATGGCAAAGTACAACATTATCAATTAACTGCTGATGATTTTGGACTGGCGCCGTATCAATTGCGCGACTTAGAAGGCGGTACACCTGATGAAAATCGCGTATTGCTTAGCCATTTACTTCAAGGCCATGGCCAAGCGGCTCACGAAGCGGCTGTAGCGGCCAATGTTGCCATGCTGATGCGTATTAATGGCCATGAAGATTTAAAACAAAACAGCGAACACGCACTTGCAATTATTCGTAGCGGTAAAGCATTTGACCGCGTTACAGCACTCGCGGCAAGGAACCAATAAAATGAAAGCGACAGTCTTACAAAAAATTGTTGATGATAAAGTTGACTATTTAATTGAACGCAAAGCCCAGCAACCGTTAGAAAGCTTTATTGCTGAGGTTCAACCTAGCCAGCGTAGTTTCTATAACGCACTAAACGCCAAACGCCCTGTTTTTATTTTGGAGTGCAAAAAAGCGTCTCCTTCAAAGGGCTTGATCCGTGCTGACTTCGACCCTGCAATGATAGCCAAGACATATGCACCTTATGCGAGTGCTATTTCCGTTCTCACTGATGAAAAATATTTTCAAGGTAATATGGATTACTTAACGATAGTCAGTAACACCGTAAAGCAACCCGTATTATGCAAAGATTTTATCATTGACCCATACCAAATCTACCTTGCACGTTACTACCAAGCGGATGCCATTTTATTGATGTTATCTGTCTTAAATGATGATGAATATATCGCGTTGGCTGAAGTTGCTCATCAACTGAGTATGGGGATATTAACGGAAGTCAGCAATGAAGAAGAATTAGAGCGAGCAATTCGGTTAAAAGCCAAAGTGGTTGGCATCAATAACCGGGATTTACGCGACCTTTCTATTGATTTAAATCGGACTCGTGAGCTCGCGCCTCGCTTAGCAGAAGAAACGATAGTGATCAGTGAATCAGGTATTCATCAACACCAACATATTCAGTCACTGAGACAGTTTGCAAATGGTTTTTTAATTGGTAGCGCACTAATGGAGCAAGCTGACTTAGATAAAGCCATTCGAAGCCTGTTAGTTGGGGAACATAAAGTCTGTGGTTTAACCCGCGAACAAGATGCAAAAGCCGCATTTAAAGCAGGAGCACACTACGGTGGATTAATTTTTGCTGAAACCTCCCCGAGAAAAGTGACGCTGTCACAAGCACGAAACATCATCCATGCCGCGCCGTTAAAATATGTCGGTGTTTTCCGCAATCAGTCCGCCGATTTTGTCGCCCATATTGCCAAACAGCTTGCGTTATCTGCGGTGCAACTACATGGTGAAGAAGATCCTTCTTATATCAATACGTTAAAAACATTTTTACCAAGCCACTGTGAAGTTTGGAAAGCGTTTGATATGTCACGAACAACTTTAAATGACTATGACACACAAGACATTGATGTGTTACTACTGGATAACGGACAAGGTGGCACAGGTAAAACCTTCAATTGGTCAGAAATCCCTTCATCTGCCACACAAAAAATAATGATTGCGGGGGGACTTACGTCTGATAACTGCCTAGACGCTGCAAAGTTACTGTGCAACGGATTAGACTTTAATTCAGGGGTTGAAATTGAACCTGGTATAAAAAGTGAACAAAAAATAAATTTGGTGTTGTCAGCGTTGTTAGCCGAATCAACGGCTCACTAATACACAACGAAAAGATAAAGCTCCAATACCAATTAATGTAACTGATAAAATGGACAATAAATCATGAGTAAATTAGATCCGTATTTTGGCGAATTTGGTGGGCAATATGTCCCAGAAATTCTGATCCCTGCATTAAACCAATTAGAAGATGCATTTATCGACGCACAGAATGATGCTGAGTTTATTCGTGAGTTTCACGACTTACTAAAAAACTATGCAGGTCGCCCTACTGCACTAACATTATGTAAAAACTTAACTACCGGTACAAAAACAAAACTCTATTTGAAACGTGAAGATTTACTGCACGGCGGCGCACATAAAACCAACCAAGTATTAGGCCAAGCGCTACTGGCTAAGCGTATGGGAAAAAACGAAATTATTGCAGAAACAGGTGCTGGGCAACATGGCGTTGCTACCGCACTGGCTTGTGCCTTATTGAATATGAAATGCCGTATCTATATGGGCGCTAAAGATGTTGAACGCCAGTCTCCCAATGTATTTCGTATGAAATTAATGGGTGCTGAAGTTATTCCTGTTCATAGCGGTTCGGCAACCTTGAAAGACGCGTGTAATGAAGCATTAAGGGACTGGTCTGGCAGTTATGATAAAGCTCACTATTTATTAGGAACTGCGGCGGGACCGCACCCTTACCCAACAATTGTACGTGAATTCCAACGTATGATTGGTGATGAAGCCAAACAACAAGTTTTTGAAAAAGAAGGCCGTTTACCTGATGCTGTCGTTGCCTGTATTGGTGGTGGTTCAAATGCAATCGGTTTATTTGCCTCTTTTATTCCAGAAGAAAATGTGAAACTAATTGGTGTAGAACCTGCTGGGTTAGGTATTGAATCCGGCCAACATGGTGCGCCATTAAAGCATGGTCGTGTTGGGATTTATTTCGGTATGAAATCACCGATGATGCAAACCAGTGAAGGTCAAATTGAAGAGTCATATTCTATCTCAGCAGGATTGGATTTTCCTTCCGTAGGGCCTCAACATGCTCACTTAAATAGTATTGGTCGCGCAGAATATGTTTCAATTACCGATGACGAAGCCTTGAATGCTTTTAAATTGTTATCACGTAAAGAAGGAATTATTCCAGCATTAGAATCTTCTCATGCCCTCGCTTATGCATTAAAAATGGCAGAGCAAGAACCCAATAAAGAACAATTATTAATCGTCAATTTGTCTGGCCGTGGTGATAAAGATATTTTTACAGTGCATGATATTTTAGCCAGCAGAGGAGAAATTTAATGGAACGTTATACCCAACTTTTTAAACGTTTAACTCACGATAACCAAGGGGCATTTGTTCCATTTGTCACATTAGGTGACCCTGATGCTGAATTATCATTGAACATTGTTGATGCCTTAATTGCTGGTGGCGCTGATGCATTAGAAATTGGTATTCCATTTTCTGACCCATTGGCCGATGGCCCGACTATCCAAAATGCGAATTTACGCGCATTTAAAAGTGAAATCACCCCGACAATTTGTTTCGAGTTACTAAGTCGTATTAGAGAAAAACACCCTACTATTCCGATTGGCTTATTAGTGTATGCAAATTTAGTCTTTACCAATGGTATTGAAAATTTTTATATTCGCTGCGAAAAAGCAGGTGTTGACTCCGTATTAGTTGCAGATGTCCCGATGTCCGAATCACAGCCATTTCGTGAAGCTGCATTGGCACACAACATTGCTCCCATTTTTATTTGCCCGCCCAATGCCAATGATGAATTACTACAACAAATTGGGAAATATAGCCAAGGTTATACTTATTTGTTATCACGTGCAGGCGTAACAGGCACAGAAAAACGCGCTGAAACGCCATTAGCTCATTTATTGAGTCAATTAAATCAGTATAACGCGGCTCCTGCCCTACAAGGTTTTGGGATATCTGAACCTGAACAAGTCAAAGAAGCGATTAAAAATGGTGCAGCAGGTGCAATTTCTGGTTCAGCCGTGGTTAAAATCATCGAAAACAACTTAAATCGCCCTGATGTTATGCTTACATCATTAACTGAGTTTGTTGCAAAAATGAAAGCAGCAACACAGAAATAGGCTAAACAATAAATAGTAATCAAGTCATACTTAAGTTTATTGGCTTGATTACTTAAATCATATAATTAAATTTTGTCTGGGCGATTTTTAATCCTTTTAACGTTATTTTTAGAAATATTATTTAAATATATTCAGTATTTTTCAGTTTAAAATCCCTCAAATAGTTCAAAATAACTAATCATAATATTTATTAATATAAACCACCAATATTAAAATTAACAGATACGTGTTATTACACTAGTATTTCCTCTTATCATGTCTGTAGCGGAGTAAGTGTTACCATTTGATTATATTATCATTTTACGCGCTAAATATATAAAACACTATTTATAGTATAATATGGGAGTATTACTCTACCTATATTTCTTTGACTCAACTTAAATACAATTAAATTTTAATGAAAATTAATATAACGCATAATCCTTATGCTTTAATGGAATTTTAATTAGCTATTTTTAATTTTATCTATAGTCTATTTTAGGGATATTTATGAAACATTCTACCAATCATTCTATCACTCATCCTATGATGAGAGTTAAGCCACTCTTTTTAAGTGTGTCTTTTATTTTAGGATCAATATCTATTGCTCACGGTGCTGTTGTTAATACCAATGGTGCTGGCGTAATAAATCAAAGTAATGGTCCTACTATCGTTCATATTAAAGGCGCAAGTGACAAAGGTGTTTCACACAACATTTATAGCCAATTTGATGTTGACCAAAAAGGGGTTATTTTAAATAACAGTACAACCAACACGAATACCACTTTAGGGGGCCAAATAAATGGCAACTTAAATTTAAATAATGGTAATGGCCCTGCAAAAGTTATTTTGAATGAAGTTAATTCAAATAAAGCAAGTACTTTAGGCGGTATGATTGAAGTCGCTGGTGATAAAGCGCAAGTTATTGTTGCTAACGCATCAGGCATCACATGTAATAACTGTGGTTTTATTAATACCGATCGGGTGACTTTAACAACAGGTAAGCCAATTGTTGCTGGTGGTGAAGTTCTTGGCTATAACGTTGAAAAAGGTCAGATTATTATTAATAGCCGCTTACAGTCAGATTCCCCTACTGATATTATCGCTCGCTCTGCAGTGATCCGTGGAGACATTCACGCCAAAGAAATTAATGTTGTAGCAGGCAATAACTTTGTTGATGCAAAAGGTAATTACATTACTAAGGTACAAGGCGTTGGGTCTGCCACGCGAATTGGTGTTGATGTCGCGGCTATGGGGGGGATGTATGCCGATAAAATTACGCTAGTTTCCACGGAAAGTGGAACTGGTGTTTCTAATAACGGAAACTTAATTGCTGGAACTGGTGGAATTAACATTGACTCAACTGGCTTAGTGTATAACCAAGTTGGAAAAATGAATGCCAATGGTAATATCAATGTAAAATCCAATGGGTTATATAATACAGCGACTATTGTAGCGAATGGTGATGTTGATATTAATGCACAAAACTCAGTTCTGAGTAATGTGAATGGACAGATTAAGTCTAATGGTGGCGATCTCAAACTGGCTTCAGCTACGAGTGTTGATAACCGAAGTGGTATTATTCATGCTCAACAAGACATGAACATCGCGACTGCAAATATTGTTAACACTAACGGTTCAATTAAAACTAATCGTGGAAATATTGCAATTCGTGCGACAGGTAAGATTGATAATAACTATACCCTACGTAATAACGTCATTAATGTAGACGAACGAGGAATTCGAGCAGGCGGTGATTTATCAATTGATACGACAACACTTGCAAATAATAACTCTACGTTATCAGGCCGTGATATCACAATAAATGCCCGTAATATTGTCGCGAATGATAATAGCTCGCAGATTCTAGCTAAAAGAAAAATCGATATCGATTCTGTTACGTTACAAAATAATAACTCACTGATTAAATCCACCAATGGACAAACTAATATCACCCTATCAAGTAACCTAATAAATAACGGTTATGCTGCAATCGATAGTGGAAAGGCATTGAATATCAAAGCTAACATCATTTACAACCAAGGTTCACTTGCTTCGGGCGCAGGTAAATCAAAATTTGATCTTTATTCTCTTAATAATCAGTATGGATTTATCAAAGCCAATAATTTAGACATCAAAACCACCCATTTAGGTAATGGGAGAGGCTTAATCACTGCAGATTCAAATGTGGTTGTTAATGCAACAAATGTTGATAATAGCTACGCTAGTGGATTTAATAGTTACGCGAGTAAATTTGGTGTTGCTGGCCAAACGGGTGGGATCTACGCGAAAGATGGTTCAGTGACCATCAAAGCTGATAGCTTGAATAACTACTCAGGTGTTATTACAGCCAACCAAACAGAAAAAGCACCAAGCAAAGGTAGTATTGATATAAAATTAAGAAATGACCTTGATAACCGTTATGGAAAAATTCAAGGTGCAAATAATGTCACATTAGATGTAAATAAATTAAATAATACCTACTCTGGTACTGTAGACGCTGGTAAGAATTTAACTATCGACGCCTTTACTCGTATAGATAATAATAATGGTCGTTTAAGCTCAATGGGAACGACTAAAATTACCAGTCCTGTAATTTATAATAGCCCTTATGGACAAATTCTAGGTTCAATGATTATTTTAAATACACCTAATTATTACTAATTAGGTAAAACAAGGAGGCTATTTGCCTCCTTATTATTTACTCCAAACCAGAGTATTAACAATATAATAAATAAAATTATTTTAGCACCATAAATGTCCCTTAAGCCCTTCTAATTATTACTCATATTAACAGTAAATAGAATCGTTCCAAGCCTAAGTAAAAAAACTTATTTAATCTAATACAGAGTATTCATTACCCATTGATTTTATTGGGGATAAATAAAACACCCATAGAATAAATCGTATTATTTGCATTTCTAGTAACAATCTCCAAAAGTATTTGCACCAACTCAATCAATTTAATTAATTTTTATTTTCAATGTATTTAAAGCATAATTAAAAATACGAAAAGAAAAAACAACTTAATAATAGTTTTATTATAGGGATCTAAATGAAAACCTTTTCAAAATAAAGCCCTGATGGCAAGTTAATAAGATAGTTCTGATAAAATATTGTTCATTAGCAATTTTCTTTATTATATTTCCTAACATAAAAATAACTTTAATATTTTTAAAAATTAATGTGGTGCACATGAATTTTCGATTTATTTTTTTATTGTCAACGCTATTACCTTTAGCTGTATCAGCTAATACCGCACAAATTATTGACCAACAAATCAATAATCAAGCTAGCCAAGATCGCTCTCGCCAACAACAGACTCAACTTGAAGCTAAAGATGCCTTAGGTAAAACGAGAGAGCGTTCAGCTAATATTTTAGTTTTTGATGATGAAAAAGATTGTTTTCAAATGAAACAAGTCATCTTAATTTCTGAACCTAAACTCCCTTCTATGCGCCCTCTAGAAACTTACGCTAACCAAGTTGTTGGAGTATGTATTGGTATTAATGGAGTTGAAACCTTAGCAAAAGGCTTACAAGATAAAATAATTAAATCAGGCTACGTCACAACACGCGTTAATATTCCGGAACAAAACATCAGTGAAGGGACTTTAACGCTCCAAATTATTCCAGGTAAAGTTGCGAATGTTAAACTTGCTGAAGGTAGCGATACTTATATTACTTTAGGGGCAATTATGCCTGCTAAAGAAGGAGACATTCTGAATATCCGTGACATTGAACAAGGTTTAGAAAACCTTGAACGGATCCCTGGTGCGAAGGTCAATATTGAACTTGCACCAGGTAAAGAGTTTTCCACCTCTGATATTTCAATACAAAGAGAAAAATCATCTCACTTTAATGCAGGTGGATATTACAATAACTCTGGAAGTCGCCAAACAGGTAAAGACCAAGTTGGAGTGACTTTGTATGCTAATAACCTAACGAGTTTAAACGATACAATATATGTATCTGCAGGAAAAAATGCAAAAAACCAAGCGCGAAATAGCACCAGTAATGCTTCTATTTATTATGCTGTTCCCTATAATTATTGGCTTTTCTCATTGTACGCAAGTAAAAGTGACTATAAGCAAACTATTAATGACTCTGTACTCAGCTATAAGTATTATGGTGACAGTAAATATTATAACGCTACGGCCAGTAATGTCTTTTTGCGCGGCCAAACGTTTAAAGATACAGCGTCAATCCAATTGATTAAAAGAAAATCAAAATATAAGTTAGAGGATGTCACCCTACTTTCCCAACAACGAGACCTTACCAGCCTTAAACTGGGTGTTAGCCACCGCCAGAATATCAACAATTCTACCATTGATGCATCATTATACCATCAACGCAACGTACCCTGGTTTGGCGCGGAAGAAAGCTGGGATATGAAATATGGTGATGTCAGCACAATGAGCCGTGTTTATACTGCCGATATTTCGGGAATGTTCCCCTTCTCATTTGACAATTTTATTATGAGTTATAACCCACAACTATTTGTACAGTACTCACGCGACCGTTTAACCATTCAAGATCAATTTTCATTAGGGAACCGTTGGACTGTACGTGGTTTCGATGAAGAGTTTTCACTGATCGGTGATAAGGGTTTTTACTTACGTAATGAGTTTAACTTTTATATTCCTGGCTTTTCCTTTTATCCCTATTATGCTATTGACTATGGACGAATACTTGGAGGTGTTTATCCGCTAGGTCTCTATTCTGATGACCAACTATTAGGAACGGCTATTGGCATGAGAGGTAATGTTAATATATTCAGCTATGATTTATTTTTAGGCACACCACTTTATAAACCTGATGAATATGAAACTAGTAGCGTCAATGCGGGGTTAAATGTGCAATGGTTTTGGTAAGTTAATATCTTAAAATTTAATTATACCTTAAAGCTGAATATCACTCCTATATTCGGCTTTTTATTTTCATGTAGATAATGCCGATATTTTGTTATTCAATCTTATTTATCTTAATAAAATAAGATAATCAATAAATGTATTTGCTTTATTATCACGCTATAACACCAATTAATCTATTAAACCAATGTCACTCTTTATGTTATTATTTCATTATTTATTTGTTGATTATATGTTTATGGTTAATAAAGATTGAAAAATCCGAGAATACGAATATTCTCGGATTTCCTACTTCACTCTAATCCATCAGAATTCAGGTATTACCTGTATTGCATCCTATCAAATTCTTAGAAACGGTAACCCGCACCGAACATAAATACAAATGGGTCTAGGCGAGTATCAATTTTTTGATTACCCAATGTTTCATGCTTAAATTTTACATCTGTTTCAATATTCATCCACCAAACAGAGGCGTTTAACATCCAGTTATCAGTCAGCATGTAATCCATACCTGCTTGCGCTGCAAAACCCCAAGAGCTTGATAAGTCTAGGTCAGATAAACCAGCACTTTTTCCTGTTGAGTTAAATTTCTCATCAAAGAAGAAGGTGTAGTTAACACCTGCGCCTAAATAAGGGCGTAATTTATCTTCTTTACTACCAAAATAATATTGCGCCATTAAAGTTGGTGGTAAATGTTTAACAGTTGCAATTGTACCTAAAGGCCCTACGCCAACTTTATGCTCAAACGGAGTTGCTGCTAATAATTCCACACCGATATTATCAGTGATCATATACCCAAACGTTAAACCTAATTGAGTATTGTTATTAACATCAAATGAACCTAAACCTAATACATTTTCAGAACCTGCATTTGGGCGTACTGTTGCAGTACCTGTACGGAAAATAAAGTCGCCAGCTTCATGAGCAATAGAAACTGCTGGTGCTAAAGTTGCAGCAGCTAATACAAGCGCAGTGAGTTTTTTCATTATCAATCCCATTCCTGTGTTTTTATTTTAGGAAAATATACCGCATTATTTAAATTGATGTTCAAATCAAGATCACATCTTTTACTAATTTAAAGGTAAACCAATAAATATGGATTTATTATTTCATTTATTATTTTTTTAATTTTGATTTAAATCAATTTTTGGAAGATAACTAACAAAATAAAAATTTGATTTCGAAATATATATATTTATTTCGAAACTTAAACATACATTGAAAATACAACTTATATAATTTCATTTCTTTTGCTAATTAAATTCAATCATTATGTCCATTATATTTGTCTTAACCTCCCGAATTTTATTATCTTTCTCTACCTCTAGGCGTGATACTCGGTTACAATTGGCATAAATTTTTGATCCCGTTTGTAGATAGGAGCAGTGTCATGTCCATTTCGGCCAACTCACTCATTAGTGATAGTGTCAATTTCTTTAAAAATCAATTGAGTGGCCTCTTCACCATCGTGCTTTTAGCCACCGTAGTGAGCCTCGTTATCTATGCGGTGATGATCCCAAGTGAACAGATGATAGGTGTTCTGGCACAAGCACAAAGTCAGATGATTGAATCTGGTAATTCGGGGTTACAAGACTGGATTTTAGGTCTATCTGAAGAAGATAAAAGTAGTATTTTACGTGTTTCTTTCGGGTTAATCCTCTCCGTCACTTTTGGAAGTTTGTTCCTTATTTGTGGTACATTGTCCTATATCTCTGGTATGTCTCGCGGTGAAGATATGACAGGGCTACAGGCAATAACATCATCACTGAACAAAGCACCTTCTATGTTCCTTCTATTGGTCGTCTGTTCTCTGCTTATCCAGTTAGGTATCACAATTATGGTTCTACCTGGTATTGTGTTAGCCATTGGTTTTTCCTTAGCACCAGCGATTTTAATAACAGAACGTACCAACCCTTTCAGTGCGATGGGAAAAAGCTGGAAAATGGCTTATGCGAATTGGCGTGTTGCCTTACCGATGATTTTAATTTGGATGGCAGCTCAAATGCTTATTAGTGTTCTATTGGGTAACCTTAATATGAATCACATTGTTATTAATGGCATCTCTTTTTTACTCAATAATGTTGTAGCAGCATTCGCTTTAATTTACTTTTATCGTTTATATATGCTAATCACTAAAAATTGATTTATTGATTTTCAGCTGATAACCCAAAGCGGGAAAAACAGCGCTTTATCTCGCTTTGCCAACAACTTCAAGTATCGAAAGATACCCTTTTATTTACATTATCTTTTAAGTATTATCTGAGCGAATATCCATCGGTGTAATTCGACTTTCACAATCATGTTCCAATATACCGAAATCTATTTGGCACTCTTGTGCTTTTCTTTCTTCAACGCATTTCATTTGAATTTGTTGCTTACTTTGAATTAAACGGATTGCAAAATAGATATCCGGTACCACTAATAAGTCATCATCTGAACGATTGATTTTGTTTTGTTCTAGCCAACGATTAAGCGACGTTCTGCGCCCTGCTAATACTAAAGTCACCCCTTTCGCCTTCAAAGATGTCACAATATCATTCAAGGTGGAAAATACGCTCACATCATTGTGTGTGAAGCTGACCGCAGCATCCACAATCACCCAAGCAGGCCTCTTTCGTTGATTATCTAAATGTTTATTTAAACGTTCTTTAAAGTAATTAACATTGAAATAGGTAAGTGGAGAATTGAAACGATAAATCAAGACGCCATCAACTTCTTGAATATCATTTTCTGATGTCATCGAGTGCAACATACCATGCTCATCAACACCGAGTAGTTGATCTGTAGGTCTAAATATAATTCGGATAAACTGCAACAAACCTAATAGAACAGCTAAACCTACACCACTAATCAAGCCAACCACCAGCACTGCACATAAAGTGAAAATACATAAGAAAAAAGCTTCTCTATTGCGTTTTCGCATTGATAAAATACTGCGAAAACTGAGTAATGAATACGTTGAAATAATCAAAACTATCCCTAAAGCAGGCATTGGGATATATTCCAATAAATTCATAGAAAAAAGTAAAACCGCTAAGATGGCTATTGCGGCCACAAGGGAAACTAATTGCGTTTTTCCTCCCATCATATCATTCACCGCAGTACGGCTACTCGCAGCACTAACAGCAAAACCCTGACCAAAAGCAGAAGCAATATTTGCCATTCCTAGCGCTTTTAGTTCTTGGTCTGCATCAACGGTATAACCGTTCTTGCTCGCAAAACTACGAGCCGTCATCATAAAGCTAACAAAACTGATCACAGCCAAGTTTAATGATGGAATGACAAGGTCTCGAAGTAAGCCAGGCGGAAAATCTGGCATTGGGATATATGGAAGTCCTTCACCTAAATCCCCAACCGTGCTAATACCATATTGCTCGAGATTAAATAGGATACTTGCCGCTGTTGCCAACACCATTGCAATTAATAACGATGGCCATTTACTACGCACTCGCTTAATCAATAGAGTAATGACCAATGTTGCAATGGCAACTAATAATGTCGGAATATGAGTTTCCACTACCGCTAATGGTAATGCTATTAAGCGTTCAATAAACCCTGAAGGTAACGTACTGATACCAAATACTTTACTGATTTGGCTGACGATAATCGTGAGAGCAACCCCATTTAATAAGCCCTGTAATATCGGTCTGGATAAAAAATCGGCAAAAGTCCCTAAGCGAAATTTCGCTGCAATCAAACACCAAACCCCAGTCATAAAACTCATGACAATAATCAGCTGCCAACGAACAGTTTCATCCCCCATGGCAAGAGGTGCGACTGCGGCTGCAATTACAGCACATGTAGCGGCATCAGGACCGATAATCAATTGTTTCGATGTGCCAAATAATGCATAAAAAAACATCGGTAAAATACACGAGTACAGCCCGACAATCGCATTTACCCCCATTAACTCGGCATAGGCAATAGCAACGGGCAAGGCAACTGCAGCAACAGACAGCCCAGCTTTAACATCAGGTCCTAAATCTGAACGTTGATAGTTAAATAACGTTTTTAAACCTGGCATCCAGACAAATAGCTTTGCCTTTATCATCGGGGAAAAGTACCTATAAATTAGCAAGTTATATTATTTTATATACTATATATATCCGAACTAATAAAGTTTATCTAGAAGTAAGTCAAATAATCGTAAAATAGTGCAAATATGATTGGTAACAAAGCATGTTTATTGGTAAAAAGGTGCAAACTTTTAACAATTAAAGCCAAAATCGGTTAAACTACTCCATTATCTTTACGTTGAGGCGCTGTATTCACTGTTATGAAACAACTTATTGATTTTATTCCTTTGATAATCTTTTTTATTGTCTATAAAAGATACGATATTTTCTATGCGAGTGGCGCATTAATGGTGGCCACTCCTTTAGCGTTATTAGCAACTTATCTTATTTATAAGAAAGTTGAAAAAGTTGCAAAAATTACCTGTGCAATCGTAATGGGTTTTGCGGCTTTAACTCTTATTTTCCATAGTGATGCATTTATTAAATGGAAAGTCACTATTATCTATGCTGCATTTGCTGGTGCATTACTCTTTAGCCAATGGTTTACTGAAAAACCACTCATTCAGCGCATGTTAGGCAGTAACCAAGAAATAAAACTTGCAGATAGTTATTGGAATAAACTTAATAGTGCATGGGCTATTTTCTTTATTTTCTGTGCACTTCTGAATATTTATGTTGCTTTCTGGATGGCTCAAGATATCTGGGTTAACTTCAAAGTCTTTGGTCTGACAGCAGGAACATTAATATTTACTGTACTGAGTGTAGTCTATATCTTTAAAAATATGGTTAAAGAGCCTGTAGAAAAACACGAAGAATAATTTATAAATAGAGTTAAAAACCTGCTAATTGCATCTTGCTTAGCAGGTTTTTTTATATGTTAATAGCGCTTGTCACCAAATGCTTTTTCAATTTTTTTATCTGTATTGTACTGTGATAGAGCATATACCGACCAAATAGCGGCGGGTAACCAACCAATCAGAGTGATCTGCAAAATTAAGCAAATGATCCCAGCAAAGGGGCGCCCTATCGTAAAAAATTGCAACCAAGGTAATAATATTGCCAATAACAATCTCATTTCATACCTCTAAATTAATCAATAAAATTCATATTACTGAGTATAGCTAATTCAATCAGTTGGCTAAATATAAAAAACACTTCTTGCTTTTTCTTTGCAAAAGTTGATCTTTTTATCATATTTAGCAGTCGTTTATTAATAATAGGTATCATATTTGTCTTATTTTTGCAGCAATTCACTCAAATAGTCATTATCAATCAATAACTACGAGGTTCAGGTTTACTATTACCTATGTAATTTGTTATAAATGCAAAATCAAAAGTAATAACCCTTTTAATAAGAGTCTGATATGCAATTGCCGAACGGTGAGTTGGTTTTACGTACATTAGCCATGCCCGCGGATACGAATGCGAATGGTGATATTTTTGGTGGCTGGTTGATGTCACAAATGGATATAGGTGGGGCTATTTTAGCGAAAGAAATTGCGCTAGGACGAGTAGTTACTGTGGCGGTAAATGGGATTAAATTTCAAAAGCCGGTTGCCGTAGGTGATGTTGTTTGTTGCTACGCACGCTGCCTAAAAACGGGGAAAAGCTCAATTACAATTAATATTGAAGTTTGGGTAAAAAAAGTAGCAACCGAGCCCGTTGGTCACCGCTATCGTGCAACCGATGCCGTATTTACCTATGTTGCCGTTAATGACGATAGCACCTCTCGTTCATTACCCAAAGAAAAGCAGCATTTTCAATTAGCCAGTTCTGAGCAACACGCAGACTAAACTTCAATACCTATCTTAAGATATAGATAAAACAAAAAGCACCTCATTAATTAAAGGTGCTTTTTTATCTTGCTAGAAAAGAACACTTATACTTGGCTAACGGTTCCATCCAATTTGAAATAAATTTCGGTCACATAGCCTTTTGCAGGTTGCTTTTCAAAAGTCCAGCGGTTCATAGCACGTTTAACATCCCGCTCGAATAACCCTTTAGGTGAAGCTTCAACAAATTCAATATTCGTCACTCGCCCACCATCATCAATATCATAACGGACTTTCACATAACCTTCTTTACCTAAACGACGTGCACGTTCAGGATAGGAAGGTGCCTGTTTATGCAGAGCCCTAGGGCCACCCTTTTTAGTTGATTGACTATTACTTGCCCCAGTATTGTTAGCTGTTTTTATTGGGTTGTTATTCGTTTTCGGTGCAGTAACATCTGATTTTAGGTTATTCATAGCCAATTGCTTTTCAACCGGCTTCACATCTTCTTTAACCTTTTTCTTTTCTTCCTGTTTTGGCTTAGGTTTTTTCTTTACCTCAGGCTTTTTCTTAGGTAATGCAATAACGGGTTCAACCACCGGTTCGGGCTCTGGCTCAATAACGGGTTCAGGCTCTGGCTCTACCGGTGTTTCAACCTGCTCAACAGGTTCAGAAGCAGGTTCAGGGGCAGCAAAAGCAACCATAGCAATCGTTAATGGCTCAGGATCTCTAGCTAAGTTAGGTTGATTAAAAATCCATGCCATTGCAAGGCCCGCATGAATAGATAATGAAATGACGATAATTAAAGTCCAACGCATCCAACGCATATGCAATTTCTACCCTACACCTGTCTACCAAAAAGAATATGACTGATAGTTTAAATGCAAATAGCAATCATATTCAATAAGGTTTGTCATACAAAGTGAAAAATGTGAGTGTACGCTGTAATAACCTTACTCAATCCATTGGGTAAAAAGTAGGGAATGTCGACGATGGTAAATATCAATTTTACGCATTGCATAGATGCGCATGTTTCGCCTTGAATGCCCTTCTAGCCAGCGTCTGCGGCGACGTAGGGATTGCCTCAACATACGCCAACGCCCTACTTCATGCCTACTACGTCTCATTTAATTGTGTCCTTTTATCGTCTAAAAATTATTAGAAAAAAATATTATATTCCTTTGAAAAAAAGAACCAAGAGGAACTTTTTATGCACGCTTAGGGTACAATATTTAATTTCATAATGATAATATCACCTTTAGAAATTACTTTTCCTTACGAATTACTCTATTTCACGAAGCTTTTACTGCAGAATTTTGCTAAATTCTATTAAGTTGATATTTTACTAACAGTTTTTTTAGCTAAACTATCTTTTTTTGAACCTTTTTTCTTATCAGTGAGGCATGTGACCCGTTATGGCAACCGTCTATACACTTATGAGTTGGCTTTTGTTCTTCCTATATTGGCTAATTATTGCAGCAATTACAGTCCGCATCTTAGTCAAAAGAAGGCCGGTCACCTCAGCCATGACATGGCTCCTTATCATTTATATTCTACCATTAGTCGGTATTATTGCGTATGTCGCCTTCGGTGAACTTCACCTCGGCAAACGTCGAGTCGATAAAGCTCATGATATGTGGCCTTCTGTCGCAACATGGTTAGAAAATCTACGAAATTCAAAACATATCTTTGCCACTGATAACAGCCCCGTCGCTGAGCCATTATTTCAATTAGTTGAAAAACGCCAAGGTATTGCTGGGGTTAAAGGTAATAGAATTCAACTTTTAACCACTTGTGAAGATTCATTAAAAGCAATAGTCAATGATATCAATAATGCTCAGCACTCGATTGAAATGGTCTTCTATATTTGGCAACCGGGTGGTTTAGTTGACGGTGTTACCGAAGCATTACTCAACGCTGCAAAACGGGGCGTTAAATGCCGTATTATGGTGGACTCTGCGGGAAGCTGGCACTTTTTCCGTAGTGATTACCCCGAAAAAATGCGCGCTGCAGGCATTGAGTTTATAGAATCACTAAAAGTTAATTTGATGCGTTTCTTCTTGCGTCGGATGGATTTACGTCAACATCGTAAAATAGTCGTTATCGATAACTATATTTCATATACAGGTAGTATGAATATGGTTGACCCTCGTTATTTTAAACAAGATTCAGGGGTTGGTGAATGGGTTGACATTCTAGTGCGTATGGAAGGCCCAGTGAGTACCACATTAGGTATAGTATATGCTTTTGACTGGGAGATGGAAACTGGCCAACGCGTACTTCCACCACCGCCTGATAGTAATATCATGCCTTTTGAGCAAGCGAATGGCCATACAACACAAATTATCGCCTCCGGCCCAGGCTTCCCTGATGAGCTGATTCAACAATCGCTAATGACCGCCATGTTCTCTGCGCGCAAACAACTGATCATGACGACTCCTTATTTTGTACCTAGCGATGACCTTTTACATGCAATTTGCACGGCAGCAATGCGGGGTGTTGATGTCAGTATTATTATGCCAAGGCAGAATGACTCATTCCTTGTCCGCTGGGCAAGCCGTTCATTTTACAGTGAATTATTAGCAGCTGGCGTTAAGATTTACCAATTCGAAGATGGCTTATTGCACACCAAGAGCGTATTAGTTGATGGCGAGCTCAGCCTAGTTGGCTCAGTCAATCTTGATATGCGCAGTTTATGGCTCAATTTTGAAATCACCGTGGTCATTGATGATAAAAGTTTTGGTAGCGATCTCACGTTAGTTCAGTATGATTATATTGCGCGTTCAACTCGTTTAGAAATCGAAGAGTGGGAACAACGCCCTTTCTGGAACCGTGTCGTTGAACGCATTTGCTACTTCTTTAGTCCATTGTTATAAATTAAGTTTATTAGGAAAGGTCATGACTGAAATACAAAATACAACGTTAATCGATGAAGATGATATAATTGAAATCGCTTATGACCTTTTTCTTGAAGGGGCAATGGATAATTTAGAGCCGGCTGACCAGTTAATTTTTGCGTTGCAGTTTGAAGAGTTAGGTGCTGCAGAAATTGTCCCTTTTAGTCATAACTGGCAAAATATTATTAATGATGACATTGAATTAGCACAATTAAGTGAAGTGGTTATCGGGTTAGCTCAAAGCCCTGATGCCGAGCTAGACGATGTCTTTGCCCGCGTATTAATTAGCCGCCACCCTTCTAAACCGTTTCACCATATCCTGTGGAAAAAATAGGAATATCACTATTCAGATTATTCGATAAAAAAACAGAGCACTTGGCTCTGTTTTTAACTTACTGGGCATCTATAACGTACTAAAGAGGGTCAATTTTCAAACAAGACACCGCATGTTTGAAACTCCCTTCTAATAATGGCCTGGTTTTTGCGCATTCTTCATCTGCTAATGGGCAACGGGTTCTAAATACACAACCTGAAGGCGGATTAATTGGCGATGGCAATTCACCTTCTAAAAGCTCTATCACCTTATTTTTTTCTTTATCGGGATCAGGAACCGGCACCGCAGACATCAATGCACGTGTATAAGGATGCAATGGGTTATTATATACCTCATCATAGGTACCAAGCTCAACGGCATGGCCCAAATACATCACTAACACACGGTCAGAAATATGCTTAACGACTGCCAAATCGTGTGCGATAAATATGAGGGATAATTTCATTTCACGTTGTAATTCTTGCAATAAATTAACAACTTGTGCTTGAATTGACACATCTAACGCCGAAACGGGCTCATCGCAAATCACAAGCTTAGGTTCCAAAATCAATGCTCTTGCGATACCAATACGCTGGCATTGCCCTCCAGAAAACTCATGGGGATAACGGTTAATTAAGTTTGGTAATAAACCAACCCGCATCATCATTTTTTTCACTTTTTCGGTGATTTGTGATGGTGGCATTTTAGGATGATATGTTTTTAATGGTTCGGCGATAATATCGCCAATAGTCATTCGCGGATTAAGAGAAGCCAATGGATCTTGAAAAATCATTTGGATATCACTGCGAACGCTGCGCCACTCTTTATCGGTTTTACCTAATAAGTTCTGCCCAAGCCAACTTACAGTGCCATCCGTCGCTTTCACTAACCCAATGAGTGCTCTAGCAAAAGTGGATTTTCCGCACCCCGATTCCCCAACCACACCTAATGTTTCACCTTCATATAAACGTAGAGTGACGCCGTCGACAGCTTTGAGGCTTTTGTTTGGCTGCCAAAACCACTGTTTTTTATCTCTAATCTCAAAATGGACTTTAAGATCATTCACTTCTAACAATACTGGCCTATTTTCATGGGTACTCATACCAACTCCTCCAGCGGCTTAAAGCAGGCTCGTAACCGCGTTTGACCAAAAGTGGTTAATGCAGGTTCTTGTTCAACACATTGCTGAACGGCGTATTGGCAACGAGGTGAAAATGGGCAACCTTTAGGTAAACGTAGTAAATTAGGCGGGTTACCGGGAATGGTCGCTAAACTCTCGTCATCCCCATCAAGGCGAGGAACAGCAGCTAACAAGCCAAGTGAATATGGATGAGATGGCTGATAAAAAATATCGTTAGCGGTACCATACTCCATCGTGCGCCCCGCATACATTACGAGAACTTTATCACATACCCCAGCGACGACCCCAAGGTCGTGAGTAATCAAAATAATCGCAGTATCAAATTCCTGTTTTAACTCATTGAGCAAAGTCATAATTTGCGCTTGTACTGTCACATCAAGTGCCGTCGTAGGTTCATCAGCAATCAACAACTTGGGTTGACACAATAATGCCATTGCAATCATGACTCGTTGTCTCATTCCTCCTGAAAATTCATGTGGATACATACTCATCCGCTTACGTGCTTCAGGCATTTTAACTGCATCTAACATACGAACCGATTCTTCGAAAGCCTCCCTTTTACTCATGCCTTTATGTAACATGAGAACTTCCGACAGTTGCGTACCAATTTTCAAATAAGGATTCAATGATGTCATTGGGTCTTGGAAGATCATTGAAATCTCTTCCGCTCGCATCCGATTTAATTCTTTTTCTCTTAAATTCAAGATCTCACGGCCGTTAAATATGGCAGAGCCATTAATCTTGCCATTTTTGGCAAGCAAGCCCATCAGAGCGAAAGCTGTTTGTGATTTTCCTGAACCGGATTCACCAACAATTCCTAGCGTTTCCCCCGCACTTAATTCAAAGTTCAATTTATTTACGGCGGTAACGTCACCATCTTGGGTCGCGAATGTCACACTGAGATCTTTCACGGATAACAGAGGGCTTTTCATTGAGTTATTTAACATATTATTCCCTCTAGCGATCTTTCGGGTCGAGCGCGTCACGCAGCCCGTCACCGATGAAGTTAAAACAAAATAGCGTAATGACTAAGAAACCTGCTGGGATCAGTAATAACCACGGAGTGACTTCCATTGAGTTCGCTCCATCACTTAATAAAGCCCCCCAACTACTTAATGGCTCTTGTGTACCTAAACCTAAAAAGCTCAAAAATGACTCAAATAAAATCATACTTGGAACTAATAATGAGGCATACACCACGACGACACCTAAAACGTTAGGAACAATATGACGTAAAATAATCTGCCGTGTACTAACACCACAAACCAGCGCTGCCTCAATGAATTCTTTGCGCTTTAATCCAAGTGTTTGCCCGCGAACAATACGCGCCATATCCAACCACGATACCATCCCAATCGCCACAAAGATCAATAAGATATTGGTACCAAACAATGTGACTAGGAGGATCACAAAAAACATAAATGGGAAAGAATTTAAAATTTCTAATATCCGCATCATGATGGAATCCACTTTTCCACCCACATACCCAGCTAATGAACCGTATAACGTTCCTACCACCACGGCAACTAGTGCAGCTGCGACTCCCACCATTAAGGAAATACGCCCACCAATCGCGACACGCACTAATAGATCTCGGCCTGAAGCATCTGTGCCAAAATAATGTCCAGTTGCCATATCAGGTGGCATTGACATCATTTCCCAGTCGGTGTCATCGTACAAAAAAGGCGATAACATGGGAGCAAAAATAACAAACAGAGTAATTAAAAATAAGACACATAAGCTGAAAATTGCCGCACGGTTGTGCATAAAACGGCGCCTTGCGTCTTGCCATAAACTGCGCCCTTCAATATCGAGCTGCTCTGAAAAATTCGCCAGAGCTTCACTATTTTTTTGATTCGATAGCATCGTGTTTCTCCGACTTAGTAACGAATTTTAGGGTCAATAACTGCATATAAAACATCGACAATTGCATTAAATGTAATTGTCAGTACCCCAACTAAAATCGTTAAGCTCAATACCAGTGAATAATCACGATTAAGTGCACCATTAACAAAGAGTTGGCCGATCCCTGGTAACCCAAAAATAGTTTCAATTACCATTGACCCAGTAATAATTCCCACAAAGGCTGGCCCCATGTATGAGAGCACGGGAAGCAACGCTGGTTTGAGTGCATGGCGTAAAATGATAGTTCTTAGCGGTAACCCTTTTGCACGAGCAGTACGAATAAAATTAGAATGCATAATTTCGATCATCGAACCGCGTGTAATACGGGAAATGCTGGCGATATAAGCTAATGAAAGCGCAACCATGGGGAGCACCATGTGTTTTAGGTTTCCACCATCCCAGCCACCGCCAGGAAACCATTTCAAATGAATGGCAAAAATCAGCACCAATAACGGTGCAACAACAAAGCTTGGGATAACAACCCCCGTCATGGCAAACCCCATGACTGTAAAGTCCCATTTGGTATTTTGGTTTAGTGCGGCTATCACCCCTGCGGATACCCCAAACAAAACAGCAACAATAAATGCCGTTGCCCCTAATTTTGCTGAGACCGGAAATGCTTTAGCAACTAAATCATTAACACTGTAATCCTTGTATTTAAATGATGGACCAAAGTCACCTTTAGAAAGCTGAATTAAATAATTAAAATACTGCTTATACATTGGGTCATTTAAATGATATTTAGCTTCAATATTTGCCATCACTTCCGGTGGCAATTTCCGCTCGCCAGTGAACGGACTCCCTGGGGCTAATCGCATCATAAAAAATGAAATGGTAATCAAAACCAAAAGAGTCGGGATGGCTTCTAACAACCGACGAAAAATAAATTTCAACATCGCTCTTTCCTACTTCTATTGCCTAAATAGGCGAATATCTGGCCCCAATGAATGGAGCCAGTGCAACTGTATTAGTGTTTAATAATGTATAAATCTTTAGTATGCAGGTTATCTAATGGGTCTTTGCCACTATAACCGCCGACATAAGGTTTCACTAAACGCGTATTAACATAGTAGTAAAGAGGAACAATACCGGAGTCTTTATCAAGTAATTTTTCGGCTTGTTGATAGAGTTCTGCACGTTCATCATCTGTTTTGACTTGTAATGTTTTTTTCATCACCGCATCAAAGTCTGTATTTTTATAATGAACCGTATTATTACTGCTGTAGGAAAGTAACATATTCAGGAAGGAGGAAGGCTCGTTGTAGTCGGCACACCAGCCTGCACGTGCGACATCATAGTTACCTTGATGTCGGCTGTCTAAGAAGGTTTTCCATTCTTGGTTCTCTAGTTTCACTTCCGCGCCAATATTTTTCTTCCACATAGAAGAAGCTGCGATGGCAATACGCTTATGTAAGTCTGAAGTATTATACAATAGGTTGAATTTTAATGGATTGGCTTTGTTATATCCCGCTTCTTCTAGCAACTGTTTCGCTTTTTCATTACGTTGCTCTTGGGTCATATTCGCATACCAATCCGGTTTTTCTGTTTTCATACCGCTGGTAAATGGTGGTGTGAAACCATATGCAGGAATATCCCCTTGTGCTTTGACCTTATAGGTAATTGTATCTCTATCCATAGATAGCTTTAACGCTTCACGAACACGAGGGTCATTAAACGGCGGTTTTTCATTATTAATTTCATAATAGTAAATACAGAGATACGGGTTTACACGTAACTCATTCGGCATATTTTGTTGTAAGCTTTTAAATTGCTCGATAGGTAAGTTACTGTATGTCATATCAATTTCGCCACTTCGATAGCGGTTAACATCAGTGACTTCTGAAGAAATAGGTAAAAATGTAACTTGATCAATAACCGTATTCGCATTATCCCAATAGCTTGGGCTACGTTCTAATACAATGCGCTCGTTTACCGTCCAATCTTTTAATTTATATGCCCCATTCCCCACAAAATTCTGTGGCTGCGTCCATTTAGCGCCATGTTGTTCAATGACTTTTTTATTGACTGGCGACATAGATGAGTGCGCTAATAATTTAGGAATATAAG
Organism: Providencia sp. PROV130; assembly: GCF_028482225.1. Lineage (NCBI taxonomy): Bacteria > Pseudomonadati > Pseudomonadota > Gammaproteobacteria > Enterobacterales > Morganellaceae > Providencia > Providencia sp. PROV130. Next base: position 170,662 of record NZ_JAMPQC010000016.1, on the reverse strand, counting down.
GGACAGCTTCACTCAGTGTAATAACTAGGGTTTTATCATCAAGGGCTTTAATACCAAGTTCTTCTGGTTTTTTCTTACCCGCGATAACATCGTCAATATTCTGGATGTGAGCATATTGCAAATAACTTGCATAAGGCGATGCGGTATCAGGGTCAGCCAATCGTCGCCAACTATACACAAAATCTTCTGCCGTGACAGGGTCACCATTAGACCATTTAGCACCATCACGAATTTTAAATGTCCACTCTGTAAAATCATTGTTTTCCCAGCTGGTTGCCGAACCAGGTAAAATTTCACCATCAGGCCCCACTATCGTGATCCCTTCGAAAAGATCTCTCGCTAAAGCAGACTCAGGCACCCCTTCAATTTTATGTGGGTCCAAAGATTGAGGTTCTGAACCATTATTTCGAACCATTACCTGTTTTTCTGCCAGTTCAACTCCAGCAGGAACCGTTGCAGCAAAACTTGTTGCTATAGAGCCCATTGCTAACCCAGTCATTACGCTAAGTGCAATAATCGATTTATTGATTGATTTACTCATCTTATCGGTTACTCCCATATATATTATTATGATTGTGTGTTGATACATGTTCATCTACGATGATGAACACTTTTTATAATTATTTAGATATTATTAATTAGCTTCATTTATATATAACCGTTTAATATCCGTATAATCAAGAGGGTCATTACCTTTAAATCCACTAACACTCGGTTTTATCATTCGAGCACTGACACGATAATAAACAGGAACAATCGCCGAATCCTTGTCTAGCAAAGCTTCAGCTTGTTGGTATATCGCATGACGAGATGAAGGATCTGGTGCAATTAACGCTTTCTCAAGTAAGGCATCAAAGTCCGGATTATTATAAAAAGAGGTATTATTACTGTTTTGAGACAGCATCATGTTCAAAAAGGCGGTTGGTTCATTGTAATCTGCACACCATGTCGCCCTAGCAACATCGTAGTTTCCTTCATGGCGACTTTGTAATGATGTTTTCCATTCTTGGTTTTGCAACGTAACTTGTGCGCCAATATTTTTCTGCCACATGGATGCCGCAACGATAGCTTGCTGCTTATTTTGATCTGAAGTGTTGTACAGTAAAGCAAATTTCAATGGGTTTTCTTTGTTATAACCTGCCTGTGAAAGCAAATCTTTTGCTCGTTGGTAACGTTGCTCCGCCGATAAATTTGCCCAATTAGGTAATGTAAAATTGCCATTATTAATAAAGGTTGGCGTAAAGCCATAAGCGACTTTTTGTCCTTGAGCAATAATTTTGTTGGTGATTGTTTCTCTATCTAACCCTAGTTTTATTGCTTCACGCACTCTCGGGTCATTAAACGGCGCTTTTTGATTATTAATTTCGTAATAGAACGTACATAAATAAGGCCGAACATATAACTCATTGGGCCTTTCTTGCTGCATTTTTTTATATAAAACAGGTGGGATTGCTGAATTAGAAATGTCAATTTCACCACTACGATAACGATTAATATCGCTCACTTCGGAACTAATCGCTAAAAAGGTCGCTTGCTCAATACGGCTATTCTGGTTATTCCAATAATATGGATTTCGTTTGACAACAATACGTTCATTTACCATCCAGTTATCCAATACGTATGCCCCGTTTCCAATAAAATTTTGAGGCTGGGTCCATTTATCACCATGTCGTTGAATTGCAGATTTATTCACGGGTTTCATAGATGTATGGGAAAGCATATCTACAAAATAAGGCACTGGGTGACTAAGCGTCACTTGCAAATGTTGCGGGTCAAGCGCCTTGACTCCCAGCGCTGTTGCTGGCATTTTCCCTGCTAGAATTGCATCTGCATTTAAAATATATGCATTTTGTAAGTAACTAGAGTAAGGCGAGCCGGTATTTGGGTCAGACAAGCGTTGCCAGCTATACACAAAATCTTCAGCGGTTACTGGCGAACCATCACTCCACTTTGCATTGTCTCGTAAAGTAAAAACCCACGTGGTGAAATTTTCATTACTCCAACTTTTAGCAACGCCAGGAACCGACTTACCGTCTATATCGGTATACACTAGGCCTTCTAATAAGTTTAATATCACATTGCCTTCTGGCACCCCTTCCACTTTGTGGGGGTCAAGTGAAGTCACTTCTGAGCCATTGTTAATTGTAATAACCTGTTTTACTTTTTCCGTGGCACTTGCCTGTAACGTAACAAATAATAAAGAGAGTACACCAAAACCAAGTGTTGATTTGAACATCCTATCCCTCATGATTCATTGATGGTGCTATAACCTCACTAGCAACCTTCTTTACGCTGATATTTAAGCCCTAGTACCGCTATTTCCTTATGGGCAATCCACTTAATGAACTCAAATAATTAAAACAATTAATTAACATTAGTCAGTTAAAAATTTTAAGTAAGTTTTAAAAAAAATAGGAGCCATGGTTATAATTCACTTGCATTACAATTGGTTAATGAAATATTGGTTATATGCTATAAGATAGCCCCCAAGCACATTTCCAAACATATCATTAACAAACACCAATTAGAATAGTGAATAAATTTACGTAGCTCACAATTCCTTACTTTTTATCCCTGTTTTAGCAATAAATGCCACATATAATTACAGGTATCATTTTTTTAGACGTGATTATTGATAGCTAAAATTTTAGACAGCCAATTAAAGCGAAGCGAAATATGCTATCTGAATAGCAAAATTAATGTGTGTAATGCGAGGTAAATTAACAATAGGTATGGCTGCAAATAGGGTCGATTTGCAGCCATAAAAAGAAATGAGATTACAATAGCCCTGGGAATATGGCCTTAACACCCGTCACAATAAATTCTATTCCCAGCGACATCAGTAATAAACCCATGATACGAGTCACTACGTTGATCCCTGTTTGACCTAAGTAACGAACCAATAAAGACGCTGAACGAAATAGTAACCAACAACAAAAGGCAAAAGCGATACTCGTCAATGCTAGGCCTAAAAAGTTTTGCCAACCATGCCAACGAGATGACCATACAATACAAGAGCTTATTGCACCAGGCCCCGCCATTAAAGGTAAAGCTAAAGGTACAACACCAATGCTATCCCTAACCGCGGTTTCTGTTTTTTCTTGCTTGTTCTGTTTGTCTTCACCAATTTTACCGCTAATCATTGACATCGCGATTGTGACGATCAAAATTCCCCCAGCAATACGGAAGGAATCAATTGAAATACCAAATAATTGCAGTATTGAGTCACCAATTAATAATGATGTACATAAAATGATCGCAACTGAGGTATTTGCAATGGTGTTAGTCTTATTTCGCCCGGCATTACTTTGATAGTTTGTCATACTAATAAACACAGGTAATATGCCAACTGGGTTTACAAGTGCAAATAAACCAATAAAAAATTTAATATAACCCGATAAATCAAGTAATGCGCTACTCACCCATTCATTTCCTTAAGCAATTCTCTTTAGAGATTCATTGATACCTTTCATAATTTTACCACCGATGTTATTAATTTCCTTGAGCAAAACAATATTTTCTTTAACTTGCTAAATTTATTTAATATTTAGTTAGATAGACATAGATTATCTGCACAAATTGTTTTGATAATATTAAATTAAGCAATAGATGAACAACATTTATTCAACTTGTGCATAAATACATGTGCTGAAAGGAGTCAGCTTGACGTTTTCGTGATTTAGATCACTTTATTTAATTACCGTTTTGTTAATCTACTCTTAACTGATAGACAGAGCTAATTAGGATATTAACTCAATATTGAATAAGGTTTTTAAGCCAATAAGCGATGATGAGCAGCGTTATTATAGATTACATCTATACTTTCATCTTTAAGCATTTCTTCGTTCTATAGATGCATTGCTCATTGGCTTAAAAAGTTTAACATTTATCAGGAGTAATCTATATGTCCGTAACTAACGTTACCGAACTCAATGAACTCGTTGCTCGTGTCAAAAAAGCTCAACGTGAATTCGCAACTTTTTCCCAAGAAAAAGTTGATGAAATCTTTAGAGCTGCTGCCCTCGCTGCTGCTGACGCACGTATCCCCCTAGCAAAACTTGCTGTCGAAGAATCTGGAATGGGCATTGTTGAAGATAAAGTGATCAAAAACCACTTTGCTTCGGAGTATATCTACAATGCTTATAAAGACGAAAAAACCTGCGGTACGCTATCTGAAGACCCAACATTTGGGACAATTACGATAGCTGAGCCGATTGGCATTATCTGTGGTATTGTGCCAACAACTAACCCAACTTCAACCGCCATTTTCAAATCACTCATTAGCTTAAAAACGCGTAACGCGATTATCTTTTCTCCGCACCCTCGCGCCAAAATTGCTACTAACCGTGCAGCAAAAATCGTGCTTGATGCTGCTATTGCAGCGGGTGCACCAAAAGACATTATTGGCTGGATTGACTCCCCTTCTGTTGAGCTATCCAATGCCTTAATGCACCATCCTGATATTAACCTGATTTTAGCGACTGGTGGACCAGGCATGGTGAAAGCCGCTTATAGCTCGGGTAAACCCGCTATCGGAGTTGGTGCTGGTAACACCCCTGTGGTGATTGATGAAACAGCAGATATTAAGCGTGCTGTCGCATCTATTTTGATGTCAAAAACATTCGACAACGGGGTTATTTGTGCATCTGAACAATCCGTTGTGGTCGTGGATGAAATCTACAACCAAGTTCGCGAGCGTTTTTCCAGCCATGGTGGCTACCTGCTACAAGGAAAAGAACTCAAAGCGGTTCAAGATATCATCTTAAAAAATGGCAACCTAAACGCCGCTATTGTTGGCCAACCTGCTTATAAAATTGCCGAAATGGCCGGTATTAGCGTGCCAAAAACAACTAAAATCTTAATTGGTGAAGTAAAAGCCATTGATGAGTCAGAACCGTTCGCCCACGAAAAACTGTCTCCATTATTAGCCATGTATCGTGGTAAGAATTTTGAAGATGCAGTTGCAAAAGCGGAACAATTAGTTGAAATGGGGGGAATTGGCCATACCTCTTGCCTATATACTGACCAAGATAACCAACATGAGCGAGTTAACTATTTTGGCCAAAAAATGAAAACTGCGCGTATTTTAATCAACACGCCAGCGTCACAAGGCGGTATTGGTGACCTGTACAACTTTAAATTAGCGCCTTCACTTACACTAGGTTGCGGTTCTTGGGGTGGTAACTCCATCTCTGAAAACGTCGGTCCAAAACACCTTATCAATACCAAAACTGTGGCGAAGAGAGCTGAAAATATGTTGTGGCATAAACTTCCGAACTCAATCTACTTCCGCCGTGGTTGTCTACCTATCGCCCTTGAAGAGATTGCAACTGACGGTGCAAAACGAGCCTTTATCGTAACCGATGGCTATCTATTCAATAATGGTTATGTTGATGAAGTCGTTAGTGTTCTCAAAAAACATCACATTGAAACTGATGTTTTCTTTGAAGTTGAGGCAGACCCGACATTAACGGTTGTTCGTAAAGGTGCAGCACAAATGCAAGCATTCCAACCTGATGTCATTATTGCATTAGGTGGTGGTTCACCAATGGATGCGGCTAAAATTATGTGGGTTATGTATGAACACCCCGAAACTCATTTTGAGGAATTAGCATTACGTTTCATGGATATACGTAAACGTATTCACCGTTTCCCTAAAATGGGCGTTAAGGCTAAATTAGTTGCTATCACAACGACTTCCGGTACAGGTTCAGAAGTGACTCCATTTGCGGTAGTGACCGATGATAAAACAGGCCAAAAATATCCATTAGCGGATTATGCATTAACACCAAATATGGCAATTGTTGACGCGAACTTAGTCATGAATATGCCTAAATCGTTAACTGCTTTTGGTGGTTTAGATGCTGTCACCCATGCATTGGAAGCTTATGTTTCTGTTTTAGCTAATGAATTTACTGACGGGCAAGCACTTAAAGCCCTGAGTTTGTTAAAAGATTATTTACCAGCCAGTTACCACGAAGGTGCTAAAAACCCTGTTGCAAGAGAACGTGTACATAACGGAGCGACACTTGCGGGTATTGCATTTGCAAACGCATTCTTAGGTGTATGTCACTCAATGGCTCACAAACTTGGTTCAGAGTTCCATATTCCTCATGGCCTTGCGAACGCATTGTTAATTTGTAATGTTATCCGTTTTAATGCTAATGATAATCCAACAAAACAAACCGCGTTTAGCCAATACGACCGACCTCATGCACGCCGCCAATATGCAGAAATTGCAGATCATTTAGGGCTCACTAAAGTCGGAGATCGGACTGCTGAGAAAATTGAAAAATTACTCGCATGGTTGGAGGAAATGAAAGCTGATTTAGGCATTCCTAAGTCTATCCGGGAGACTGGTGTTACTGAAGCCGACTTCTTAGCCCGTGTAGATAAACTCTCTGAAGATGCATTTGATGACCAATGTACAGGAGCAAACCCCCGTTATCCTTTAATCTCTGAAATTAAACAGTTATTACTGGATTCTTATTATGGTCGTGAGTTTGTTGAGCATCAAGATGCGCCAGCGATTGATAAAGAGGAAAAAAAAGCACCTCAGAAAAAAACAGCCGTAAAAAAAGAAGCAGAAAAGAAAAACACTAAGAAATAATGTGTTAAACATTATTTAAAATAAAGGCACTGCAATTATTGTAGTGCCTTTTGTTTCGCTATTTGAAATGAATGACAGTAAGAATACATAAATCAATATTATATAAAATGATTTACCCCACTGAGTTGATTTCATTAACTGCCGTAATAATCCGATAACCGAAGCCTATTTTAATCCCTACATCAAAATATTTTTGCTCATCGGAAATGAAGTGGCTGCTTAGGTATAACGCCCTCATTCATCAACTGAGCTTGTTTTATTGCTTCTGAATAGTGCTTACGACAAACAGAGATATACTTTTCATTACCACCTATATCGACTTGTAAGCCTTCATATACAGGCACCCCATCACTTCCTATCCGTAATACCTTGCTCGCCTTACGCCCGCAATAACAAACTGTTTTTAGCTCAACTAATTTATCCGCCCAAGCAAGCAAATATTGACTACCTTCAAATAATTGCCCAGCAAAGTCGGTACGCAACCCATAACATAAAACTGGAATATCCTCGTTATCGACTATGTCACATAATTCTTCAACTTGCTTTTTTGTTAGAAACTGACATTCATCAATAAGAACACAATGTACTTTTTGTTCACTATTTTCTTTTTTGATTAACTCGGCCATATTTGTTGTCGTTGAGTATAGTAACGCTTCCGCAGATAAACCTATTCGCGATGAGACTTTTCCTTGTTCAAAACGGTTATCTATCTCTGCCGTAAAAATAACCGTACGCATTCCTCTTTCATTATAGTTATACGATGATTGCAATAATGACGTTGATTTTCCCGCGTTCATTGCTGAATAATAAAAGTAAAGCTGAGCCATTTGGCTGTTCCCTCAAAATTAATATACATAATAATTTTACCATAAAACATACTTCAGGATTAACAATATTGGTGTAGATGTCCTTTACTTATTGAAAATTTAACTTTTTTTTAGGATCAACTTACACCTTATTGCAAATAACTGCTTAGCTCGTATGCAATAAAAATCAATTTGATATTAACTATAAACAGTTTCAACTAAAGCACATTCCGCTAAAAAACATCATCAAAAAAAGAAAATTTAAGCCAGACCTTCCCTTCAATTCATTCCGAGTAAAAGTAAAATGAGACACGCCTCTTCTTTTTTGAATTATTTAATCACTAAGATTTTGGCTTATTCCTATTTTTCGTTTAGTTCAGTTATTGATAATAGCTATATATATATCTACGAAAAGTTTATTTTTCTTTTGTAAAAAAATTGCATTCGTTAAAGATTACTTTTAAACTAAGGAAGTAATTTAGCTATTGCAGAATTTAAAATAGCATTCTATTATTACTGTACACATGCCAACAAATAATTTGAGACCAGGAAAATGAGCGAATCATTAAAAGCGTTAAATAACATCCGTACTCTTCGTGCTCAAGCTCGCGAAGTAACTTTAGAATCTTTAGAAGAAATGCTGGAAAAATTAACCGTCGTTGTTGAAGAACGTCGTGATGAAGAGAGCCAAGCTCGCGCGGAATTAGAAGAACGTAACCGTAAATTGGAAAAAGTTCGTGAAATGATTCTTGAGCAAGGCGTCGATTTAAATGACCTTCTGCAAACCATGGACTCAGGTAAAAGCACTAGCACCCGCGCTAAACGTGCTGCACGTCCAGCTAAATATAAATATGTTGATGAAAATGGCGAAACTAAAACTTGGACAGGCCAAGGCCGTACTCCAGCGGTAATCAAGGTTGCCATTGAAGAACAAGGCAAATCTTTAGATGATTTCTTAATCTAATAGCCTCAACATGTATTCTAAACACCCTTTTATAAGGGTGTTTTTGTTTAAACCTTTATATATTATTTTATATTAACCTCTACTAAGAAAAGCGCTTAGCTATTATACCCCCCTTTTTTAGCACTAAAGCCGCATAACTACCGCCCCACTTCAATTAACTGTTCTGTTTAAGCCTTTGCGCTGTATTACACTACCAATCAAATAATCATGATAAATAAAAAAGAGTAGTAAAGATATGTAAGCTTAATTAGATAAACTTAAATATTGTTCAGTGATTTTATTTATATAATGGGGTTATATGTTAATTTTTGTACACCTCTCACTTATAATGAGTAGCAACTAAACAGTCTAAATCAGAGCGATACGCCTTAATACCTGATGTTTATTGTTAATAATTTATTTTTTTACGCATAAAAAAGGCTAACAAATTAAGTTAGCCTTTAATAAAAATTTATTGTGAAATTTTATTTTGTTGAATTCAATGACATTGATAATTTCGTCAGCCACTGAGTAAACTCTTCACCCAACGCATCATGCTGCATTCCATATTCAACAAATGCTTTCATATAACCTAATTTATTTCCACAGTCATGACTTTTACCACATAAGTGGTAGGCCTCTACAGGCTCATTATTTTCCATCATTAATGCAATAGCATCAGTTAATTGTATTTCATCACCAGCACCGGGGGCTGTTTTAGCTAATGCATCCCAAATCTTTTCAGATAAAACATAGCGACCAACAATAGATAAATTAGATGGAGCTTCTTCACGTTTTGGTTTTTCAACCATACGAACAATTCTTTTGCTATCCCCAGGCGCTAGTGTTTCTCCACTGCAATCCACAATACCATAGCTAGATACATCTTCTTCAGGGACTGGTTCAACTAAAATTTGACTTGCACCTGTTGATTCATATTGTTCGAGCATTTCACGCAAGTTAAACTTGGTTAAATCTGTACTGTAACGGTCTAAAATGACATCAGGTAAAATAACCGCAAAAGGTTCTTCACCGACTAACGGTTTAGCACACAAAATTGCATGCCCTAATCCTTTTGCTATTCCTTGTCGCGTTTGCATAATCGTTACATGGCTTGGACAAATAGATTGAACCTCATCCAATAACTGGCGCTTAACACGCGCTTCTAAAATAGCTTCTAACTCAAAGCTTGTGTCAAAGTGGTTCTCAATGGAATTTTTTGATGAATGTGTTACTAAAACAATTTCATTGATCCCCGCAGCAATACACTCATTAACAACATATTGAATAAGTGGCTTATCGACTATTGGCAACATTTCTTTTGGAATCGCTTTTGTTGCAGGAAGCATACGTGTCCCTAAGCCCGCAACGGGGATTACCGCTTTACGCACCTTGCGCTGTGTCATTTTTATCACTCCAGATATCATCCTTGTCTCTCGAATTTCACTAAAGTATCAAGAGGCATTTTAAGTGCGCAAAAGTATATCAGGAAATATTTATGAATAAATAGCGACGAGTCTGAATAGAGTTATTTAGATGACATATGCATGTATTTTAGGCATTAGTTATGTCTCCGAGTTAAACATAAGTTTTATTTTCTGGCTATCATTACGAATTAAACACTGCCAAGCAGTCCCTTTTACCTCTAAATGATTAGATTGATAAAATTTAAGTGTGCCTAAAGGAAGACTTCTTGGTAACTTAACATGCGTATTTTCTGTCGTTATTTCCGCTTCTAAGCCTGCACTCGCCATTATAATTGCTTTATTCTGTGTATTAAAATACCCCAATAAGAGAGGGAATTGCCCACTAAACCCCGAGTCCTCTAGTAAATAGTTTATTTGATTAATAATCCTATCAATATTCGGTAATTTTTTTTCTGGGTAGCTTACCGCACTTTTTAATAGGTCATTGAACACAACACGAATCAAAAAAGCAGCCATAATACCTTCCTGGGGAGAGCGCTCAGTGTCAATGCAGTAAAATCCTATTTGACTGTCTGAAATAGCGGCTAAATCTAATAATAAGCCAAAGCGGTTAGCCTCATTAAGTTGGCGATAGTTAATTCGGTAATTATTTATAATTTGGTGTACCGGCGGTTGTAACTGCTTCAACACTGTCAACATATCTTGAGTATGATCTTGCATTAATGTAGAAATTTGATGAATTTCCTCCCCCATTAGCTCTGTTAGATTATTTTTCTCAGGATACAGTGCAGAAAGGAGGGTCACTTTAACTTCATCTAAATTTTTTATTGGCTTAAGCAAAGCATCTTTTGCCCCTAAACGAAACATTCTATCTAACTGGGTAAAATCGGTTGTTGCTGTAATCACAATGACTGGAATATCAATATTACGAGCGATCAGCTCTCGCATAAACGCTTCACCATTCATTATCGGCATATTAAGGTCACATAGAATGATATCAGGGTTGATACCGTCTATTGTTAACATCTCTATTGCTAATTGACCATTATCTGCGGTATAGATCTCAATACCCAGCGTTTCGAGGTAATTTTTTAAAATTGTACAGAAGGTGATTTCGTCTTCTATTATGAGTACTTTTCTATTTTTCATAAGATACCTACTGCAAAAGCCTGGTTTAATTAACAATACAATTATTCATACGATAAAATCATTTATTCGCCATCATTTAAGTATAGTGACTTTTCAATCTTATACTTATTTTTATAGAGAGTGTTATGAAATCACAAGTAGAAGATAGGTGTTGCTGTGGCAACGAAGCACAATTTGAACAATGCTGCGCCCCTTTTTTACAAGGGAAATCTATTCCACAGACGCCTGAACAGCTTATGCGCTCCAGATATAGCGCTTATGTACACCAAAATGCCGATTATCTGATTAAAACATGGCACCCGGATTGCCATGCTCAAGAATGGCACCAAGAAATTGTAAATAGTTTTTCGAAGACACGCTGGTGTGGTCTTCGTGTTATTAGTTCTTCTTATGCTAAAAATCCCGATGAAGCTTATGTCGAATTTTCGGCTTGCTTTATTGATGAAAAAGCTGATCATAAGCAGCTTATTCATGAACGTTCGCGTTTTATTAAGATGGATTCGTATTGGTATTATATAGACGGTATTACCCCAAAAATCGGTCGTAATGATTTATGTCCTTGTGGCTCTGGCCAAAAATATAAAAAGTGTGGGCACCCAGACTAATTACCCTTTATTTAATACCTGTCAACAAGACACATTTAATACTCAATCCGTCATTTTTTATATCGCTTTGTTAGTTAAGGATTAGGCTGTTTCATGCAACACAAAATTGTACAAAAGAAAATTCTCAGGACAATTTGCCCTGACGCGAAAGGATTAATCGCGAAAATCACCAATATTTGCTATAAACACCAACTCAACATTGTACAAAATAATGAATTTGTTGATCATCACACTGGCCGTTTCTTCATGAGAACTGAGCTAGAAGGTATTTTCAACGATGAAACATTATTAGCTGATCTCGATGATGCATTACCTGTCGGGTCTCAACGTGAATTAAATACTGCAGGTCGACGTCGTATTGTCGTCATGGTAACCAAAGAAGCGCATTGTCTGGGCGACCTACTCATGAAAAGTGCTTATGATGGCTTGGATGTTGAAATTGCTGCGGTTATTGGAAACCACGATACACTAAAGAACTTAGTCGAACAATTTGGCATCCCGTTCCACCATATTAGTCATGAAGGCTTAACTCGCGAACAACATGACGAAAAAATGACAGCACAGATTGACCAGTATCAGCCTGACTATGTTGTGTTGGCTAAATATATGCGCGTATTAACGCCTGCATTTGTTCAGCATTACCCAAACCAGATTATCAATATTCACCATTCGTTTTTACCTGCCTTTATTGGTGCCCGCCCGTATCACCAAGCTTATGAGCGTGGCGTAAAAATTATTGGTGCTACTGCGCATTTTGTTAATGACAGCCTTGATGAAGGACCAATCATTACACAGAACGTGATTAATGTAGACCATACATTCACAGCGGATGATATGATGCGTGCTGGACGTGATGTTGAAAAAAATGTACTAAGCCATGCTCTTTACTGGGTTTTAGCTCAACGTGTATTTGTATATGGTAATCGCACCATTATTTTATAAGCCAACACTGTGGCTTATTTAGCAACACTTTGTTGATTTAACACGCATTAAGAATAAAAAAACAGCAAACAACCATTTTATTGAAAATTAATGCTTTACAGCGGCGCGTCATTTGATATGATGCCGCCCGCTGTCAATGATTACAGCAATTCAAAATCTGGTGGGATACCCAAGCGGCCAAAGGGAGCAGACTGTAAATCTGCCGTCACAGACTTCGAAGGTTCGAATCCTTCTCCCACCACCATTTAATTAACATCCCCCCCTAATTTATCAACAACACCCATAAAACGATTTAGTACACTAGAGTGTGATTTCGATTTATAAATGTAACAAACACTTTTCCCCAAAATCTTGTTTAATGGTATATAAATTAATGATTTATCGATTAATTCTTCTTCTGGATAGTGGTCTATAATGCCTATAAAGTCACCATCTTGAATAAAACTTTGGCAACAGCCAATATTATCCATTTGCCTCACGCTCGTTTTATTATCAACCGTTTCAATTTTTGCTAATAAATCGCTCATCAATGAACTTTTATAAAATGCTGGGTCACATAGCCAGGTACTTTTTTGTAATAATGTAACAAGATCATAATGAAATTTCTCATACAGTTCTTTCCGACAATAAATACCTAATGGTGAATTTTCTATTATTTTTTGTAATGAAAATCGCTCACTGACAACCTGCTCTGAACTAAGAATAAGTGTATTTCCATCATAATCGACAATTTCATCTACTTCATCATAATTAAACCTTAATATATTTACTTGTACATTATTTTGATGTGCTGATTGATATAAATTAATTAAATGATTTTCCTTACCCCAGTCATAATAAATATTAGCCTCATTGATTATATAACCTGAAAAATGTTTTTTCGTTATTTCCTTCTCCTGTAAATAAAGATCTCTTAGATCGTTATAAAGTTCTTGGCCATCCTTAGTTAATGTCATTCCAAATTTTTCTCGTTTAAAAAGCCGTTTACCTAGGCTTGTCTCAAAGTCTTTGATTGACTTCGCGATGGGAGGTGTCGTACGGTTCATCACTCTTGCCGCTTTGCTTAACGAGCCATTCTCAACAACCGCCATAAACGCCTCTAATTTTCTTGAAAAGAACATATCTATGACCCCATTCCATTTATTAAAATGTTAATCAACATACTTAACTTTCTCATTAATAATTATATTGATTAGCCCATAAATTAATCCAGAAAATAAAAAGTCAAAGTTGATTTTTTATTGAATGATTAACAATATTTCATAAAAGTATTTTTATAATTTCCATCATTACAAAGCAATATATTATACTGTTTCGATTAATTATTTTTTATGCCTCCACTATTAAATCACATTAAAATATAAATAACCAATTGACTTTAAATGAAATTAAAATTAGTTAATATTGAAATTATTAATTTAATTTTAATCGGAAATTAAATTCTAGCCCCCATAATAAATTTAATTAATCATAATATTTTTTGTTTAACTAAATTTATTATTATTTTTATATTAAGCGCTCATTTTTGATACTATACCAAAAATGAGTTATGTAATGACCATTTTTATCATAATCGTTATTGGCTATAAAACAACCTAATCGTTGAAACATGCTACTCGGGGTTACAGTATTGCTACCATCTGGTAGAATACGCATAATAATCATAAAACTAGGTGATAAAAAACCATGAAATTCATATCGTTCAATATCAATGGCCTCCGAGCACGTCCTCACCAACTCGCCGCAATCATCGAAAAACATCAACCTGAGGTTATTGGCTTACAAGAAACAAAAGTCCATGATGATATGTTCCCTTATGAAGAGGTTAGTCAGCTCGGCTATCATGTTTTTTATCACGGCCAAAAAGCCCATTATGGTGTGGCTCTTTTAACAAAAAATGAACCTCTTGCTGTCCGCAAAGGCTTTCCAACTGATGATGATGACGCACAGCGCCGTATTATCATGGCTGACATCCAAACAGGGCGTGGCCCATTGACTGTTGTTAATGGTTATTTTCCTCAAGGGGAAAGCCGCGACCACCCAACAAAATTTCCAGCAAAAGAAAAATTTTATCAAGATTTACAGAATTACATTACATCAACACAAACGGCTGAATCTCAATTACTCATTATGGGTGATATGAATATTAGCCCAACCGATCTGGATATCGGTATTGGTGATGCAAACCGCAAACGTTGGTTAAAAACCGGAAAATGTTCTTTTTTACCTGAAGAACGTGAATGGTTAGCTAAATTGTTAGGCTGGGGCTTGGTCGATACATACCGAGCTAAAAATCCTGATGTTGCTGATTGCTACTCATGGTTTGACTACCGTTCTAAGGGTTTTGATGATAACCGCGGTTTACGTATTGATTTATTACTAGCCTCAAATAACCTTGCTGAACGTTGTATTGCAACGGGTATTGATTATGATATTCGCGGAATGGAAAAACCATCAGACCATGCACCGGTGTGGTCTGAGTTTGACCTAACAAAATAATTTTCCTCACTGGTTATAATGCAAAAAGGCGCTTAAAGCGCCTTTTATTGGTTTACCAGACTCAGCTAATCCTCTTTCTTTTTCGTTTTCTTACCCGTTTTTGCTGATTTTTTCCCTGCTTTTGCTGATGGGGCTGGTAATTCTCGAAATGCCCTCAAATTTGTAAATTGGCGGGCATGGTGAATTAATTGCATCAACGTTTGAGCTAGCGGGTGCATAAAGTCATCATAACGTGATTGTTTTTCACTAATTTGAGTTAACACTGATTCCCAATGAGCGGTCATGTCCGGTAATGTTGCCATATCGGGTAGAACATGAATTAGAGCCCTTCCAGCCGGAGAGGAATGAATGTAACGCCCTTTCTTGTAGAGAAATTGGCGCTTGAATAGTAAGTCAATGATGCCCGCCCTTGTCGCTTCTGTACCAAGCCCATCCGTTTCTCGCAATACTTTTTTTAATGCTTTATCTTGCACAAACCGCGCGATCCCAGTCATTGCTGATAATAACGTTGCATCCGTAAAAGGGCGCGGAGGCTGTGTTTGCCGTTCGACAACTTCCCCTTTCTCACATAACAACTCATCATTTTTGCTCACAACCGGCAAAGGCATGCCATCGTTTTCGGCATCACGTTCTTTATTGCCTAATACAACTCGCCAACCCGCTTCAGCAAGAAAACGAGCTTTTGCAATAAATTTACCCTTTTCAATTTCAAGATCAATTGTACACTTACGGTATACCGCATCTGCCATAAACTGGATAATATATTGGCGTGCAATCAGTTGGTAAATTTTACTTTCATTTTCCGTTAATTTTACTGCTGCCGTTTTTGCTGTTGGAATAATTGCATGGTGGGCGTCCACTTTTTTATCATCCCAACAACGATTCTTTTTATCTAACTCTGGCAGTTCAAATTCAGTGAGATCAGGCTGATGCACAGCAATCGCATTCAATACACTGTGTCGCCCTGCAAAATGTTCATCAGGTAAATAGCGACTATCTGAACGTGGATAAGTAATTAACTTATGTGTTTCATACAAGCGTTGGCATATATCCAACACTTCTTGTGCACTCAACGCATACTTTTTAGCGGCTTCAATCTGTAAAGACGACAAAGAGAAAGGCAATGGTGCAATTTCAGACTCGCGCTTGTCCTGATATTGCATCACTATGGCAGGCTTCCCCTCAATACGCGATACCACATGGTCTGCAAGCGGCCGATGGAACAAACGCCCTTCTTCGTCTTGGTAATCAATACAGGAGTCACTTGGCTGCCATATCGCCACAAAACGCTCATCTTTTGGCGTAACAATATGGGCTTTCACCTCGAAATAGTCTTTAGGGATAAAATTTTCTATTTCTTCATCGCGCCTAACAACTAGGCCCAAAACTGGCGTTTGTACCCGCCCAACAGAAAGAACACCTTGATATCCACCTCGTTGCCCTAATAGTGTATAAGCACGAGTCATATTGATGCCATATAGCCAATCTGCCCGTGCTCTCGCTAAGGCGGAGACACAAAGAGGGATAAACTCACGATTTTCTCTTAAGCGGTCAATTGCCCGCTCAACGGCTTGTGGGTTAAGGTCGTTGATCAAACAACGTTTTACGGCTTTGCGTTTCTCAGGATCGAGCTTTAAAAAATCAAGCACTTCGTCCACTAGCAGTTGACCTTCTCTATCGGGGTCTCCTGCATGGACAACTATTGAAGCTTGCTTCAGTAATGTTTCAATGGTTTTTAATTGTTTAGTTACTGCGGGACGGGGCTTCAATTGCCACTTATCCGGGATAATTGGCAAATCCTGAAGATTCCAACGTGCGTACCGAGGTTCATAAGCATCGGGTTCCGCCTGCTCTAAAAGGTGGCCAATACACCATGTTACGGTTTGGCCATCACCACATTGAATAAAACCATCACCTCGTTTATGGGGCTTGGGTAATACATCTGCAATGGCCCTTGCAAGGCTCGGTTTTTCCGCAATAAACAAACGCATAAATTAATCTATCACTTCAACTAAAGGAACATTATCCTGATGGGGTAATAATTTACCGATAGACTGTAACAAAACACCTTGCTGCTGTGCAATCTCTTTAATTTTAGAGACTTCGGAAGGTTTTACTGCAATGAGTAAGCCACCAGAGGTTTGCGGGTCACACAATAACTGACGTTGCATATCACTCATTGGGCCAATAAGATGACCATAGCTGTCGAAGTTACGTGTTGTTCCGCCAGGAACACAACCTGCTTCAATATATTTTTCGACGTTAGCTAATTTAGGAACTTTACTAAAGGAAATTTCAGCGCGAACTTTAGACCCTTCGCAAATCTCACTTAAATGCCCCAATAAACCAAAACCAGTTACATCCGTCATAGCCGTCACACCCTCTAAAGGTGCAACCACCGCCCCTAACTTATTCATTTGGCACATGGTTTCTGCCGCTAAGTGTTGATGTTCCGGCGCAAGCACACCTTTTTTCTCAGCGGTTGTCAAAACACCGATTCCAAGCGGTTTAGTCAAGTACAATTCGCAATCCGCTGTTGCGGCACTATTTTTCTTCACATATTCCGTATTCACAACACCTGTAACTGCCAAACCAAAAATAGGTTCAGGTGCGTCAATAGAGTGCCCTCCAGCCAATGATATACCAGCATCCGCACAAGCGGCACGGCCCCCCTCAATCACTTCACGTGCCACTTCAGGCGGTAACTTAGCAATTGGCCAGCCTAAAATAGCGATTGCCATAATCGGTTTTCCACCCATAGCAAAGATATCGCTAATCGCGTTAGTTGCAGCAATACGGCCAAACTCAAACGGAGAGTCAACGATCGGCATAAAAAAATCTGTCGTACTGATAATACCAATCCCGTTACCGAGATCATAAACCGCCGCATCATCTTTCGTTTCATTTCCAACTAACAAATGTGGGTCATGAAATTTTGCTTGTTCTGTGTGTAAAATTTGCTCTAATACTTTCGGTGCAATTTTACAGCCGCAGCCTGCACCATGACTATATTGTGTTAATCTAATTTTTTCAGTCATTATTATTCTCTTTAGAAGTAAGATACAAAACCTGTCATATCAGGAGTTTGTACTTTTGCTGGTGCTTTAAGCTCTGGCGTTCCTAAATAAAGAAACCCAACAATACGGTCGTTATCTCCACAACCTAATCCCGCACGAACCACAGCATCTTCTGTCCATGCTCCTGAGCGCCATATACCGCCAAACCCTTGAGCAACCGCAGCCATTTGCATTGCTTGAACAGTGCAACTCGCAGCAACTAATTGTTCCCATTGTGGTATTTTCGGATGGTCTTTTAATTTTGCAATTACAGTAATAATGAGTGGAGCACGAAAAGGTGCGTTACGTGCTTTTTCTTCTACTTCAGCACCTAATTGCCCTTCAATTGCCGCTTTTTCTAATAGCTCACTGAAGCGGTTAATACCTTCATTTTGCATAACAACAAAATGCCATGGTTTCAAAGCACCGTGATCAGGTGCTCTCATCCCCGCAGCAAGTACATTGTTAAGTTCTTCACCTTGGGGTGCTGGTGATGTGAGTCTTGAAGCTGAACGGCGGTTCAACAAAAGGGTTAAAGCATCCATATTTGTCTCCGTTTAAGAGTAAACTGATATGATAATCATTCAATTAGATAATGATACCCACGCTATCTATTGTTTAAGCTTAAAGGAAAATCGCTTACACTAATACAATAATAACGGTTATTCGCTAGGTAAAATTACGTTATAAATTCATTGAATTGTATCATTTGTCACACGTGAAAAATATCATTGAAGCATTGTACCTTGCGTATCATAATTTTGTTATGCATAAAAATAGCCTGCAGTTGCAACTAATTGTATTGATACAACTAAGACATCAACAGTTCGATGTGATGACCGGGTAACAGATTTGCTTTTGAGTATACTGTCGTAAATTCGTGCTACAGGCGGAAATAACCCAACTGTAGAAAGAAATATTTATGTGATATCCAAAAATAGTTTGTGCCATAAGCCAACGGCAAACCAGTGAAGCCAACACCCGTATGGTGCAAAATATACAGGATAGGAGAAAACATGCGTCAACTTTGGGACATCATCGCTACCATCTTTAGAATTAGCTGGCGAGCACTAAATTTTATTAGGGAATTCGTTTTTAACGCCATTTTCTTAGTGTTATTCTTTGTCGTTATTGGGTCAATTGCCCTTTACCAAACAGAGACTCAACCCGAAAAAAATTATTTTGGTGCTTTGTATGTTGATTTGCAAGGCGTTATCGTAGACCAAGTTTCTGCTCCGGACCCATTTGGTCGTATGAGCCGTGAACTACTTGGTACTTCAAATAGCCGCATGCAAGAAAATTCATTATTCGACATCGTTGACACCATTCGTACCGCCGCAAATGATGATCGTATTACAGGAATGGTATTACGCCTAGATGATTTAGTTGGCGCCGACCAACCCTCTCTGTCTTATATCGGTAAAGCAATCAATGAATTTAAAAGTTCAGGGAAACAGGTTTACGCCATCGGTAGCAGTTATAGCCAATCACAATACTATCTCGCCAGTTACGCTGATGATATCTACCTCACACCGCAAGGCGCTGTTGGGGTATATGGTTTTGCAACTAATAGCTTGTATTACAAGTCACTACTAGAAAAACTCAAAGTTAGCAGCCATATTTTCCGTGTTGGTACCTATAAATCAGCGGTTGAGCCATTAATGCGTGATGAAATGTCCCCTGAAGCACGTTTGGCCAATAAACAATGGTTGGATGCTCTGTGGAATAATTACCTAGAAGAGATCGCCAAAAACCGCAATACAACCAGCACACAAATTTTCCCTGGGGCTGATGCTATTTTAGAACAATTACGTTCTGTGAAAGGCGATAGCGCACAATATGCTTTAAAACAAAAATTGGTTGATAAACTTTATACAAACGAACAAGTTGAAGATTTACTCAGTAAACACTTTGGCTGGAATAAAGATGATAAGCAATTCAATAATATTAGTATCTATGATTACTCCGCTAAAATAACAGATACCAATGCGAATCAAAGTGGCAATATCGCCGTGATTGTTGTTCAAGGTGCTATCATGGATGGCCCGCAAACGGCTGGGATTGCAGGAGGCGATACCATCGCAGCACAAATTCGAGATGCTCGCCTTGATGATAATATTAAAGCAATTGTGTTACGCGTTAATAGCCCGGGGGGAAGCGTAAGCGCTTCTGATTTGATTCGCAGTGAGCTGGCTTCGGCCCATGCTGCCGGTAAACCCGTGGTGGTTTCTATGGGGGGAATGGCAGCATCTGGGGGGTATTGGGTATCGACTCCAGCTGACTATATTATTGCCAGCCCAAACACGCTGACTGGTTCAATTGGTATATTTGGTGTGATCAATACCTTTGAAAAATCTTTAGATTCTATAGGGGTGTATACTGATGGAGTATCAACATCACCATTAGCCGATATTTCTCTGACTAAAGGGATTAGCCCACAATTTGCTGACATGATGCAAATTACGATTGAAAATGGTTATGAGACATTTATTGGCTTAGTCGCGAAAGCTCGCCATCAAACACCTGCAGAGATAGATAAAATCGCTCAGGGCCGTGTGTGGATCGGGCAAGACGCGCTTAAAAATGGCCTTGTAGACCAGCTAGGTGATTTTGACAATGCCATAGATAAAGCCGCTGAACTCGCTAAACTCACTGATGTTAAGCTAGATTGGATGAAGCCTGAGATGACCTTTATGGATCAATTGTTGCTTGAATTAACCACTAGCGTTCAAGCCGCGATGCCGGATGTACTACAGGTGTTTTTACCCCCCGCAGTCGCAACGGATATCCGCCAGCAAGCTCAGTTTTTCTTAAAAATGAATGACCCTCAAAACCGCTACGCATTTTGCTTAAATTGCGCGGAAATTAACTAATCGCTCAATCCCCTTCAGCGCTGATGAAGGGGATTTCTCTCACAAACCCATCAATAACCCCATATCAATCTAATTATTCGCAAGTTAACGATAGTAATACGCTAACAAATACGTCAAAATCCTAATAATCACTCTCCTTCGATAAGTTGGATAAATTAGGTAATAAGATGCAGAAGAAATCAATTTATGTAGTCTACACTGGCGGCACAATTGGCATGCGCCATTCACCACAGGGATATGTTCCTGTTTCTGGTCATTTGCAAACTCAGTTAGCTCAAATGCCCGAGTTTCACCGCCCTGAAATGCCTGAGTTTACCATCCGTGAGCATCAACCGTTGATTGATTCGTCTGATATCACCCCTGAAGATTGGCAGCTCATCGCTGATGATATTCAGGAAAATTATCCACTTTATGATGGCTTTGTTATATTACATGGCACTGATACCATGGCTTTCACCGCCTCAGCGTTATCTTTCATGTTTGAAAACTTGAAAAAGCCGGTAATCGTGACAGGGTCACAAATACCGTTAGAAGCATTACGTTCTGATGGGCAAACGAATCTATTAAATGCCTTATATTTAGCGGCTAATTATCCAGTTAATGAAGTTGGGCTATTTTTTAATAACAAATTATATCGCGGTAACCGCACCGTTAAGGCTCATGCTGACGGCTTTGATGCTTTCAGTTCGCCTAACTGCTCCCCCTTAATGGAGGCGGGTATCAATATTCGCACATTCAATACGTGCCCTGCACCTATTGGCATAGGTGAATTTAAAAGCCACCGAATTACGCCTCAACCTATCGGTGTTGTTACACTTTATCCGGGACTCTCGGTTGAGATTGTTCGCAATATTCTCCAACAACCTGTTAAAGCGCTTATATTGCGCTCTTATGGTGTCGGTAATGCCCCTCAGCAACCTGAATTACTACGTATACTCCGCGAGGCAACGAACCGAGGCATTATTGTGGTGAACCTGACACAATGTATTTCTGGCCGTGTTAATATGGAAGGCTATGCCACAGGACACGCTCTGGCAGAAGCTGGTGTGATAAGTGGATACGACATGACTTTTGAAGCCGCCTTAAGTAAATTGCACTACTTACTAAGCCAAAATTATACCCCAGCTTTAATCCGAGAGTTAATGCAGAATAATTTACGCGGCGAGTTGAGCTATGCTGATGAATAACAGATAACATACTGAGGACACAATGAAAGCAGCATTACTGTTAGTCGATTTACAAAACGATTTTTGCACCGGTGGCACATTAGCAGTAAATGAAAGTGAACATGTTATTGATGTTGCTAATAAGGCGATGGCCATTTGCCAACAAAAACAGATAGACATCATTGCAAGCCAAGATTGGCATCCCGCGACACATCTTAGTTTCACGGCTAATTCAAATACTCAAATTGGCGAAGTCGGTGAGTTAAATGGCATTACACAAGTTTGGTGGCCTATTCATTGCGTACAAGGTGAGCACGGCGCTAAATTACATTCAAATTTAAACCAATCGCTGATTAGTGCAACTTTCACCAAAGGGGAAAACCCGCAGGTTGATAGCTATAGTGCCTTTTTCGATAACGATAAAATCAGCCAAACCCGCCTACATGCATGGTTACAAGAACAACACATTTCGCATTTAATTATTATGGGAATTGCGACGGATTACTGTGTCAAATTTACCGTATTAGATGCATTAAAATTAGGCTATAGCGTAGATGTTTTAGTAGATGGATGTAGAGGTGTTAATCTTGCAGCCAATGACAGCCAAGAAGCTTTAGACGAAATGCAAAAGCAAGGTGCGGGGTTAATCACGTTAACTAACCTGCATTAACCCATACTCTGTAGACAAGTTTTCTCATGTCAGATGAGAAAACTTGTCTTAGTGACGCTGTCACTGTGCAGCATCATATTGAATAACCAACCTATTTTACAAAGTCACTGTTACTCATCATTATTTTGCGGTTTTAATGTTGCCAACATTTCACCTTGAAACAACGTTTTTAGCTCTTGCTTGCTCTTCATCGTAATTTCGCCATTAGTCCCTACCGTCATATGCTCTGGGTCATGGTTATGCCGCGACTGCCACAATAATACCATTTGCAAGCTATGCTCTTTTTGTTCTGGCGTTAACATCACCCCATCCGGCCATTTGCCAAGCTCAACTGCGGTTACTAGGCGCTGATAGATTTCAGGTGTCATTACTGCTAATAATTGTTCAAGTTGCTCTGGATTAACTTCAACGCTCACGGTAAGGCTCCTTCAAGTACGCAATTAACACGTTATTTTATTATTCTTAATTTTAGCTGAATCGTTTTTGTCATTCTAATATTAAAATTTCAGCACCCTTCAGCTCTTTATCCACGGGTCTTTTCACCGCTATCATCATCAATAAAGCTTAATGATGCTGAATTAATACAGTAACGCTGACCCGTGGGCTGAGGACCATCGGGAAATACATGCCCTAAATGCGCATTACAGTGTTGACAGCGAACCTCAATACGATGCATCCCATGCGAGAAATCCTCAATGTATTTGATAGCCTCTTCATTGACGGGTTGATAAAAGCTTGGCCAACCACAACCTGCATCAAATTTGGTCTCAGATATAAATAAAGGTGAACCACAGCATAAACATTCGTACACACCGTCTTTACGGTTATGCAATAATTGACCACTGAATGGCGGCTCGGTACCAGCTTGCTGTGTAACGTAGCGTTGCATTTCATTTAATTCTGAAATATCAATAAGTTGGTTATCTTTTTTTGACATATCACACCTAAATATTTAAATAACTAAAATGTTCAATGGTTATCATACATCAATTTCAATCAACAAAAAATTAACAACATTTTCTGTAAAACTATTCTAAACTAAGAAGCATCTTACTTTCCGTTTTGATTTGTGAACCGTATCACATATATCACTGATAGATGGTTTCATTATGCCGCACAATCCCGATAATACGTGCGGCTGTATTTGCCGCTGAAGTGGCTGACAAATAAGCAATTGGTGGTATCAGAATTGATTTTTTTCAATAATTGACACGATTCCGCTTGACGGCTGGCAAGGTTTTGGTAACTTTAACTACAACTTAATTCACGAATAAATAGCTGGTGGAAATACTATGACTATCAAAGTAGGTATTAATGGTTTTGGTCGTATTGGCCGTATCGTTTTCCGTGCTGCACAAGAGCGTTCTGACATCGAAATCGTTGCTATCAACGACCTGCTCGATGCAGAATACATGGCGTACATGCTGAAATACGACTCAACTCATGGTCGTTTCAACGGTACTGTTGAAGTTAAAGATGGTCACCTAGTTGTAAACGGCAAAAAAATCCGTGTAACAGCAGAAAAAGATCCTGCAAACCTGAAATGGAACGAAGTCGGTGTTGACGTCGTTGCTGAAGCTACAGGTATCTTCTTAACTGATGAAACTGCACGTAAACACATCCAAGCAGGTGCTAAGAAAGTTGTTCTGACTGGCCCTTCTAAAGATGATACTCCTATGTTCGTTATGGGCGTTAACCACAAAGCTTACGCAGGTCAAGAAATCGTTTCTAACGCATCTTGTACAACTAACTGCTTAGCTCCACTGGCTAAAGTTATCAACGACAAATTCGGTATCGTTGAAGGCCTGATGACAACTGTTCACGCAACAACTGCAACACAAAAAACTGTTGATGGCCCTTCACACAAAGACTGGCGTGGTGGTCGTGGTGCTGCTCAAAACATCATCCCATCATCAACAGGTGCAGCTAAAGCTGTAGGTAAAGTTATTCCAGAACTGAATGGCAAACTGACTGGTATGTCTTTCCGTGTACCTACTCCTAACGTTTCTGTAGTTGACTTAACTGTTCGTTTAGAAAAACCAGCAACTTACACTCAAATCTGTGATGCTATCAAAGAAGCAGCAGCAGGCGAGCTGAAAGGCGTTCTGGGTTACACTGAAGATGACGTTGTATCAACTGACTTCAACGGTGAGAAACTGACTTCAGTATTTGATGCTAAAGCTGGTATCGCACTGAACGATAACTTTGTTAAATTAGTTTCTTGGTATGACAACGAAACTGGTTACTCTAACAAAGTATTAGACTTGATCGCTCACATCTCTAAATAAGAGCTGTAACGAAATTTGTCTAACTGAGCCGCCGATTGGCGGCTCTTTTGTATCGTATCCAATAACAAATTAACACTTCATATTTTCTGCTATATCGCTTATGGTTGATCTCCTATTGGATACGCTATAAACATGACTTATTTTAGAATGAATACTATTCACCGCGTCACTGCGCCTTTAAATATGCCGAATAGATACTCTAAATAATTCAAGTGAATGAACACAGTCAGCAATGCTGCAGTTTGAAAGATGACGAGTATTCACACTGTTCCATTAACACAGGCCTAATACCATGCACGACAAACTTTTTGCACTACCAGTCATTAAACAAGTCTCTGCTTACATCACTCAACGCCAACTCGGCGAGCTTCCACTCATTGTCATCTCGCATCCTAAGGTGCGTGGGGCCGTCAGTTTACAAGGTGCTCAACTTATTGATTGGCAACCCGCAGGGCAAAAACCTTGCTTATGGCTAAGTTCAGAAAGTGCTTTTAAAGAAGGTGTTGCTATCCGCGGTGGCATCCCTATTTGTTGGCCTTGGTTCGGCCCTGTTGCTAGTCCTAGCCATGGTTTTGCGCGAATTTTACCTTGGCAATTCACCGCACATAATGAGCATGAAGATGGTGTTATTTTAACCTTCACGTTAACAGATACCGACTATACCCGTAAATTATGGCCACATGAGTTCACTCTGATCCTCCGTATGAAACTAGGTGAAACATGTGAACTTGAACTAGAAAGTTATGGGGATTTCGAAACTACTGCCGCACTGCATAGTTATTTCAATATCAGTGATATTCAAAAAGCCACCGTCTATGGGTTAGGCGGTCACTATTTCGATAAAGTCGCAGATAAAGAAGTTTATGCCAATGAACCTCTCAAATTTAATAAACATACTGACCGTATTTATTCAGAACCGGATGAATATAGCCTATTACGTGATGATGGATGGGCTCGTACAATAGAAATTCATCATTACCATAATAGTGATGTTGTCTGTTGGAACCCTTGGGCAGAGTTATCATGCAGTATGGACGACATGCCAAATAATGGGTACAAACAAATGGCTTGTGTAGAAACGGCAAGGATTAATGTCCCAATGAAAAGTGAGGCACAGCACCCCGCTCGCCTTTCATTAGTAATGGTCAGCCGCGATAATAAACCACAAGATTAATTATCCAGTCTAAGTTGTATAAGATTTCTAAATAGATAAAATTGAACCCCTGATAAACATAATGATATCAGGGGCTCAATAATTTAACTTTCGATAACAAACTTAGAATGTGTAAGTGACACCTGTCCACATAATGGCGGAAACATCTTTATTCACCATTGGGCTATCTTTCACTTCACTTGGTAGGCGGTCAACACGCCCCATTGCAAATACCGTCCAATTTTCATCAAAGCGATAATTTCCTGTCACTTCAACGTACGGTGTCCAACTTGAACCTGGGTTATAACGTTTTAAACCGCTATTACGAGATTCTTTTGAAGAAATACCATATTCATAACGGTTTTGGTTCTTGCTATCCCATTTAATACCAAGACCTGGGGTAATTGACCACTTATCACCCTCAAAACCATACAGATAGGCAAACTCACCACGGATACCATTACTGATACCTAGGATATCACCAGAAATATTCGTTCTCAGCGTACCCCAATCAGCGTTATGACGATAAGTCAGCCCCGTCATCACCGTATCACGGCGACGGTCTAATTCACGCATTGCTTTATCATCATTGTCTTTAGGTTTAAAAAATTGCGGGTAATAAAAAGCATCTAATGATAGTTGGTCTTGCGTATCATTCCATAGGTAATAACCAGCTGCTAATGTATGAAAATAGAAGTTCTCACTGTCATAATTAACAATAGGCACTGGCGTGACATAATCACGGCTCTTAATTCCTTTATAAGGTGTTGATTGCGCTAATACTGAACCACCAACAGACCAAGTTCCAGCAAACGCGGCCCCAGATAACACACTCAAAGCCACAGCAAGTGTCGTTAATTTAATTGCTTTAGACATATATTTAACCTAAAAATAATGAGAAATAGATCACCGCTATATGTTATATCAATATAGCTATAATCCCAATATTTGTAATCAAAATCACATTTAAAGCTAAATTCTAACTGTTTTTAGCGTGATTGATTAATAATTATTCTACGTTATTTTCATAAGAAACAGGAACTCTTTTTGCAAGCGCACAAAGTAACTCATAACCTATTGTCCCCGCGGCTTGCGCAACCTCATCAACCGGTAAATTTTGCCCCCACATTTCCACTCGCTCACCAAGCTTAATATCGTCACAATCACTGATATCAATTGTCATCATATCCATCGAAACCGCTCCCAATAGCGCACAGCGTTTACCTTTACACCATACAGTCGTTCCATTTGCAGCATGTCGAGGGTAACCATCTGCATAACCACATGCCACTGTCGCAATACGCATCGGTTTAGTTGATGTAAACCGGCTACCATAACCAATTGATTGACCTGATGGAATTTCATGGATAGCAATCACTTCTGATTGTAATGTCATCGCTGCCTTCAAGCCTAACCCAGATATATCAGTAGATGTACCACTTGGAGACGCACCATACAGCAAAATACCCGTACGGACCCAATCATATTGGGTGTGTTTATGCCACAATGTTGCCCCTGAGTTTGCGATACAGGTTTCTAAAGATAAGTGTTCAAATTGCTGGATTTGTTGAAAAGGCTCAGCAACGCCAGTTTTGGTATCTGAATTAGCAAAGTGACTCATTAACGTTAAACTACGTACATTCGGCATTTTAGATAACCGTCGTACGACATTTTCGTAATCGTTCGGTGGAAAACCTAACCGATTCATTCCACTGTTTAGCTTAATATAGACTGAAATTGGTGATGATAATTGAGCATTTTCAATGGCGAATAATTGCCACTCACTATGGACACTAGTTGTTAAATTATACTGGTCAATTAATTGTAAATCTTGAGGCTGGAAAAAACCCTCTAACAATAGAATTGGCCCTTTCCACCCTTCTTTTCGCAATAAAATGGCCTCATCAAAATCTAATACCCCAAAGCCATCCGTTTCTTTTAGCGCAGGCCAAATTTGCTTGATGCCGTGACCATAACCGTCTGCTTTCATAACTGACCAAATTTTTGATTTTCCAACATGTTGCCGTACGACAGACAAATTATGTTGTAAATTCTGTAGATGAATGACAGCACTTATTGGGCGCGGCATTTTAATTCCTTAGTACGTTTAATTAATTCTAAAATTACAATAGTATAAAATATCAAACACTTAACGTGCTGGCGTTAAATCACCATGAGTAGTCAGCTTGGTATTAAAACCATCAAGATACCTAAATACCGATAAATCATCAGACGCTATCTCCGGTGTATTCCCTGAAATTAAATCTGCCAGCAGTTTCCCTGCACCACAAGCCATTGTCCAGCCCAGAGTCCCATGTCCAGTATTTAAATATAAATTACCGTATGCTGTCGGCCCAACTATTGGGGTACCATCTGGTGTCATTGGACGCAGGCCCGTCCAAAATTGTGCTTGTGCAATATCACCACCGCCTTGATACAAATCTTGTACCACCATTTTCAATGTTTCGCAGCGTTTTTTCAGGATATTCAAATTAAAACCAACAACTTCAGCCATTCCACCAACTCGAATGCGCTGATCAAACCGCGTTACTGCAATTTTGTATGTTTCATCCAAGATGGTGGACATTGGGGAACGCTGTTCATCGATAATTGGCATAGTCAATGAATAGCCTTTGAGTGGATAGACCGGAATTTGAACTAGGCTTTGTAACATTGAAGTAGAATAAGAGCCCATTGCAACGACATATCTGTCCGCTTGCAAAATTTCACCATCAATTTTAATGCCACTAACTTTATTTCCTTCTGTTAAAATCTGTTCTACATGGCTACCAAATTTGAATTGAACTCCAGCATTTTGTGCCATCTTTGCCAATTTTTTGGTAAATTGCTGGCAATCCCCTGTTTCATCATTGGGTAATCGCAGCCCACCGGTGAGCTTGTGTTTGACAAATTCTAACGCAGGTTCCGCTTTAACTAATTCATTTGATGCTAATAGTTCGTACGGAACACCTTCTTGCTGTAAGACTGCAATGTCATTCGCTGCATTATCGAACTGCTCAGTAGTACGAAAAAGCTGTAAGGTACCCCCCTGACGAGCTTCATATTCGATACCTGTATCTGCTCTTAATTGGCGAATACAATCGCGACTGTATTCGGCGATACGTACCATACGACTTTTATTCATTGCATAATGTTGAATATCGCAATTTTTTAACATCTGCCACATCCAGCGCAGCTGAAATAACGTTCCATCTGGGCGTATCGCCAGAGGTGCATGTTTTTCAAACATCCATTTCACGGCTTTAAGGGGGATCCCGGGAGCTCCCCATGGGGTTGCATATCCAGGAGATACTTGCCCTGCATTTGCGGCACTTGTTTCTTCTGCGACATCATGTTGTCTATCCACCACCAGCACTTCGTGCCCTTCTTGTGCTAAATACCATGCTGTTGTTACACCGATCACTCCTGCACCTAACACTAGAATTTTCATAGCTTCCCCACAAAATAAAAGTATGCATCATTTATTTTAGGATAATATTCTAGAAATTATTTGCCAATATGGTGAATTAACACTTTTAACAATACAGATAATAAATCCATTTTGATTCACATCTCATTTACATTACAGATGAATATTCTCACTGAAGATTTTAAGGTTATTTAATATCCTATTGATTTTCAATGCATTAACCCAATAAAATCAATTATTGATGATTTCTTTAACTAATAAATTCAGTATTTAATACTTTAATATTGAAACATTATGTCGCTAACCATTTTTAACAACATTTAACAAAACTAATGATACTATTTTTTTATCTCTTTAAATTATGATTGTATAGATAATTTGACTGCTCCATCGAATTAGTCATCTTAATAATGAAATAAACTAACCAAATCATCTTATTAATCAATTAGAATTTAGGGTATCCCCATGATTAGAAAAAGAAAATTATTTACCTTATTTATTATTTTATTTTTATCTGCAGGGATGAGTCTTGCCGATGAACTTTGTAAATCATCTCTCGCTTTAAGAACACAAGTTTATGATAAAGGAGATATTATCTGTTTAAGCACTAAACCTATTTCTGTATGCCTCAGCCCTGCCATCGTCATAGACAGTTATCCAGTAAGGGTTGATTACCATTGTTTATTTAAAACTGACCATCCGCTTCCCGATGGTCTGGATTGGACTGATAGAGTGGATTTGGACCTATCACACAAGAAAGTGGATTATTCAGACACGACACTTGCTGCTAAGTCCTGTGCGTGCCCCAATAATTGACAACTAGCCTCAAGCCGTTTTAAAGCTTAAAAAACAAAAAAACCAGCCGCAAAAATTATCAGCTGGTTTAATTGGTGATAGAGTCATTCGAGTTTAGCGGATGTGTGCTAAGTCGCTAGGCATATTACTTTGCATACTATGCCAGATTATCCCACTTTCTTTTCCGTAATTACGCACACAATCCATAATACGGTCATAGGCTTGCTCACGACAAAGATGGCTTAATTGCTGATAGAAGTTTAACGCTAAGCGCCTCGCTTCAGGGTTCGAAAAATAATAGCGGCCTACACGGGTATACAACCCCCTTAAACCGTTAATAATCAAGCCATAAATTGGGTTGCCGGATGCAAATGCAAGCCCACGGAAAATGTTATAATCCAAATCACTGAATGCATCTGAATTATCTTCCACTTTTTCCCGTCCAGCTAACACCTCTATTGATTTCTCAGGGTTATTTCGAAAGGCCGTACGGATAAAAATAGCAGCGATATTGGTACGTACTGCCAATAAATTATCGATTAACTGTGGCACTCTATCGTGATCTAGCCTAGCCAATGTCTCCAATATATTAAGGCCGGACGTTTCCCAATAGTTATTCACTTTAGTTGGTTTACCATGCTGAATGGTTAGCCAGCCGTCACGAGCCAAACGTTGTAACACTTCACGTAAGGTTGTTCGTGTCACACCGATTAATTCCGAGAGCTCGCGCTCCGCGGGTAAAATTGAACCTGGTGGAAAGCGGTTGTTCCATATGCTCTCAATAATATACTCTTCCGCGAAACCAGCCGGACTTTGAGCTTTAATAACCATATTTTTATTATTCCAAACATTTAGACGGATATTGGGCAAATCATACCAGATTGTCATCACCTGATATAGTTAGACTAAAAATAAAGAGTGAAGCAAATCATAGAATTTCCATATAATTCATACATTATCAATTAGCAAATAAGCTTAAAATCCGTAAAAGATAAGAGTAGTATGTATAGCACAATACACGACATCCGCATAAAAGAGGATAACGAACCATAATGGATTTTAGTTTAAAAACGGCTTTTTTGAAAAATTTTCTGGGAAACTCGCCTGATTGGTACAAATTAGCAATTATTATATTTTTAATAATTAACCCTATTATCTTCTATTTTATCAGTCCCTTCGTCGCAGGCTGGTTATTAGTTGTTGAATTTATATTCACATTAGCAATGGCTCTCAAATGTTACCCATTGCAACCCGGTGGCCTTCTCGCTATAGAAGCCGTAATTATCGGCATGACCACCCCTGCACAAATTTCACATGAAATTAGCAATAACCTTGAAGTTATCTTGTTACTGATTTTTATGGTAGCTGGTATCTATTTCATGAAACAATTGCTGCTGTTTGTATTCACCAAACTGTTGATAAACGTGCGTTCTAAACGCATTCTTTCCCTTGCTTTTTGTATGGCGAGTGCATTTTTATCTGCATTTTTAGATGCACTGACCGTTATTGCTGTCGTCATTAGTGTTTCAATTGGTTTTTATTCTATCTATCACCAATATGCCTCTAATCAACCTAGCAACACAGACTTGCAAAATGATGGTTTCATTAAAAGTGCAGAACAAAAACAAACCCTCGAACAATTTAGGGCTTTTTTACGTAGTTTAATGATGCATGCTGGTATTGGTACCGCGCTAGGTGGTGTCATGACTATGGTTGGTGAGCCACAAAATCTCATCATTGCTAAACATGTTGACTGGGATTTCATTACCTTTTATATCCGCATGGCGCCTGTCACTATACCTGTTTTTATTTGTGGCTTAGTCGTCTGTTTTGTTGTGGAAAAATTCAAGTTATTTGGCTACGGTGCTGAGCTTCCAGACTCTGTGCGTCAGATTCTAACTGAGCACGATAAAAAACTGACGGCGAAACGCACCAAAAAAGATCTCGCACAGTTGGTCGTTCAGGGCTTAATTGGTATTTGGCTAATTGTCGCCCTTGCTTTCCATTTAGCGGAAGTTGGTCTGATTGGCCTATCCGTCATCGTATTGACGACCGCATTTTGTGGTATCACAGAAGAGCATGCGCTGGGAAAAGCCTTTGAGGAAGCGTTACCATTTACCGCATTACTGACCGTATTCTTTAGCATTGTTGCTGTAATCATTGACCAGCAATTATTCACTCCATTTATTCAGTTTGTGTTGCAATCCTCTGAATCGTCACAATTATCATTGTTCTATCTATTTAATGGCCTACTTTCTGCCGTGTCAGATAACGTATTCGTAGGGACGGTTTATATTACTGAAGCCTTAAAAGCGGCAAATGAAGGTTTAGTATCAACGGAACAATACCAATTATTAGCTGTTGCAATTAACACAGGGACTAACCTGCCTTCTGTTGCAACGCCTAATGGGCAAGCTGCTTTCTTGTTTTTATTAACGTCAGCGTTATCACCTCTAATCCGTTTATCATACGGCCGTATGGTGTGGATGGCACTGCCATATACCATCGTAATGACCATTGTTGGGCTATTAGGGGTCGAATTCTGGCTAGTTCCCATCACACATTGGATGGAAAGCATCGGGTTGATTACGTTCGCACAATAACTATACTTTAAATAATTAGCCGTACACCAATACGGCTAATTGTAATGTTAGGTAAAACCCTCTCTAAAATTGCATTATTTCACTTTAATTACTTTTTTTATCGGGCCGATAGGGGCAAAATGTGCGCATTACTCAATTAGGATACTAAGTATGTTCAGATTTTTTAACTACTGTTCGCAAGGAAGAGGCGCTTGGCTACTCATGGCATTTATTGCCTTTATGCTCGAGTGCGCGGCTTTATATTTTCAGCATGTTATGAAACTACAACCCTGTGTTATGTGTATCTATGAACGCGTGGCATTACTTGGCATTATGGTTGCTGGCTTAATTGGGGCGATAGCACCACGGAACATGGTCATACGCTGGGTTGCTATTCTTATTTGGATTTACTCTGCTTGGCGCGGCTTAGACCTTGCATGGGAACATACCATGCTACAACTTTATCCTTCACCATTTGCATCATGTGATTTCTTCGTTAATTTCCCTGATTGGTTACCATTACAAGAGTGGGTACCCGCAGTATTCGAAGCTACAGGTGACTGTGCCGTTAGGCAGTGGGCATTCTTAGGGCTTGATATGCCACAATGGTTAATTGGTATCTTCGCGGCTTATCTCTTAGTTGCAATCATTGTTATCATCAGCCAGTTCTTCCCAGCCAAAAAATAGCCTTTAAACCCCAAATGTTAAATTCAACATTTGGGGTTCCTAAGTAATAAAATTAACCTATTGAATGACTCGTTCTAATTTCACAGGGATATTTTTATACGCAGGAATACCACATTGCGGGTCGAAATTATCCAACGAAATTAAATTATTAGCTTCAGGGAAATAAGTGGCAACACTACGGTCTGCCATATCATAAATCACCACAGTGAGGTTATCTAAACGGCGTTTTGTTGGTTTCTGCTCGCGATCTAATGCGATGAGATTCACTCTATCTCCCGCTTGTAACTTCTGCTTTTGGGCTTCTGCACCACTGATGAAAACAACATCTCGTTGCCCAAACACACCGCGATATCGGTCATTTAATCCATAAATTGTAGTATTATATTGGTCATGGCTACGTAATGTTGCCAAAATGAGTTCACTGTTAACTGCTGAGTTCGGGTCTTCAATAACACCTTCTGTCGGTACAAAGTTAGCTTTGCCTGATTGCGTCAACCAACGGCGCTCAGAAGCCGCATTAGTCAGATGGAATCCTCCGGGTATTTTAATGCGTGCATTATAATCATCAAAACCGGGTAATACTGCTTCCATCGCGTCACGAATTAAATCGTAATTGCCGATAAAATCATCCCATTCAACTTTACTCTGCGGTATTGTCGCTTTAGCTATCCCTGCAATAATCGCACACTCAGATTTAAGATAAGGGCTGCACGGTTTAAGTAAACCTTTTGAAGCGTGAACCATCGACATTGAGTCTTCTACGGTCACACATTGTACACCACTGCTTTGCCTGTCTATTTCACTGCGTCCTAATACAGGTAATAAAAATGTCTGCTTAGCGGTTAATAAATGGGAGCGATTTAGTTTAGTTGCAGTATGCACCGCTAAATCAAGCTTTTTCATACCTGCAAAACAAGCGTCTTTATCTGGCATGGCAACAGCTAAGTTTCCGCCCATGCAAATTAAGGCCTTCGCTTTTCCTTCAGAAATGGCTTGCATGCTCGCGACGGCTGCATGACCAAATTCGCTTGGTGGTTTAAAACCAAATCGTTGTTCAATTTTGTCTAAAAAGCTTTTTGACGGTTTTTCCGTAATACCAACGGTTCTATCACCCTGAACATTCGAATGACCACGCAGAGGGCAAATTCCCGCACCTTCCCGACCAATATTACCTTTCAGTAGTAATAAATTAACGAGTTGCTGAACGTTTTGCGTACCATGCTCGTGCTGAGTGATCCCCATGCCATAACAAATAATGGTACTTTTTGCCTCAATATAAAGATCCGCAATCTCTTCGATAGACTCACGCGGTAAGCCAGAAACCCTTAAAATATCTTTCCAACTCGTTGTCAGTAAGTCATTTTTTAAAGCTTCATAACCCTGTGTATGAGTTGATATAAATTCAGTATCAAGAATAGGCTCTTTTCCTGCATCGACTGCAGCTTGGTGTTTTTCAATCAATAACTTCATCACACCTTTAAGTAACGCAGTGTCTCCACCAACACGAACTTTATAATAGTGTCCAGCTAAAGGAGTAGACTCTAACGTGAGCATTTCTACCACGTCTTGCGGGTAGGTAAAACGTTCAAGACCACGCTCTCTTAAAGGGTTTATGGCAATGATTTTAGCACCACGTTTAGAAACTTCACGCAATGAGCTCAACATCCTCGGGTGGTTAGTCCCAGGGTTATGACCTATACATATAACTAAATCCGCTTTATCAAAATCGTCCAACAATACTGTCGCCTTGCCGACACCAATAGAGTCAGCAAGACCAACACTCGTTGGTTCATGGCACATATTTGAACAATCAGGGAAATTGTTTGTGCCATATTCACGAGCAAGTAGCTGATATAAGAATGCGGCTTCATTTGAAGTTCGACCTGATGTATAAAATTCAACAGTATTTGGGTCTGAATAACTTTGTAAACGCGTACCTATTTGTTGAAATGCATCTTCCCATTCGATAGGTTCATATTTATCTGTTTGTGAATTGTATTTCATGGGGTGAGTTAAACGCCCTTCATCCTCTAAATGAAAATCATCCCACTCAAGTAATTCTGTTACAGTATATTTAGAAAAAAATTCCGGCGTTGTTTTTTTAGATGTTGCTTCCCAAGCAATTGCTTTTGCACCATTCTCACAAATATCAAATGACGCCGTATGTACTGGGTCAGGCCACGCACAGCCAGGGCAATCAAAGCCGTCTACCTTATTCATTTCAAACATCGCAATTATGTCATGACCCACTTTCATTTGGCCACGTAATGCTTCTGCAACTGCTTTTACAGCCCCCCAACCGGCAGCGGGGCCATCATACTCTTCAATTTTCTTTTTCATTTGGCATTACTCTTTAATAAATGTAAATGTCTTTATATGTGCTTTTATAATTATCTAAAATATTCTTTGTTATTTAATATTAGTAATATCATCGTTAAATATCAATAATTAAAATAACCACTTAAATAGATGCTCGTAATTAGACGACTTAAGAATAAGAAATGAAAATACAACTCAATAAATGAAAAGATAAATATTAAAACAAAACTAATTTAAATGAATACATATAGTTAATTAACCTCATATTAATGATTAATAAAAGGTTAATTAACTTCATAAAAAGAAGAGTTATATACAAGCACCCGATTGTATAATGTCAACAGCACAACGTTTACCATTCGCAAATTGGCATACAGCTGTTTGTGACCCATTTAATTCTAATGTGAGCGCTGGTAACCCACCCGCTGAAACACAGGCCTCTTGTGCCCCAGGGCCTAAATTGACCACTTGTTGGGCATATTGACTCGCAGAATGTTCCACAGAGTTATCTATGTTTGAGCTACCACACGCAGATAGCATGACAGATATAGCCCCAGTGAGTAACATTGTTAGTACTGGTTTAAAAAATTGATTAACCCTATGCCTCATTTTCCTGCTTCTCCAAAGATGCTGCCTGAACATTCTGCAATAACCGCTTAGTGCCCGCCGCTTTTTGAATATAGATTGATGACTAAGACACCAATAATAATTAATAGCATACCAATAATTGCAGGTAAATCGAGTTTTTGGTTGTAAATAAAAATTGCAGCGACAGAAACCAATACAATCCCTAAACCTGACCAAATTGCATAAGCAATACCCAATGGCATGATTTTTACTACCTGCGAAAGCCCCCAAAAAGAGACTGCATAACCCATAATAACAATCAACGATGGCCAAAAACGACTAAAACCATCAGACGCCTTCAGTGTTGTCGTTGCAATGACTTCGGCAATAATCGACATTAATAAAAAACCCAGCCCCTTCATTATATTTCCTTATTATTAGAATTAGTAATGATAAAATTTATCATTTTTTTGATTATTTACTCAGGTAACGATAAAAAAAGCTCTGTTTATCATTAAAATAACACAGAGCTTTCACCTCTATTTTATGATGAGAATGCGAGTTAGTGATTTGCGGCAACGTCTACTCTATCGTTAAGAGACTCACTATAACGCTTGAATAAATAGACACACAAGATGAAGGCTATGACACCAATTGCACCACCAATATAACCAATCTGGGTCATTCCCATATGAACAATAACTTGATTACCTAACAGTGCGCCAGCACCAATGCCAATGTTAAAAATTCCAGAGAAAATTGACATAGCCAAGTCGGTGGCATCTGGAGATAAATCAATGACCTTAACTTGCATTCCTAAACCAATACACATCATGGCCATTCCCCAGAACACTGATAACATAATCAACGACCAAACATCTCTACCTAATGGCATCAATAATAATAAGCAAATCGTCATAAATGCGATTGCTGCAGGTAAAAATGATAATGAAAATTTGCTGCTGTAGCGACTAAATATTACACTTCCAACAATACCCGCTCCACCAAAAATCAGTAGTAGTAAAGTGGCAAAGTTTTGGCTTTGTAAGGCAACTTCGCGAACAAAAGGTTCAATATAACTGTAAGCCGTAAAATGTGCAGTAACTGCCAAAACAGTTAACGCAAACATTCCAACGAGTGCAGGCCGTTGGAATAGCATCGGCACACTTTTTAGTGAGCCTGAATGCTCACTTGGTAAGCGTGGTAAAAAGCGAATCAACACAACCATAGTGAACAATGCTATAACACCAATACCTAAAAATGTCGCTCGCCAACCTAAGAATTGCCCAACTACACGGCCAAGGGGAAGACCTAATACTGTTGCCAATGCCGTTCCTGTCGCTAATAACCCAAGCGCTTGAGCTTTTTTACCTGCAGGAGCGACCCGAATCGCTAAAGATGCCGTAATTGACCAAAAGACAGCGTGAGATAAAGCGACACCAATACGCCCTGCTATTAAAATATCAAAACTCCATGCAAACCCTGAAATGATGTGACTAACGATAAAGATAACAAATAAGAAAGCTAATAATTTGCGACGCTCTATTTTACTGGTTAATAGCATCAAAGGTAACGACATCAAAGCCACAACCCACGCGTAGATTGTTATCATTAATCCAGTATGTGCGACCGTCATGTCAAAGCTTTTTGCAATATCACTGAGTAATGCAACAGGCACAAACTCTGTTGTGTTAAAAACAAATGCAGCAACTGCTAATGCTATTACACGGATCCAAGCTGTTTTTCTAGAAACTTGCGTCATATTTCTCTTAGCCTTCACTTTCCCACAAATAATAGATGCCCACGGCTTAACCGTGTGTAAAAAATGCTGCGAAAGGATATTGGTATTTAGTACAGAATTGAGTCGTTACTGCGCAATCTATATTGCTAACAACACTTTTTTGTGAATTGTATCACGATTTTTCATTACTCATAAAGAGTCCTCTTTACCTATTGGCAAGAAAAATATCTTGCCTACTTATTTTTATTTCCCCAACTCTTCCATTTAATTATTCGTTCAAATTTAAGCCATTTATCTGAATATTTATTACATTCAGTTATATGAAAACACATCGCATTACTTTCTATGCTACAATCTCACTATTATTTTTTATGCTCAAAGGACCGCTTTAATGAAAAACCATTTTCCAACTGAACCTAACGTTAATACCTTAGCGGATGAAGTGACTTGTCTTAAAAATTTACTGACACATATGCTAAAAGCTATCGGCCAAGCGGATGCAGGTAAAATCTTAATTAAGATGCAGCGTGAAATTGCACAAATGGAAGACGAAAAGCAGGCAGAAACCTACAAAAATACGTTAGAACAGATAAAAACAGGGTATCGCCAATAGATTATTTAGCGATAAATGCTATTTTAAGGATATACCTACTATTAAGTGGTTTAAACTGCACAAATAACTAAGTTTTAATCGTGAAAATCATCTATCTTTATTCATGAATTAAACCATTCTTTATTCATTTAGCTCCCCCTTCAGAACCCTATGAAGGGGGCTTTTTTTCTAAAGCTTATGTATTATTGCGTTTATAAATATCTTGGCAATGCTGAATGTATTCATCAACTGTTGTATCGTCGGTTTGCTTATCCCAACTTTTCTGCTCTTCAAAAGCCCACACTTGAAACGTTTGTCCAAAGTTAGCCCCTGACATACCAACTTGCTTATACACCCGATGGTAAAAACCTTGCTCAGAACGATAGATCTCAAATTTAAACGGAACTAGCCTAGCGGGATTTGTCGTTGTCAAAAAATCATTACCAAATAATAACGTTTTCTCCAGAATATCCATTCTATCCCCTTGTTTAATTTATAAAATATGCACGGACTGCACTATCCCTTCTAAGCATAGCGCATTTAACGCAATTCCGTGATTTTACCTATAAAAACATACGATTTATATAATATCCATAGAGAATATTGATGAATGACAGGAGGTACTGATGAAATAATAAGCTTCACGATTAAAATGAAGCATATTATCGCTGGTTTATGATTTGTTGTCGTACAACTGTTTTGCCATATCAATGCTGTCTGCATTCACATCTTTTATATGGTCACGTGTTAACCGATAAACAACGGGGCTTAACAGCAACAAGGCTATCAAATTAGGGATCGCCATCATGGCATTTAATGTATCCGCCAATAACCAAACAAAATCAAGGGATTGCGTTGCACCGATAGGTAAAGCAATCAACCATAACACTCTATATGGCTTTATCGCACGCAACCCAAATAAATATTGCACACATTTTTCGCCATAAAAACTCCAACCCAGAATAGTGGTAAATGCAAATATGGCTAATGCGATAGCAACAATATAATTTCCACCTGGTATTGCCGTTTGGAATGATGATGCGGTTAATGTCGCTCCTGTTTCACTAGTCAACCACCCACCAGTTATAATGATAGTTAACCCCGTGACAGAACACACAATGATAGTATCAATAAATGTCCCTAACATCGCAATAAGTCCTTGGCGAATAGGGTTTTGTGTTTTTGCAGCGGCATGGGCGATAGGTGCACTACCCAAACCAGCTTCATTGGAAAATACGCCTCGTGCAACCCCAAAACGGATTGCAGCCCATACTGCCGCCCCCGCAAACCCACCTTGGGCAGCAACTGGGTTAAAGGCCGAAGTAACAACCAGTGAAAGTGCCGCAGGGATCTCAGTAAAATAAATGCCAAGTACAATGACACCCGCACCAAAATAGGCAACGGTCATAAATGGGACAAGTTTTCCTGCAACATCAGAGATACGTCGCAGCCCACCAATCAATACCGCACCAACTAATAAAACTAAAACCCCTGCAGTCAACCATTTATGCACACCAAAGTTACTTTCTAGTACATCTGCCACTGAGTTCGCTTGTACTGTATTTCCGATGCCAAAACTGGCACATGCACCAAAAAAGGCAAACAATGTTCCCAACCAAATCCATTTAGGGCCTAATCCATTTTTAATGTAGTACATTGGACCGCCAATATACTGGCCATATTTATCCACTTCACGAAAGCGAACGGCTAAAACAGCCTCCGAATATTTTGTTGCCATTCCTACTAATGCCGTCATCCACATCCAGAATAATGCACCTGGCCCGCCCATGACAACTGCCGTCGCTACCCCGGCAATATTCCCCGTACCGATAGTTGCCGATAACGCTGTCATTAATGCATTAAAAGGTGATATTTGTCCCTCACCGCGTGATTCGTTCTTTTGAAATAATAACTTAAAACCTGTTCCAATTTTTCTTATCGGTAAGAATGCAAGCCGGATTTGCATATAAATACCAACGCCTAAGATCCCAACAAGCATTGGTACTCCCCACACCACTCCATTTAGTTCACTTAACCACGTAGTTATCAAATCCATCCTACCCCCAATTAACTCGTATTAATTAACAAGGCAATCAAATTAATAACAATTTCTTATCAATCTAATAAAGATTAAAAGTGATATAAAAGCGAATTAAATTTCAATAATTCATCATTTAAAGTAGAAGATTGTGAGTAAGCTCACTTGTGGTTTATTGATTGCAGTTATTAATACAATTAATTGCGAATCTAAATTAAGATTGAGTTTGTTAGATATGAATAGGTATTCTGAGGGAATATATTTGCATATTGTGTCAATAAAAATGCCCAGTAATTAAACTATTACTGGGCAGATACTAAAATAGTTGTCTATATAAAGCTAACTTAGACTCATTATCTCAGCTACTTTAAGTATTCACCTGAACGCAATGCTTCAATGCGTTTGTCTAATGGCGGGTGTGATAAAAATAACTCACTAAATGCTTTACCACGACCATTAATACAAAACGCCATTAAACGGCCTTCTTCTTGTGGCTCATAGCTCGTTTTTAACCGTTGCAAAGCAGCTATCATCTTTTCACGACCGACTAATTTTGCCGAACCCGCATCCGCATGGAACTCACGATAACGAGAGAACCACATAGTGATGATGCTCGCCAAAATACCGAAGACAATTTCAAGTACCATAGAAACCGCGAAATAAACCATTGGGTTACCATTGCTACTCTCACTTTCGTTATCACTGTTGGACATAAAACCTGCCGCAACCTGTGCAATTATACGCGAAATAAAGATAACGAACGTATTCACGACACCTTGTAATAAAGTCATCGTCACCATGTCACCATTGGCAATATGGCTAATTTCATGAGCAATAACCGCTTCCGCTTCATCACGGCTCATATTTTCTAATAACCCAGTACTCACCGCGACAAGTGAAGCATCACGACGGGCACCTGTTGCAAACGCGTTGATATCAGGCGCATGATAGATAGCCACTTGTGGCATTTGAATGCCAACTTGTTGTGCTTGGCGCTCAACAGTTGAGACTAACCATTGTTCCGTTTGGTTACGTGGAGTTTCGATAACTTCACCACCTACTGATTTCAGCGCCATCCATTTAGACATTAATAGTGATATGAAAGCACCACCAAAACCAAATAGACCAGCCATGATCATCAGGCCTTGAACACTACTACCGCGGATCCCAGTTAAGCTTAGGATTATCCCAAACACAAACATAACCGCTAAGTTCGTGAGTAAGAATAAAGCAATTCTCATCATTTTTTATGTATTCCTTGGTAAAAACAAATATACGTAGAATTTACTTTATAAATAAGGTTTTTTCACACTTTTTCAAGTGCATTAACGCGAAAACCCTAAAAAATAACATAACTTTACATAGCTATGCTCAAAACTCATTATCATAATCTAAATAAATTATAACCTCTTACTATAAAAATTTAACCATTTGTTTTTAAAGGTTCATTTAATAACCACTTAAATTTAAAGTTAATTTTAATTGAAACGATAAAGCTGTTTACTCAATCACCAAAAGCAATTTAGTGTATTTATCTATCTTATCACTCATTTTGTTCACCAAATGAATGAATATTCATTTTTACTTTCATTCTATTAAAAAATAATGCCACATTAAGTGGCACTATTTATTCTATTTCGATCTGTTGTTTTGTTCTAAAGCTAATTAGTTTTTTCTTTAGTCGTTTTTGTTACTTTATCTTTTGCTGTTTTAGCCGATTCTTTATCTTTGGCTTTAGACGCTTTTTCTTTTACTGCTTTGGCTGAGTCTTTATCTGCGGCTTTAGGCGCTTTTTCTTTTACTACTTTGGCTGGCTCTTTATCTGCGGCTTTAGGCGCTTTTTCTTTTACTACTTTGGCTGGCTCTTTATCTGCGGCTTTAGGCGCTTTTTCTTTTACTGCTTTAGCCGATTCTTTATCTTTGGCTTTAGTCGCTTTATCTTTCACCTCTTTAACGTCTTTATCCGCAGTTTTAGAGGCCTTTTCTTTTACTGTTTTAGCAGTGCCAGATGCTTTGTCACTGGCCTTGTCGGCTTTATCACTCGTACTTTTTATTGAATCAGATACAGACGGTTTACTTGGTTGCTTGGCAACACCAGCACCAATCACAGCACCAGCGGCTTTCGCTTTGCTGTTGATATCATTTTTTAGTTCAATAGTACACACTTGCTCTGAGCGACTCGTAGAACCGTCATTACAAATAAATTTACCATCTTCACAGCGATCAATTCCCCCTTTACTTCCAGAACAAGGGTAGTTTCTTGCATTCGCTGTATTAATAGATGCAACCATCATTACACTAACTGCTATTAACCCTACAAATAATTTACGCATGGTATTGCCTCGTTGCTAAGGAATCTATACCAAAAGTTTAGGATAAATTAAGTAAAGGTAAAGAAACCTATAGTTAATTATTAATTTCAGTCAGTCATTTTAAAAATAAAGTAAACACAGCATAAAACTGCATCTACCTAGGGGATACTTGCTAAAAAAAACAAAATTAACAATAAGTTACTATTCAGTTTCTGTTTTGCTGTATGTATTTAGGTTGTATTGAAAAGACACAAAAATTAAGCCAGCTTACGCTGGCTTAACCCGACAGATAATAAGAGGGATATTATTTATTATTTGATAATAACTTAGTGTGCTGATTCGCTAAGTCGATCGCCATTTTCACCGTTTCATCAAGGTATGGGTCTGGTCCTTCATAATCTTTTGGCAGATCATCAATTGATTTCAATAGCGGTTTGCCTTCCCGAGTATTACGTTCGTTTATACGTTTCAGTTTTGTCGCTTCAA
The DNA here is from genome assembly GCF_028482225.1 of Providencia sp. PROV130. Lineage (NCBI taxonomy): Bacteria > Pseudomonadati > Pseudomonadota > Gammaproteobacteria > Enterobacterales > Morganellaceae > Providencia > Providencia sp. PROV130. The sequence continues at coordinate 126,926 of NZ_JAMPQC010000016.1, read as the reverse complement.
TTTCAGAATCTTCTTTTTGGCGTTCAGCATAGTTGAGTGAAATAAGATTCTTACTCTCTTTGTTTACTTTATAGCGTGCAATATCTTCATCAATATAATTGAATTCAGGGTCTTTGCTAATACGCGCCAAATGCTGCGTTTTTATTGACGATAAATCAGAAGAAACATCACCAACAGGCGTATATTTTGCCGGTGGAATGCTATCCCATGGCAATGCGTTGTCCTCGAAGCTTTCACCCGTTTCAGCGGGATCTTGACCTGTTGGCATGACTACATCAGGGGTTACCCCTTCACGTTGTGTACTACCACCATTAACCCGATAAAACTTCTGAATAGTATACTGAACAGAACCTAAGGAAGGCCATTCAGGCTTCAGCATTTGGTCGTAAACACGACTCAAACTACGGTGTTGCTGAACAGTTCCCTTACCAAAGGTCGGCTCACCAACAATCATCGCCCTGCCATAATCTTGCATTGCCGCAGCAAAAATTTCAGATGCAGATGCACTAAAACGGTCGACTAAAACAACGAGAGGGCCTTTATAATAAATAACGTCGTCATCATCGATATCTTGACGAACTTGGCCATTGTTATCACGAACTTGAACTATTGGCCCTTGTGGAATGAACAAGCCAGATAAGGAGACCGCCTCAGTTAATGCCCCACCACCATTACCACGTAAATCAATAATCAATGCGGAAACATTATCTTTTGCCATGTTTTGCAATTGAGTTTTAACATCATTCGTTAAACCAACGTAAAAACCAGGAATATCTAAAACAGCAACTTTATCTTTACCTTGCTGTTTGATTGTCAACTTGACAGCTCGGTCTTCTAGCCGGATCTGCTCCCGAACTATGGTGACTATATGAGGTTTCGCCCCTTTAGTATCAGAAACGACTTCCAACCGAACTTTACTTCCTTTCGGGCCTTTAATTAAAGCAACCACATCATCAAGTCGCCAACCAACTACATCAACAATAGGTTTACCCGTTTGGCCTACACCGATAATTTTATCGCCGACTTTTAGCTCTTTGCTTTTAGCTGCTGGGCCCCCAGCAACCAACGAATTGATAACCGTATTTTCATCATCTTGCTGTAAGACCGCACCAATTCCTTCTAATGATAAGCTCATTTCTGAATTGAATTGTTCAGTATTACGAGGCGATAGATAACTTGTGTGTGGATCGATTTCACGAGCAAAAGAGTTAACTATCAATTGAAAAACATCTTCACTTTGCGCTTGCGTTAAACGTCGCAACGCAAAATTATAACGTTTCGTCAATTTTTCTTTGATTTCTTTATCATCTTTGCCTGATAGTTTTAAATTCAACCAGTCATAACGGACTTTTTGGTCCCATAGACGATCAAGTTCTTGCTTATCTTTAGGCCACGGTGATTTAGAACGATCAACTTCAATAGAATCCGTCGCATTTAAATCGATAGGTTGCTCTAAACGAGCCAATGCATATTTAAAACGCTCGAAACGTCTTTCCTGAGACAGGTTATACAGGTCATAGAACGTATCTAATTTGCCATCCTCAAGCCACTGACCTGCTTTGCCTTTATCTTTGGCATATTGGTCAATATCGGATTGAAGTAAAACATTATGGCCGAAATCTAACATATTAAGATAACGATCAAATATTTTCTCAGAAAACGCATTGTCTAAATCAAATTGGCGGTAATGTGAGCGAGTGAACCGAGATGTCACTCTCTCACTCACCGTACCGTGCTGTGCACTCTGCTTTAAGACCGGTAACTGAGCCGCAGTGACCGGAGTCACTGCTTGAGTATTAGCTATTGCACTGCCAAAGGTCGCTAGACTGACCACCAATGCAATTTTAAGAAATTTGTTCATGACCTGATTGACCTCCGTATCAGAACTTTAAGTGTTCCGCGCGTACAATCATTGCCAGCCCTGTTGGCAATTGAACCCTAACACCATCTTTCGCAATTTCTAAAACAGAGGCGTCCATCACACTAGTACCAACTTTGACTTTCAAAGTTTGACCAATTTGGAGTGTGTTGATGTCAGTCACTGATTTCAGATTTTGCTCTGGTGCAGGTGTATTACGGCGAGGGGCTTTAGCTGATGTATTTTGCGAGCGTTCTTTATTGTCTGTTGGACGGCGGCGAGGCGCTTTTTGCTTAGTTGCGTCTTGTGTACGTGGTGTTTTATCACCCGTTTTTTGTGCAACTGGGCGTTTTTGCGCTTTTTGTTCAGCACGTTGTGCTTGAACGCGAGCTTTCGCCTCGGCTAATTGTTGGCGCGCATGAGCAATATGTTCTGCATCTAATTCACCACAATCTTCACCGTTTAGGTCAACGCGTTTAGCGCCCTCTTTAACACCGTAGAGATAACGCCAGCTAGAAGTGTACATGCGTAATGCAGAACGCAATTGCGTTTTGCTAATACCATCTTCTTCTTTTAAGCACCCTACGATATCTTGAAAAATTCCGACTTTTAACGGACGTGCTTCGCCTTCAGCGATAAAACAGCGAGGAAAACGCTCTGCTAGAAATGCGATAACTTCTTTACTACTATTCAACTTAGGTTGATTTTCCATGAAATTTCCTGATAACAACGATTTTGCCAACCTCACGGGCATGAACAAGCCGACATTATAATCGTGTTGCTGACAATTGCCACGTTACTATTAATTTAACTGACCATTATTTAGTGATATTTAGGCATAGAACACATTGCCAGGTGTTGACACAACTGGTTTACAAGGTGTTGTAGCCCTTTTTCGTCTTCATGGTCGAATTGGCTAATATTTGGGCTATCTATATCTAAAACCCCGATAATTTGCCCATTAACTACCAAAGGAAAGACAATTTCAGCGTTACTTGCTGCATCACAGGCAATATGACCTGGGAATGCATGAACATCTTCGATACGCTGAACTTGGTTATTACTAAACGCTGTTCCACACACGCCTTTACCAAAAGGGATCCGAACACACGCAACTTTACCTTGGAAAGGACCCAGTACTAATTCTTGCCCATTACTGAGATAAAAACCAGCCCAATTAACCCCCTCTAAACAGTCATATAATAATGCACTGGTATTTGCTAAGGTTGCAATTAAATCATATTCCCCTGCAAGTAGCGCAGAGAGATTGTCTGAAAGTTCGTGATAATACTTCTTTTTATCCATAATTATTTCTTGTAATAATCAAGCAATTAATCAAATATTTGTAAGCGTAGCCCTAAGGTTACCAATTTGTCACTTTGAGGTAAATTTTTTTACACTAGATTACATCGAGGTAACCACCTAAAATGAGTCAATATGAACCACATTAATCACACTGATTTGCTTTTTCAACGTTGTAATCATTGCGATCAGAAGTTACTAACGCCTCGATTCAACATACGGCAAGTTGTTGTTTGCCCTCGTTGTTTTAGTCAACTTAATGATGGGCGTTCTTGGTCACTCAACCGTTTATCAATACTGGCTATCACCTTATTGATGCTTGCCCCTATTGCATTTTGGCAACCACTCATTTCTATTCACTTATTAGGAAGCCAAATCAATGCAAACGTCATTGAAGGTATTCACTTAATTAATCAACAAGGGGACCCATTTACGGCCAGTATAGTGGCTTTTTGTGCTATTGCAGCCCCATTATTATTACCCATTTTGATTTTATTATTATCTATTGGTCAGCATATCAATTTGAATCTCCGACCTGTTCTTTTAGTATTAAGTCACATCAAAGAATGGGTTATGTTAGATGTTTACCTCATCGCGCTAGGTATTGCTGCGATTAAAATGCAAGATTATGCGAGTGTTTTCATTGGTCATGGTTTAATCGCTTTTATCACCATGTCTATTCTCAGTATATTAATCCTCATTCACATAAACGTAGATGAGTTATGGAACAAATTTTATCCCATTAATAATAAAAAAGGACAAGATAACTTACTGGTCTGTACAGCTTGTCATTATTGCGGCCCTGCAACTAGCAATGGAAAATGCCAACGCTGTCATCGTCCCCTTCACTATCGCGAACCGCACAGTTTACAAAAAACATGGGCCGCACTAATTGCTGCCATGGTGCTATTATTTCCTGCTAATTTAATGCCAATATCTATTTTTTATCTCAATGGGCAGCGTTTAGAGGACACCATTTACTCTGGAGTCGTTTCTTTAATTGATTCAGGTAACTGGCCAATTGCAGTCATTGTCTTCATTGCCAGTATATTGGTGCCCTTTATTAAGATTATTATTATGATATTGCTACTGTTTTCTATCCATTTCAAAAGCAATACTGACCCTATTTTACGTATGAAATTACTTAGGTTTGTTTCATGGATTGGTCGTTGGTCCATGCTAGATTTATTTGTCATTGCTTTGATGATGACACTCGTTAATCGCGACCAACTGATGTCTTTTACTATGGGGCCTGCCGCACTGTATTTTGGTACAGCCGTTATTTTAACAATTTTGGCTGTTGAGTGGTTAGATAGCCGTTTAATTTGGGATTCTTATGGAAAATCAAAACCCGCAAAATGAACCCTCTGAAGAAATATCAGAAGCTATATTACGTAAGCGCAAACAAATTTCGCCTTTCTGGTTATTGCCTTTAGTTGCTATTTTCATTGCCGGTTGGCTTTTGTTTCAGCATTGGGTTGAACGAGGAACGGATATTACTATTGAGTTTACATCTGCACCCGGAGTAGTTGCCAACCGAACACCTATCCGCTATCAGGGTGTTGAAGTCGGTTTAGTGCAATCTGTTGCTATCAGTAAAAACATGAAAACCATTATTGTTACCGCTAGTGTGAATAAAGACATGCGGCCAGCCTTGAATTCAGGGACTAAATTTTGGTTAGTGACCCCTAAAGCATCATTAGCAGGCGTTTCTGGTCTTGATGCGTTAGTTGGTGGGAACTACATTGGAATGTTACCAAGCACGGGAACAGAGCAATTCTCTTTTGTTGCACAGGATACACCACCGCAGCTAAACATAGATAAAGGTGAATTACTTATTCACCTTACTGCGCCAGATTTAGGTTCGTTAAACGAAAACTCTCCGATTTATTACCGGAAAGTACCTGTTGGTTATATTTCAGACTATACCGTTTTGCCAGATAACCAAGGTGTTTCTATCTCTGCTGTTGTCAAAAAACCGTATGCTAACTTAGTACGCAAAGAGAGTCAGTTTTGGAATGTATCTGGGTTACAAGGTAGCTTCGACCTTAAATCTGGAGCGAGTGTAAAAATGGAAAGCCTTTCTGCTGTGATAAATGGCGCCATTGCTTTTGACTCACCACAAAGTAGTCCTCAAGCGGAAGAAGGACAACAATTTGTTCTGCAAGATAGTAAAAAAATAGCCAAAACTGCAGAACAAGACGGCAAAGAGCCCTTCATGCTAACACTTTGGGCACATGAAACCTATGGTATCGACAAAGGACAACCCATTGTTTATAAAGGCATTCAAGTTGGCGAAGTGTTACAGCGTCACCTAGCAACTGAAAAAGTGAATTTTAGTATCCTAATCTATGATGAGTTCCAGCACCTTGTTCGTGAAGACAGTAAATTTGTTGCGAATAGCCGAGTAGATATCCAATTAGGCCTTAATGGATTACAATTCCAAGGCGCTACCCCCCAAGAATGGTTAGATGGCGGGATTCATCTGATAGCTGGACAAAGCCAAGATAAACTTCCCGAAACCTTTCCTTTATATCGTAGTGATGATAATGCAAAAGCCGGTATTTTAGGCGCTTTACCCCCTACAACTATCACCCTAAATACCACGACACTACCAGACATTCAGGCGGGTTCTATTGTTCTTTATCGCCAATTTGCAGTCGGCAAAATCATTGACATTAAACCAACTAAAGCTGGGTTTGCTATCAATGTAAATATCTCAAATGAATATCTTCATTTGCTCACAGAAAATAGTGTATTTTGGGCTGAAGGCGGCGCAAAAGTTCAGCTCAATAGTAATGGTTTAACCGTTCAAGCTGCACCGCTGAGCCGAGCGATTAGCGGTGCAATTAGCTTTGATAACTTAGATGGTGGCGTTGCCAATACTGCTCGACAACACACACTTTACCCAAATGAAACCTCGGCGAAGGCAATAGGAAGCATTATTACGCTAACCACATTTGATGCATCAAAGCTTTCCGAAGGTATGCCAATCCGTTATTTAGGTATTAATATTGGCCAAATTGAATCATTAAAATTGTCATCTGACAAACGTGAAGTACAAGCTAAAGCAATTCTATATCCTGAGTATGTCAGTACCTTTACCCGGTTAGGAAGTCGTTTCGCTGTGGTAACACCTGAACTATCCCCTGCGGGTTTAAATAATTTAGATAGTATATTACAGCCTTACATCAGTGCTGAACCGGGGCGCAACAGTAAAAACCGTTATCAATTTGAATTACAAACTGCCAATATTACAGACTCACGTTATCTAGACGGTTTAACTATTTACCTTGATGCGAGTGATGTAGGTGCCATTCAAATTGGTACACCTATTTTGTTTAGAGGTCTAGAAGTCGGTGTTGTTACAGGTCTCTATTTGGGAGAGCTTTCCGATCGCGTATATGTTGCGACACGTATTGGTAAGGAATACCAATATCTCATTCGTAATAATACTGAGTTTTGGCAATCTTCTGGTTTTAATTTTTCATTTGGCTTAACAGGAGGCGTTGCCAAAAGTGGGACTTTCAAACAATTTGTGCGCGGCGGTATTTCCCTCGCAACGCCACCGTCAGTACCTCTAGCCCCACAAGCTAAGCCTGAACAGCATTTCATCCTAAAATTGGAGTCCCCTAAAGATTACGTGGACTGGGGAACATCTATCCCGAAAAAATAATCACTATTAGGGTGCATATTAACCATATATAGCACCCTTCCCTCACAAGTGCCTTAAAAAATATTTTGGAAATTAATTCCATTTATACTATGCTTAAATTCGTTGAGCTGATTATATATGGTTAAAATCGATGAATGAGGTGCTGTTATGTGTATTGTAAAATTGAAAATATCTTCCTATGAAATTAATGATGCGGTTATGGCTTCCCATAAAAGCGATACAGTAAGTATTCCATGTGATTCTGATACAGACTTTTGCATGCAACTTGATGGCTGGGACGAGCATACAAGTATCCCCGCAACTTTAGATGAAAAACCGGTGCTACTCTACCGTGATCGTTATGACAAAGAAAATCACCATTGGGTGATGAAACTTGCTTAATAGTTTTGGTAGTATGCTTAGGTTATTAGCTAAGCATATAAATAGGTAGGAACCGATAAGCTGATATGAAATGAGAACTGACAAAATAATAGGCAAAAAAAGAGGCCTGGTAGATTCCGATTACCGGGCCTTGGGAAATGGCTCTGGCAGAGCCGTGCGCTAAAATTGCCATTGAGACGTAACAAAGTACAATCTAATACTAGCTTTCAATGCACGTTCTTACCATGTTTATTATCAAATATTTTACATATTATTAACACAATTTATTTCTTAATTTTCTAATATTGAACTATTTGTTTAATAGGTTATACCTATTCATGTAATCATTCAAACCTTTCAATTAATCAATACATTGAATAATAACAATAATTTTTTTGTTTTCCACTTCCCTTCTAGGTTGATAATTTTAACTGAGCGATGAACTTAATTGCTCGCACACAATTTTGCAGCAGCTTCTTTTATAGGCAATATTCTTTCCTCAACTGCTTTGGTGCTGTCGGTAGGCTTAAGCAGCACACCAATAGGCTGTGCTTTAATTTCTTTTTTAATCATCAATTCAGTCGCTATGTCATTTAATGGATATTGCATTAGCGTGGCAGGGTTAATGACGACCAAAGCCCCATTATGGCGGCACTCTAGCATGACTTCCTCTCGAGTAAATGGCCAATCATCACCAAATTGTTTTTTACTCACAGATGTTAACGGCGCAGAAAAAGCGGTACTCACGGTTCCACCCAATAATAGTGAGCAAATAATGAGTTTAAATTTCATGGTAGTGACCTTATTAGACATTGAAGATATCTTTGCATATTATCAATTAAATATAAAAGTTTAGCTAGATTGGCTGGTAGCTTGCAAAAATTGCCACAGAAAGAATCGCCATCGTACCTAACAGTAACTCAACCCAACTGTTAATGATTAGGTAATTGACTCGCCCTTTTTGCTTAATAATAGGTACGATGTAATAACGATTGATAATAGCTAATAAAAGCATTCCTCCCACTAAAATGATCTTAAACCAAAGTAGTGATTGGTATTCTGACCCTGAATAGTTTAATGGCCAGCCAGGTAAGAGCGTTATGGCACTAATGACCCCAGTAATGATCACCAGTGCAACAGCGATATGGCCGAAACGCGAAAAACGCATCATGGTATTCACAATTTGTTTGTCCATCCCTTCTGCCAATTCTTTTTTATTGCGTAAAAATTGGATGCAAATTAAAAATGGCCACAAACCGCCAAACCAATAGGCGGAGCTAATGAGATGAATAAATTGATTAATACGATGGAACGTTCCGAGTAGGCCATCATGCATAGCTGCGTGCCCAATAAAAGCATGCAAACCAAGTAGGATTACTGAAAAAACTAATATTAGTTTCGATCGTAATTGAATTGATTTTATAAATAAAACCAATAGCAATAATACAGATGACAAAAGTTCCCAACGCCATATTTGGCCGAATGACGTCCCTAAAACCCCTTGCCATATCTGCCAATCAATACTATCTTCCCAGCCATCACCCATCAGACCTGCTTGCGCAATCATCCAGCTAAAAGTTGTTAGCACAGTAACGATGGCACAAAAGAAAATGCCTTTATTTAAATAGCGGCTTAGTAAATAATTAAATGAGCCACGACTAAGTACCACTGCAAATATTGACATTCCACACATCAATATTGCAGCGATAAAATGAATAAAGCGAATAAGGGTATAAAAAGCTTCTAGTGACATATTATTTCACTGTAAAGCTATACGTTCCTTTTGTTTTGTGCCCGTCGACAGAAACGACGCTCCAATTAACATCATACTTCCCAGCAATGAGCTTGTCTTCCACAGGAACGATCACTTTTGTGTCGTTACTTGGGTCTAACGTTGCTTTACCAGTTTTCACTATTTTATTTTCAGGCCCGATAATACTGACCTTAGTGAAATTAACTTCAATACCTTCAGAAAAGCTTAATGAGATAGACTCTGGCGCTTGCTCCACTGCCGTACCTTCAGCAGGAAGCTGGTCTTTTAAATGAGCATGGGCAAATGCTTGTTGGAAAGACATTCCTAAAAATAGAACAGCGACAGCACTAAGTTTGCGCCATGAAGATTTAATAGGGTTAATTGGCATAGTAACCTCTTAATTTGCAGGTGAATTTAGAATAATTGCCAATCATTATACGGAAAACAAACCATTTTACCGCTTAAAAATGGGTTTTATTGGCCTGTCCTGTGAGTTTTCACACAAAATGAAAAGAAAAAGACTTATGAACATTGAATTACAGAATTCATGCCCATAAGTCTAGAGAGATCTTTATGCATCAAGTAGAGATAAAAACTCGATTTCTATCTACCTATTGGTGGATAAATCAGATATGTGTTGCTGCTGACAAGTTTTTCAAATCTTTATCTAACAAGAATAGTGCTTTACCAGACTCACCCACCATATCCAGTTTATCCAGTACTGATTTAAATAATTTCTCTTCTTCATGTTGCTCTGCAACATACCATTGTAAGAAATTAAATGTAGAATAATCTTGTGTTGTCATTGCTAAATGAGCCAATTTATTAATTTCACGAGTAATTAATTGCTCATGTTCATAAGTTTGGGTGAATACATCACTAATTGATTTGAAATCAACGGGCGGCGCAGCAATTTGCCCTAACAGTGGCAACGCCCCTGTGTCACTAAGATAATCAAATAAACGCTGCATATGTTCCATTTCTTCTTGTGAGTGTGCTTTTAAGAACGCTGCAGCGCCTTCATAGCCTTTATCACTACACCAAGCACTCATTTGCAAATAGAGATTTGCAGAATAAAACTCAAGATTTAATTGCTCGTTTAATTTTTTGACCATATCTGTAGTTAACATATTTAAGCCTTATCGGTTAATCATTCATGCGTATATTATGCACAGTATTAAAATAATTAAAACCCTAAAACAATCTTAAAACAAAAAAACCCAATTTACTGATAATTAATAACTTTTGTTAAAAACAATAATAATCAATCTCATTATCTTTCCCTGTTTTTCTATTAATAGCTAAATATATAAATAGATAAATTTAACTCTTATTTTTATTATTATAATTAATGTAATGAGATTTTTTCTCATTATCCAGTTACAATAATAAGGTATTAATTTAACCGTAGAGATCAAATATGAGTCACAACCTTGCTTTATTGCCTAAAGATGAAATGGATAAGGTCAATGTCGACCTTTTGGCTTCCGGTGTTGCATTTAAAGAGCGCTATAACATTGCCATCATTGCTGAAGCTGTTGAGCGAGAACAACCTGAACACTTAAGGGAATACTTCAGAGAGCGATTAGTATACTACCGTCAGCTGTCACAAAATTTTGCTCGTATGCCTTATGAACCACGTAATCGCTAGGCTCACGGATACACAGAAAAACTGATACAAAAAAGGGATAGCCTTTATGGTTACCCCTTGATATTCAATAAAAATTTTATTTTGTTGTATTATATGTCACGGTATTATTTTGGCAGTCTACCGCGACTGAATAATGCAAATCAGATTTTGCACCTCGAACAACCAGCGGCACGGTGTAACCTGTTTCAGTTTTAGTGACTTCACTATCATTGACCCAAGCAACCGCTTTTTTGCCTAAAGCCGCTTTTTCATCTGCCCAGCGAGGCAAACGATTATGCATAAAGTCACTTTTCACCTGTGCTGCAATTTGTGGCTCAGTTAACGTACCACAGCTGACGAAAGGCGCAGCTTTACCTTCTTCATTATTTGTGCTTAACGCAAAAGAGCTAAAAACCAGAGCACAAGCACCTAAAATTACAGCAATTTTTCGATTCGCTTCCATACCATCCTCCGATACCCATTACTAGGTAAAGATTTTTGATTAGTTTAGCGGCTTATTTCAGCCTATCAGATACCAGTTATCTTCTGGTTATTATCTAGTCTTCATTGATAAATAGAATGACTTAACTAATATTAATCTATCAGATTTATGTATGAATGTTAATAGTATGTTTATAAATTATTAATTTTCATCATCGAAACGGACGTGGATCTGCTCTTTACCTTGGTGCTTTTTTCTAATTTCATGAGCGACTATTGCAATCGCCTCACCACTACTCATACCTTCCGCCATCAATTGATGAATTTTTTCAACAGCTTCTTGCTGTTCTTCGTGATTAAGTGCTGGCATACCAGAAAACATGGTTTAAACCTCATGAATAAAAGACTAAAATCAATGATTAAGATTTTAACATCTCTTCGCCTATTAAGATAAGAATATATGTTAATCTGTATTGATTCACTTGCGGAAATTTAGACTCATCATTATGGTTATCAAAAAAATCCAATTACCTTATAGCCCTAACGCAGCCATTGATTATTTTACCCCACTAGCACACCAGCCATGGGCGATGTTACTGCATTCAGGTAATGCAAAACACTCACATAATCGCTTTGATATTATCGTTGCTGACCCGATTGCCACACTGACGACTTATCAGCTTAAAACAACGATTACAGAGCAAAATCATGCTGCTCTCGTTTCTGAGTCAGACCCTTTTGAACTCCTTCAAGGATTGCTTGATAAATACCAACCGAAACGCCAGGAAGATAGTGAGTGCCCTTTCAACGGGGGGGCCCTTGGCCTTTGGAGTTACGATTTAGGGCGACGCATTGAAAAATTACCTGAAATTTCGACCACAGAGCTACAATTCCCAGACATGGCAGTTGGCATCTACTTGTGGGCTCTCATTGTTGATCATCATGATAAAACCACTACATTAATTAGTTATGATGATGTTGATGCTCGGTTAGCTTGGCTAAACAACCAAAAAAGGCCACGTAAAAACAAATTCCAATTAACCTCTGCATGGCAATCCAATATGTCAGAAGAGGTATATCATCATAATATTGCGCGCATCCATGAATATTTACGTAATGGTGATTGCTACCAAATCAATTTAGCGCAAAGATTTAAAGCCAAGTATAAAGGAGATGAATGGAATGCATTTTTAGCACTACTTGATCGCAATGGTGCTCCCTTCTCTTCTTTTATACGTCTTCCCGAAAATACGGTTATCAGTATTTCACCTGAACGTTTTATCTTTTTGCAAGATGGAGATATTCAAACCCGTCCAATAAAAGGAACGCTTCCGCGCTTAGACAATGAACAAGATGACCTTGCTCAAGCAGCAAAATTGTCTAATTCAGTAAAAGATCGCGCAGAAAACTTAATGATTGTCGACTTGCTGCGTAATGATATTGGCCGCGTCGCCAGACCGGGTACTGTCAGTGTTCCTGAGTTATTTGCTGTTGAAGCTTTCCCGGCAGTACATCATCTGGTTAGTACCGTCACGGCAAAGTTAGATAGCCAATACCGTGCAACTAATTTATTACGAGCGTGTTTTCCTGGCGGGTCAATAACCGGTGCACCGAAAGTGCGTGCAATGGAGATAATTGAAGAATTAGAACCCCATCGCCGACATGGCTATTGTGGAGCAATAGGCTATATTAGTTTCAATGGCAATATGGATAGCAATATTACTATTCGTACTTTATTGACATATAAAAAACAGGTTTATTGTTGGGCTGGTGGTGGTATTGTTGCAGATAGCCAAGCAGACAAAGAGTATCAAGAAACCTTTGATAAATTAAGCCTGATCTTACCTTTATTAGGAGCGCTCAATAACGATGACTGAACTGAATAACTTTATCAATCGTTTTCAGTTTACTTTACCGGCTACCCGCCAATTTGAAGCTAAGGCGGGTAAATCGGCGGCTGTTCTTTTACCCATTATCAATAAACCAAACCCAACGTTACTTCTCACACAAAGGTCTCCTTTTTTACGCTCCCATGCTGGCCAAGTCGCCTTTCCAGGAGGGGCTAGTGACCCAGAGGATGGAACGCTTGTGAATACCGCTTTACGTGAAGCTTATGAAGAAGTGGCTATCCCTCCGGAAAAAGTCACCGTACTGGGTCAGTTAAGCCCTTTACAAAGTTATGGTGGTTATGAAGTTACGCCAATTGTTGGGCTAGTACCACATAATATTCAATATCAGGCTAACCCCAGTGAAGTTGCTGACATCTTTGAAGTTCCATTGTTTGATGCGCTTTCACTCCAACATCATAAGTATGTCGATATTAAGCGTTCAGGGCGGCATAACCGCATCTTTTTTTATTGGTATAAAGGCCATTTAGTTTGGGGATTAACCGCTTCGATTATTCACCAACTTGCCTTGCAGTTAGATTAACGGCTAACACAACTTTTCACCATATAATGCCACTATTGCAGTAAAATCTATTTAAGATGACAAGATATCGCGTCATATATGACAAAATATACCTCTACCACATGTTGCTTTTTTAGCCATATCACAGACATTTTGTGCTATTTACAATCAATTACCCTTCAGCAACTACCTTATTTCAAAAAATACTTTAAACTTACTGGTTAACACTACTAAATAACAGTAAAGTAGCGCCTTTTAAAATAATGCACTACATTTTCATCTTTTTTTTAAGGAGTCCTGCGTGATAAGCGTTTTCGACATGTTTAAAGTGGGCATAGGCCCTTCAAGCTCTCATACCGTTGGTCCAATGAAAGCTGGGAAAGAATTTGTCGATGATTTAGTAAGCAAAAATTTATTACCTAACGTCACTCGTATTTCAGTGGATGTTTATGGGTCATTATCGCTTACTGGAAAAGGGCACCATACTGATATCGCCATTATTATGGGGCTAGCAGGTAATTTGCCTGCCACTGTTGACATTGAATCCATCCCAACTTTTATCAAGAATGTAGAAGAAACAGAAAAGTTATCATTAGCAAATGGCCTTCAGGTCGTTGACTTCCCTAATGAGGGTGGCATGAATTTTCGTCAAGATAACCTGCCATTACATGAAAATGGCATGACTATTCATGCTTTTGCCGATAATGATGAAATTTACACCAAAACCTATTATTCCATTGGTGGTGGTTTCATTGTCGATGCAGAGCATTTTGGCGAATCAACGCTTGATAGCAAACCCGTCTCTTATCCATTTAATTCCGCGGAAGAGCTACTATTAAATTGCAAAAAATCCGGTCTTTCTATTTCTAGCTTAATGATGAAAAACGAGTTAGATCTTCATACCAAAGAAGAAATTGAAGCCTATTTTGCTGATGTATGGCATACCATGCAAGCCTGTATCGAGCGTGGTTTAAGCACCGAAGGCGTTTTACCGGGCCCATTACGTGTACCTCGTCGTGCACCGGCACTTAACCGAATGGTGACCTCATCAAGTAAGCTATCTAATGACCCAATGAATGTCGTTGACCTGATCAATATGTATGCCTTAGCCGTAAATGAGGAAAATGCTGCGGGCGGCCGTGTTGTGACAGCCCCGACTAATGGTGCATGTGGCATCGTACCTGCCGTATTAGCTTACTATAACCATTGTATAGAACCTGTAACGCCTGAGTTATATATGCGCTATTTCTTAGCTTCAGGCGCTATTGGTATTTTATACAAAATGAATGCGTCCATTTCAGGTGCTGAAGTTGGCTGCCAAGGTGAAGTCGGTGTGGCATGTTCGATGGCCGCGGCTGGCCTGGCCGAATTATTCGGTGGTAGCCCTGAGCAAGTGTGTATTGCTGCTGAAATCGGTATGGAGCACAATTTAGGTTTAACTTGTGACCCTGTTGCTGGCCAAGTTCAAGTTCCTTGCATTGAACGAAATGCCATCGCATCTGTTAAAGCGGTGAATGCCACACGTATGGCTCTACGTAGAACAAGCGAACCACGAGTTTCACTTGATAAAGTCATTGAAACTATGTACGAAACAGGGAAAGACATGAATGCAAAATATCGTGAGACATCCCGAGGCGGGTTAGCCATCAAAGTACAATGTGACTAATTTTATTAGCATTTAATCCTTAAGCACCCTTTTCTATTCTGTTATCACTTTAAACAGGATTTTTAGGGTGCTTTTTTAGCATGTATTAAAAAGTTTTTTCTATTTTTGCTATGCTTCTCTTCCCATATAGTCCAATTCAACTAATCAATTACCCACAGTTTTTTCATTGAATTAATTCAATTTTCTTATGCTCAGCAAACTACATCAAAACAAAATTTATACTATTTTGTGCTAAAGACTGTTTTGACATGACTGAAAGATAACTGTTCCCCATTGAAATTTGGTTGTTTTTTACTCTAAAAATCAATATCACACTATTTTTTTGGCTATTTTTGTTACCGATAACAAAATAATAAGCCAATAAAAAATAAATATTTAGTTTATTGATTTTTTTAAATAAAAATAAACAGCAACTAACTGCGATTTAATATCATTTTTTAGGTGTATTCTTATTTTTCTGACGCGAAACAAGTTTTTAGGATAATACGAGATGATATGCTAATAATGTAATTGATACTAACAACACCATGAGTTAGCTCATGAATATTATGAGACGTTTGTAATTATTCAGCTAAAATTATCTTACAGGGGAAACTGATAAAAAGGAGTCTAACTTAAGTGTCCATTTTATCAACAGATGATATTTTGTTTTATCTATCTATGAGGGAAAAATAGTGAGTATAGCTATTATGATTGGTACACACGGAGTCGCCGCAGAGCAGCTTCTTCGAACCACCGAGATGTTAATAGGCGAGCAAGAGAACGTTTCGTTTATTGACTTTATCCCTGGGGAAAACGCAGACACCCTATTTGATAAGTACACCCAAAAGCTAACTGATTTAGATACATCAAAGGGTGTCTTATTCCTTGTTGATACATGGGGAGGTAGTCCATTTAACGCCGCTAGTCGCATTGTTAATGAAAATAGTAATTATGACATTATTACAGGCGTGAATGTTCCAATGTTAGTTGAAACCTTTATGTGCCGTGATGATGACCCATCTATGAGTGAACTAATCACTGTCGCACTTGAAACAGGACGCGGGGGTGTTCGTTCATTTAAATTCAAAGAAGCTGAAGCAGAAGCCGCTCCTGTAGCACCCACTCCCCCTGCCCCAGCACCAGTGAAAGCTGGCCCCGGTGAACATATGGTGATCGCACTTGCTCGTGTTGATGACAGATTAATTCACGGACAAGTCGCAACACGCTGGACGAAAGAAACTCAAGTTAAGCGCATTATTGTGGTCAGCGATGACGTGGCTAAAGACCACGTTCGGTCAACATTACTAAAACAAGTCGCACCGCCAGGTGTCACCGCACATGTTGTCGATGTTGCTAAATGTATTCGCGTTTATAACAACCCGAAATATGCCGGTGAGCGTGTTATGTTGCTTTTCACTAACCCAACTGATGTTAAACGTATCGTCGAAGAAGGCGTTGATGTGAAATCTGTGAATATTGGAGGCATGGCATACCATGACGGAAAAACCATGGTCACAAATGCCGTCTCTATCAATCAAGAAGACATTAATGCATTTAACTATTTGAACGACAAAAATATTGAACTTGAAGTCAGGAAAGTTTCATCAGATAGCAAAGTTTACATGATGGACTTGATTAATAAGCTCAAAAAATAATTTCTATCGCAATTTTTATATTGATTTTAATCCATTACTCAAAACAGATTTTAAAACTTTTGGTTACAGGAGATTAAACAATGGAACTTACCGTTGTTCAAATAGTAATGGTCTTTATCGTCGCGTGTATCGCGGGGATGGGATCAATCCTTGATGAATTCCAATTTCACCGTCCCCTCATTGCTTGTACACTTATAGGTATCGTTCTGGGAGACATGAAAACGGGTATCATCATTGGTGGTACATTAGAAATGATCGCACTTGGATGGATGAATATCGGTGCTGCTGTTGCACCTGATGCCGCTTTAGCCTCTATTATTTCAACTATCCTCGTCATTGCTGGTGGTCAAAGTATTGGTGCAGGTATTGCCATTGCTATCCCACTCGCAGCTGCAGGTCAAGTATTAACCATTATCGTTCGTACAGTGACAGTTGCATTCCAACATGCTGCCGATAAAGCCGCCCTCAATGGCAATTTAACGGCTATTGGCTTTATTCATATATCTGCATTACTACTGCAAGCGATGCGTATCGCAATACCCGCGTTGATTGTTGCCATTTCGGTTGGTACATCCGAAGTACAACAAATGTTGGACTCTATCCCACAAGTTGTCACTGACGGCCTTAATATTGCGGGTGGTATGATTGTCGTTGTCGGTTATGCGATGGTTATCAATATGATGCGCGCAGGCTACTTAATGCCATTCTTCTACTTAGGTTTTGTTACCGCGGCATTTACTGATTTCAACCTAGTTGCACTTGGGGTAATCGGTACTGTGATGGCTATCTTATATATCCAACTCAGTCCAAAATACAATAAATCGCAAACTGTTGTTACCCAAGGAAATAGTAGCAATAACAACCTTGATAATGAGCTAGACTAGGAGGAACGTATAATGGTAGATATCACAAAACCGACAGCTAAAAAGCTTACACAAAGCGATATTCGCGGCGTATTCTTACGGTCTAACCTATTGCAAGGTTCTTGGAACTTTGAACGTATGCAAGCCCTAGGCTTCTGCTATTCAATGGTTCCGGTTATTCGTCGTCTTTATCCAGAAAATAATGATGACAGAAAACAAGCAATTAAACGCCATCTTGAATTCTTCAATACCCATCCATATGTTGCAGCGCCTGTTCTGGGTGTCACAATGGCAATGGAAGAGCAACGTGCCAATGGTGCAGACATTGATGACGGTGCAATAAATGGTATCAAAGTCGGTCTAATGGGGCCATTAGCCGGTGTTGGAGACCCAATTTTCTGGGGAACAGTTCGCCCTGTATTTGCGGCTCTCGGTGCAGGTATCGCAATGACGGGTAGCTTACTTGGCCCTCTACTGTTCTTTGTTTTGTTTAACCTTGTACGTTTATTAACCCTTTACTATGGTGTTTCATATGGCTACAAAAAAGGGATTGATATTGTTCAAGACATTGGTGGCGGTTTCCTACAAAAGCTCACCGAAGGAGCATCCATTCTCGGTTTGTTTGTCATGGGCGCATTGGTAAACAAATGGACACATGTCAATATTCCACTTGAAGTTTCACGGATCAAAAACCCAACAACGGGCACTGAAGACATTACCACTGTCCAAATGATCCTTGATCAACTCATGCCAGGCTTAGTCCCGCTATTGCTAACCTTCGCCTGCATGTGGTTGTTGCGTCGTAAAGTTAACGCATTGTGGATTATTATCGGCTTCTTTGGCTTGGGTATCCTTGGTGCTTGGCTGAACTTCCTAGCGCCATAATTTTCCACCATTATTTGAATTGGGAGGTTGCAGCCTCCCTTTTTTAATTTTAAGCTCTGCATTATGTTTACTTATCCAAGGGCTCACAAATGACCTTCAATGATGCCATTCTTGCTATAATCATTTTGATCATGCTTGTTTATGCGATTTATGATGAATTCATTCAGCATTTGTTAAAGGGTAAAACCTTATTAAAAATTAATCTAAAAAGAAAACATCGAGCAGATGCGATTATTTTTATTGTTCTAATTTGTATCGTTATTTATACAAATATTGTACGCCATGGTAATTTATTAACCACTTACTTATTATTGATTACTATTTTCATGTCAATTTATTTGGCGTTTATAAGAACACCTAAGCTATTCTTTAAACAAACTGGTTTTTATTTTGCCAATGCCTTTATATTATATGACAGAATAAAAACAATGAATTTATCCGAAGACGGTGTATTAATAATAGGCTTAGAAAAAAAGAAAATTAACATACAAGTTTCACATCTTGATGATTTACAAAGAATTTATGAATTCCTTATTAATCATAAGTAAATAGATTTTATATTATCACTAAAAACAAGGTTAATTATTAATTTAATTAGCCTTGTTTTTATCAATAACCTTATTGATAATAATTCTCACTACCGTTTAATATCCACAATTAATTAAGTGTTGCCTTTAATATAATTTATGGTATCTTTCTTTCCACGTCATTGGGGAGTAGCCTGTTCTGGTTTTATATATAATACCAGAAAGTCCGTATCAACATACTCGTTTGGTTTCAAACGTGGTGCGGACACCAAAATTCGGTTGGCAAGACCATAGACACATAAATAAGCCTTTTGGTTGGGGGTAATTTATGTGTATATGGAATCACCCAACCGAGGTTCTGTTATGAGTTTCTATGCTACCCTTATCTTAGCCCTTGCCCTATCAATGGACGCCTTCGCTGTTGCTATTTGTAAAGGTGCAGTGCTTCATAAACCCCGCTTTAGAGAAATTCTCCGTACTGGTTTTATTTTTGGTTTTATTGAAGCCATCACCCCTATTATTGGTTGGGGCATCGGTATTTTAGCCAGCCAATATGTTATTCGCTGGGATCATTGGATTGCATTTGGTTTATTATTTGTTTTAGGTGCTAGGATGATCTGGCAGAGCATTAAAACAAAAGATGAAGAATGCTGCTCTAAACCTTCTAGTCATAGCTCAACAAGCCTGATTTTTTCTGCAATAGCCACCAGCCTTGATGCAATGGCCATCGGCTTAGGCTTAGCATTCTTACAAGTGGATATCGTTCATACTGCAATGACTATCGGCTTAATGACAATGATCATGGCCACTATCGGTATGATGATTGGCCGTTATGTAGGCCCATTACTCGGAAAAAAAGCAGAAATTATCGGTGGATTGGTACTAATAGGTATTGGTTTTAATATCTTATTTGAGCACCTTGAACTATTTATGTATGCCCATTAGTTTTTGTGCCCCCTATATGGGGGCAATAGCTCTGCTCTACTCTGCATTAGATTGATAAACGCGAATTAAAAAATCAGCTGTATACTCTTTCACCTCAGCTTTGTGTAAATCACCTTTAACCTGTTCTGATGCACGCCAAGCAAATGGTGTCATCATCAATAATTCATAAGCTTCTTGCCCAGTCAGCACCATCCTATAATTTAGTTGGCAACTATCTATTAACGAAAAATTTGGCAGATCTTCATCTTTCGCTGGGTGAAACTTAACCTCATCGTAGATTAACGCTTTTAATTCTTGCAGATGTTCCGCCGCAGGCGTAACGGTTATTAACATACCTTTAGAAACCAATACACGACTTAACTCTTGTGCCTTGCAGGGTGCGTAAATTCGTATAATTCCACCCAAGCTGTTATCTGAAAATGGTAAGCGGTGACTTGTACCAACGCAAAAACGAACTGATTTATAGCGTTTCGCCGCATAACGAATCGCTGCCTTCGAAACATCTAGACCTAAAACTGTATATTTTTCAAAATGTTTTGCAAGTTCTCGTGAAAAATAGTCTGTGTAATACCCTTCTCCGCACCCAATATCCAACAGGTTAGTACAAGATGATGGAATAAACTGAATGAGTTTTTCTGCTACCTTTTCACGCATAGGGTGGTAATGCCCAGCATCAAGAAATTGCCTACGCGCTTGCATCATTTCAGCATTATCACCGGGGTCTTTAGAACGTTTATGTTGTACAGGTAACAAGTTAACATAACCTTCTTTTGCACAATCGAACTGATGGTTTTCTGTGCAACGATAACTGTTATTGGCAAGATTTAGTGGTGTAAAACAGAGAGGACATTGATAATTCATAGCAGTCACTGATTTAAAAATAAAGGTGAGTATACCATATTCAAATTAGTTTTCTTTCTGTTATATATCTTGCTTTTTAACTGTATTTTTTGTTCTATGAAAGTAATCAAAAAACATTAGCGGGTGTCTCACGATGAAAATTAGGTTAGCAACCCCCGATGAAGCCGAACTTCTTTGGTCTATACGTAACCAAGCCATTCGCCATGGCTGTACGACCAGTTTTGATGCAAAAACCATCGCCGCATGGACGCCGGATGAAATGCCACCAAGCTATACATACATGGTAAAAAACAATCCATTCTTTGTTGTGACAAATGAAAATAATAACCCCGTTGCAACTGGCTTCCTTAATTTAGATACAAACAGTGTTGATGCAATATTTACTTTACCGCAATACACAGGTTGTGGAGCCGCAGGGTTAATATTAGATGCCATTAAAATGGAAGCAAAAAAAAGAAATATCAAAAAACTAATATTAGATTCATCACCTAATGCGGAACGATTTTACCAAAAACATGGGTTTACCTCGATTAAGCATGGCAGTTACTATTCTTCACTCGCACAAACCCACTTAAATTGCATTCAAATGGAAATTGAATTATAAATTACAATTTACCTATAAGTTGAAAGCCACTAAATTGTTTGTGGCTTTATAAACTATGTATATTACGATTTAAAAATCAGCAAATTCAGGGATAGGTTTACGTCCATGGGACTCTAAAAAGTCCAATACACGACGTGGAGAAACATTTAAAATTTGTGATTGTGGAAAATCAATTGATTCCAACATTTCAACTACGCGATCAAAACGGCCGAGATACCCTGCAAAATGTGAGTCTGAACCTAATGCAACCCACCCGCCAGTTTCTTTAACTGCCTTAGCGATTTCTAAGCAATTCTGTTGACTACCCGCTCTTGAATGTAGGAATGAAGAGTTATTCATTTCCAAAGCAACATTACACTCTTTCGCAGCTTGTGCCACAGCCTTGATATCAATTGGGTATTTGGGATTCCCTGGATGAGTGATGATTTGCACCTTGCCACTGCGAATGGTGGCAATCATTGCTTCCGTGTTATCCGCTAAGCTTTGAGGTTCAAGAACTGGCTCATGGAAACCCGCTAATATAATATCTAAATGACGAGCGATCTTTTCATTGCAGTCTGTCTCACCCAACTTGTTCTTTATATTCGCTTCAATACCGTACAATAAACCAACCCCATCAACAATTCTCGGCAAGATAGGCATATTACCAAAATGCCACTCATGTGGAGCATCTTGCATTTCAGGCCCGTGGTCAGTAATCGCAAATAGTTTGACACCACGACTTGCGGCCTCAGCGAAATATTCATTAACTGTACTGTAAGCATGGGTGCTGGCAATAGTATGCGCATGTAAATCAACTTGATACATAAATGATTTCCTTCTAATTTTTCTACTTGCCTTCCGAACCTACCTGCTCAGGAAAGATTCAACCAAGCTAACATATCAATTTAAAAGTTTCGATAGTCATTCACCTAAACAGCATTTTATCAACATATTGCAGTATATTTGATAATATCCTAAGAGACTTTCAGGATAAAAAAACCCGCGATTATTGCGGGTTAAAATAAACAGAATTAAAAATTAACTTAATCAACTAAGATTCGTTTATTGGTCGCTCCCCACAAAATTGACATTTCAGTAAATAACGCACCGCTGATGTCTTCAACCTCTTCGGCTGTAATTTCAGCATTACCTTGTTTGCCAAAAAATACAACCTCATCTCCTGGGCTAACATTTTTTAAATCAGTAACATCAACCATGACCGTATTCATTGATGTTTTTCCTAAAACAGGCACTGTCTGGCCATTAATTAATGCGTGCCCCGCATTGCTAAATACACGGCGATAGCCATCTGCATAACCTACAGGGATATTGGCTAATACAGAATCACGCTTCAAGGTATAGGTTCTGTCATAACCCACTGTATTACCTTTCGGATAATGATTGACAGAGGCAATGTTCGATTTCAGCGTCATCACGCGTTTATAGTCATTTGTCGCGACAGTATCGCCGTAGAAAATGCCACCCACACGTACCATATCCAACCATGATTCTGGTACCGTAATGGTTGCATAAGTATTCGCGACATGTAATGTAATGTCTTCACGCTTTAACCCTGTCATATTCAATACTTGTTGAGATTCTTTCTTGAATTTTTTGAGGTCATTACGGATCTGTGCTTCATCCTCTTCTGGGTAATGAGACATAATGCCGACGATTTTTAACTGAGGTAATTGCGAAATCAGCTTAGCATCATTAAGACCAGCAAGTGTACTCACCTCTAAGCCGTTGCGCGACATCCCGGCTGAGTTCAGCGCCAGATGAATAGGAATCACTTTATTTTGCTTTTTCGCAATCGCATTCAAACGCTGCGCCATTTCTAAATTACCGATTAATTCTTCCGTTTCATATTGTGTGGCCTGAGCCATTTCTTGCTCTGTCGCACTTCTCACTCGCATTAAGCGGCCTTTAAAACCTAAATCTCTCACGGTCTTAAGCTCTTGATTATTTGTTACCCCAATACATTGCACATTATTTTCAATCATTATTGGCGTAACTAAAGAAAGATCATGCCCATACGCATCTCCTTTCAAAACGGCACACAGCGAAGATTTATCACCTAGTAGGTTTTGTACTTTCTTAATATTAAAATCTAATGCGCTGCGAGATATTTCAATCCATGCGTTATTAACCACCACCGGTTGGTTTTGTGTCGCATATGTTTCTACTGGTGTTGTGATATTATTAGGCTGCTGACAAGCTGTTGCAGCAACCAGTAAAGGGAGTAATGCCAGATACTTCAAACGAAAAGCCACGTGTTGTTCCTTATCTCTAGTGATTTTTACCAAGACATTATTTTTATAATTCTGGGTGGAAATAGACAAAATATGTATCGGTTTTAAATAATACCAACCTTCATACCTCAAACAAGTAATAATTCACTTCTTTTGCATAAAAAAACAAAAATACCTTTTTCAAGTTGATTTTTCTTCTTTAGAAATAAAACATTTGGTTGAAATCATCGTAAATCAAATTATTTTTATTATTTAATAGGTTATGGCAATAATTTCACTAACATTTACTTTTGTTACACTTTTTATTTGGCGAATTAATATGCTTAAATGATAATAACTATCAATTAGGAATTTTTACTAAATATCACTCAATCCATAAGGCTATGTTATGAAGTACAAATTACTCGCACTCATTATTCCAACACTACTTACTGTCAATGTTGCTAGCTCCGCTGAAATGTACAATAAAGATGGTAATAAACTTGATGTATACGGACAAATTGATGTCCGCCATCATATTGCCAAAAGCCGTAGCGGCGAAGATGGTGACGACTCACGTGTCAGACTAGGGCTAAAAGGTGATTCGCAAATCACCGACCAGCTGATTGGCTTTGGGCGTTTTGAATGGGAAACGAAAACTAACCAATCGGAATCAACTGAAGAAAATAGCAATCGTTTAGCTTATGCAGGCTTAAAATTTGCAGATTACGGCTCTCTTGATTATGGCCGTAATTATGGTGTTATTTATGATACCAATGCTTGGACAGACGTATTACCACTCTGGGGAGCGGATACGATGGATCAAGAAGATAATTACATGTTAAGCCGTAACCGCAATTTACTCACTTATCGCAATAATAATGCTTTTGGTTACATTGACGGTTTAAGCTTCGCACTACAATATCAGGGTAAAAATGGTGAAAAAAATCTATCATCCGGAGATGAATTAACCGATAACGGTGATGGTTTTGGGTTATCGACCGCTTATGAGCTAGGTTATGGCATTTCCCTTGGCGGTGGTTACTCCTCATCTTCCCGCACACCAAAACAAAAAGATGCCGCAACCAGTAGTGCGACAGGTAAACGCGCCGAAGCATGGAACGTAGGGGGGAAATTTGAATACGAAGACCTCTATCTCGCCGTCATGTATGGCCAAACGCTTAATATGAGTCGTTTTGGTAATGATGATATGGAGTCAATAGCAAATAAAACTCAGAACCTTGAAGTGGTTGCCCTGTATTCTTTTGACTTCGGTCTAACTCCATCAATTGGCTATAACTATTCCAAAGGTAAAAACTTAGGTAGCTTTGGGGATAAAGAATTAGTGAATTATATCGCCATCGGCTCAGCTTATGACTTTAATAAAAATCTGAGCGCTGTTATCGATTATAAAATCAACTTGTTAAACAATAATGATTTTACTGACCATTACAAAGTGAATACCGATAACGTGCTTGGCTTAGGGTTAGTGTATCAATTCTAATATTATCACCCCTAATTTAAAGTAAAGGCTTCCGCTATAAACGGATGCCTTTACTATATAATAGTTCTAGGTATCAGCTTACCTTGATAACAATTTTTCCAAATGCCCCCTGATCGAGCAATTCAAGTGCCTCCGGCAGTTGGTCGAAACGGAATAATTTATCAATGACGGGTTTTAGTTTTATAGCATCAACAGCCCGAACTAAATCTTCAAGAGCTCGTCGATGACCTACGCCAATTCCTTGAATAGTTGGCGATTTTAATAGCAATAACATTCCTGATGCTGACGTATCGTCTGTGTCCATCATGCCTATCAAGGAGATTCGACCATGGGAAGCCACCGCACGGACAGAGTCTGCAAAATTCCTACCACCTACAGTATCAACGACATGATCAATTCCTCTCTCGTTCGTCAGGTGGTAAATGGCTTCAACCCAGTTTTCTTTGTTACGGTTAATAGCGTGATCAGCACCAAGGGCTAACGCAGCAGACAGCTTCTCATCACTCGATGAGGTGATAAATACTTCGGCTCCTACAGACTTCGCTATTTGAAGAGCAAAGAGAGCCACACCTCCTGTTCCTTGAATTAATACGGTTTCGCCAGCACGTAACCCACCTCGTTCAATCAGTGCAAACCAAGCAGTCAACCCTGAACAAACCAACGTACTCGCTTCGACATCGCTCAACATCTTCGGAGCTTTAACCAACCACTCTTCATTCATCACAACATACTCAGCCAAAACGCCCTGAAATGCATAACCTACTGTGTTGTAGTTCGGGTTTTTAGCCGTATTTTTCAACTTCCCATCAATCCAATCTGCGTTAAAAGATGAGATAACTCGCTCCCCTGGACTGAAACGAGTCGTTCTTGGTCCGACACTGACAACAACACCGGCCATATCAGAACCCGGCGTGAAAGGCATTGGCATATTATTTCCCATATGACCTTCAATAATGACTTTATCGCGAAAGTTTAGTGAGACCGCATTAACTCGAACCAGAACTTCATTTGAACCGGGCTGTGGGATTTCGGCTTCCGAGAGTTTCAAATTTTGGCGTCCGATTTCGTTTAGCTCCCAGCGTTTCATTGTTTGTTTCATAGAAATTCCTAAGTAGTAATTAACTGATGAACAGAATTCTATCATTGCCTATTAGTTGATAATGGAGATACTATTTCTCCTTATTGATTCCATTTAGGTGACAATATGAAAGGTGAGATGAACAGTATTCCTATTTTTGTAACCGTCGCTGAGTCTTCTAATTTTTCTCAGGCTGCGGAAAAACTGTATGTCACACGATCGGCGGTGGCAAAAACTATATCCCGCCTTGAAGAAAGGCTTGGTATAACTTTATTTAACCGTACTACTCGTAGCCAGAGCTTGACTGATGAAGGCTTGCTTTATTATGAATTCTGTCGCCGAGCGTTGAATGAAATAAAAATGGCAGAAGATATTTTGGAAGGTGGCAAGCTTCAGGTAAGCGGAAAGTTGAGGGTTTCTGTTCCAGTTTTACTCGGGCATCTCTGTATAGCACCATTATTGTCCTCGTTGGCAAAAGAACATCCAAAGTTAGAACTCGAAATTTCATTCAGCGATCGGCAGGTAGATTTGTCTGAAGAAGGTTTTGACCTAGCTGTCAGGATCGGTGAACTACCTGACAGCAGTACCCTGATAGCACGACATCTGGCTTCTCACTCGATGATTTTCTGTGCTTCTCCCGGTTATTTTCAACAAGCAGGGGAGCCAATTTCATTAGATGATTTGGCACAACATGAAGCCATTGCTTATGTCCGTTCAGGACGTATTCTGAAGTGGCAAGTTAAAAATGAAAGAGGGGAAAATATAGAAGTTAATCCGCCTAGCCGGCTTATGATGGACGATATGCAGGCGATAAAAGATATTGCGATAACGGGTGGTGGAATTGCTTGGTTACCTTACTGGCTTGTCCGTGAGCAGCTCGCCAGTGGCAGTTTGAAAGAAATATTAAAAGAACACTCTTCAGCAAGCTGGCCTATATATGCTGTATGGTTGCGCACGCCCCACCGTTCATTAAAAGTTAGGCTTGCTATCGATAAGCTAATCAGTGAATTACCGAGTATGATAGACGTCATTGAAGCACAGATATAGTATTTGCGAGTACTCTATTGAAGTGCTTTTTAGGTTGCCCTATAAATCTAAGAGTATCTCTATAAAACCATTGTTACTTTTTCATTTCAGTTCCATCTATAAGTATATTAATCAATGAAGTGATCATCATTTAACCAGAATAAAATGACCTATTCGTCACCTAAAAACAAAAAGGCACCAGTAACTAACTGATGCCTTTGAATTTATCGATAACTAAAAACTGTTATCAACAATAACTAGTTTATTCCCACTCAATTGTTGCAGGTGGTTTACCGCTGATATCATAAACGACGCGGGAGATCCCATTGACTTCATTGATAATGCGGTTTGAAACGCGGCCTAGGAAATCATATGGTAAGTGCGCCCAATGAGCGGTCATAAAGTCGATAGTTTCTACTGCACGTAATGAAACCACCCAGTCGTATTTACGGCCATCACCCATGACGCCAACAGAGCGGACAGGTAAGAATACGGTAAACGCTTGGCTAACTTTATGATATAAATCCGCGTTGTGCAGTTCTTCAATAAAGATAGCATCTGCACGACGTAATAAGTCACAGTACTCTTTCTTCACTTCACCTAATACGCGAACCCCTAAACCTGGACCTGGGAATGGATGACGATACAGCATGTCGTACGGAAGGCCTAACTCGAGACCAATTTTACGGACTTCATCTTTAAACAATTCTTTTAATGGCTCAACCAAACCAAGTTTCATGTCATCCGGCAGACCACCGACGTTATGGTGAGACTTAATAACATGCGCTTTGCCAGTTGCTGATGCCGCTGACTCAATAACATCTGGGTAAATAGTCCCTTGAGCCAACCATTTGATATTAGGCAGCTTAGATGACTCTTCATCAAATACTTCGATAAATACATGACCAATTTTCTTACGTTTAGCTTCTGGATCGCTGATCCCCGCTAATGCATTTAAGAAACGATCTTCCGCTTTAGCATGGATAATGTTCAGGTCAAATTTACCTGCAAACATTTCCATCACTTGGTCTGCTTCGTTTAAACGTAATAAACCGTTATCCACGAACACACAAGTTAAACGTTTACCAATTGCACGGTTTAATAGCAATGCCGTAACCGATGAGTCAACACCACCCGATAGCGCGAGCAGTACATGGTCATCACCAATTTGCTCTTTCAAGCGAGCAACTGTATCTTCGATGATTGCAGCAGGTGTCCACAGAGCTTCACATTGGCAAATATCTTTAACGAAACGCGTTAAAATATTTAGGCCTTGGTGAGTGTGAGTCACTTCTGGGTGGAACTGAACACCATAGAATTTCTTCTCTTCATTTGCCATGATGGCATATGGGCAGCTTGGCGTACTGGCAATAGTTTTAAAACTCGCAGGAATAGCGGTAACTTTATCACCATGGCTCATCCAGACATCAAGTACTGGTTTGCCAGCTTCGTTCATAGAGTCATGAATGTCACGGAATAATTCACACTGCTCAGTGATTTCAACATTGGCATAACCGAACTCACGTTCACCAGAGACTTCAACTGCGCCACCCAGTTGCATTGACATGGTTTGCATGCCATAACAAATACCTAATACAGGAACACCTGCATTAAATACGTAATCAGGAGCTCGTGGGCTATCTGATTCAGTCGTACTTTCTGGCCCACCAGAAAGAATGATACCGTTTGGATTAAATTCTCGAATTTGTTCTTCTGTAACGTCCCACGCCCAGAGTTCACAGTAAACGCCAATTTCACGGATACGACGGGCGATCAGCTGTGTATATTGCGAGCCGAAATCAAGAATAAGAATGCGATGTTTATGGATATTTGTTGTCATTTGAGGAGAATTCCAAAAATTCAAGTCAAAAATAAGAATCGGTGACGCAATCGAACGAATGCGCCACCCTGAGAAATTTTATCGATTATTGCCCCAAACGATAGTTTGGAGATTCTTTCGTGATAGTAACATCATGGACGTGGCTTTCTTGGATACCGGCTCCACTGATACGAACAAATTCTGCTTTTGTTCTCAATGCATCAATAGTACCACAACCTGTCAGCCCCATACAGGAGCGTAAGCCACCCATTTGTTGATGAATGATTTCTTTTAAGCGGCCTTTGTATGCTACGCGGCCTTCAATACCTTCAGGCACTAGTTTGTCTGCCGCATTATCAGATTGGAAGTAACGGTCTGACGAGCCTTTAGACATCGCACCAAGTGAGCCCATACCACGGTATGCTTTGTAAGTACGGCCTTGGAATAAAATAGTTTCTCCTGGAGACTCTTCAGTTCCTGCGAACATTGAGCCGACCATCACACACGCAGCACCTGCCGCGATAGCTTTAGAGATGTCACCTGAGAAACGAATACCACCGTCAGCGATAACTGGAATACCGGTCCCTTCAAGGGCTTCTGCCGCTTCAGCGATAGCGGTAATTTGCGGTACGCCCACGCCAGTGACGATACGCGTAGTACAGATAGAACCTGGGCCAATACCGACTTTAACGGCACTAACACCTGCATCAGCCAGTGCTTTCGCCCCTTCTGCTGTTGCGACGTTACCACCAATGATTTGTAGTTCAGGGTATTTTTGGCGAGTTTCACGAATACGTTGTAAAACGCCTTCAGAGTGCCCGTGTGATGAGTCGATAAGTAAAACGTCAACACCTGCTGCGACCAGTGCATCAACGCGCTCTTCGTTACCGCCACCAGCACCTACTGCGGCACCAACACGTAAACGGCCTTGTTCATCTTTACACGCGTTTGGTTTACGTTCAGCTTTTTGGAAGTCTTTAACGGTGATCATGCCTAACAGGTGGAAATTATCGTCAATGACTAAGGCTTTTTCTACGCGTTTTTCGTGCATTTTTTGTAATACGATTTCGCGTGCTTCGCCTTCTTTCACGGTGACTAAACGTTCTTTTGGCGTCATCACCGCAGTAACAGGTTGGTCTAAGTCTGTGACGAAACGAACATCACGGCCCGTAATGATACCGACGAGTGAATTGTCTTTAGCAACAACCGGATAACCCGCGAAACCATTGCGCTGCGCCATCTCTTGGACTTCACGAATGGTGGTATCAGGTGTTACGGTGACAGGATCAGTAACCACACCACTTTCATGTTTTTTCACGCGACGAACTTCTTCAGCTTGGCGCTCAATAGACATATTTTTATGAATAAAGCCAATACCACCTTCTTGAGCAAGTGCGATAGCCAGATCAGATT
Organism: Providencia sp. PROV130; assembly: GCF_028482225.1. Taxonomy (NCBI): domain Bacteria; kingdom Pseudomonadati; phylum Pseudomonadota; class Gammaproteobacteria; order Enterobacterales; family Morganellaceae; genus Providencia; species Providencia sp. PROV130. The sequence continues at coordinate 96,456 of NZ_JAMPQC010000016.1, read as the reverse complement.
CGGTGACGGTATCCATCGCTGCAGAGAGCATAGGAATGTTCAGGCGGATTTTTGCAGTCAGTTGAGTAGAGAGGTCTGCCGTATTTGGCAATACAGTTGAGTGTGCAGGGACGAGTAAAACATCGTCGAAAGTTAGAGCTTCTTTTTTAATGCGTAACATAGGCAATATCCCACCAGGCAGCGTTATGAAAGGGTTAAATATTGCCGCGGCATTATACACACCGTAATCGGTTGCTTCCAGCCTTTTTTTGAAAAAAAACTTGATAACTCCTATAGCTGCGTTAGTATCTAGCGATTAAGTCATTGTTTTAAAATTTGATCTGGCTCACATGTCGACTTCACAAAATAACGCAATTTACTCTGTTAGCAAGCTTAACCAATCGGTTCGAGAACTTCTCGATAGCCAAATGGGGCGTATTTGGTTAACAGCTGAAATTTCTAATTTTTCGCAGCCCAGCTCCGGTCATTGGTATCTAACCTTAAAAGATGATCGGGCTCAGGTTCGTGCGGCCATGTTTCGTGGACAAAATACACGGGTCAGCTTCCGTCCTCAGAATGGCCAACAGGTGTTAGTCAGAGCGACTGTCACCTTGTACGAACCGCGTGGCGACTACCAACTAATCATTGAAAGCATGCAGCCCGCCGGTGAAGGCTTACTACAACAGCGTTTTGAGCTATTAAAACAAACACTAAGTGCCCAAGGTTTGTTTGATATTATTCATAAAAAAACGCTACCTAGCCCAGCTAAATCCGTCGGTATCATTACCTCTGCAACGGGTGCAGCCTTACATGATATTTTAAATATTTTACGTCGTCGCGACCCTTCCCTACCTATCATCATCTACCCAACGGCCGTTCAAGGTGAGATGGCACCAGCACAAATTGCTCGGATGATTGAGCTAGCAAATTTGCGTCAAGAATGTGATGTGTTAATCGTCGGTCGCGGAGGCGGTTCACTCGAAGATTTATGGGCATTTAATGAAGAAATCGTTGCTAGAGCGATTTTTGCCAGCCAATTGCCGATAATTAGTGCTGTGGGCCATGAAACTGATGTGACCATCGCCGACTATGTGGCGGACGTAAGAGCACCCACCCCATCTGCGGCGGCTGAGCTTGTTAGTCGTAATCAATTAGAAATGCTCCGTCAGCTAAAATCAGCGCAACAACACCTTGAAATGGCCATGGATTATTTTATCGCAGGCCAACAACAAAAATTCGCACGCTTGCATCACCGCCTACAACAGCAACACCCGCAATTACGCTTGGCAAGGCAACATAACCAGCTTAATTTGTTACAGCAAAAGCTTGCTCAATCGATGTCTAGGACGTTACAAAATTCCACATTGCAATATGAAAGAATTAATCGCCGTTTACTGCAAAACGATTTGCGCCCTCAATTGCAAAAACAACAGCGTCAGTTGCAGCAAACACAGTATCATTTGCAGAATATGGTCACGAGTTTGGTTAATAGTTACCGCCAACGTTTTGCCGTGGCTTGTTCAAAAATGGAAGCGGTTAGCCCATTAGCCACCCTAGCTCGCGGGTTTAGTATCAGTGAAACCCCTAAAGGCACTGTGTTGAAAAAAACCAGCCAAGTGAAAGTTGGCCAACCACTGAAAACTCGCCTGAATGATGGCTGGGTTGAAAGCCAAGTTACTCATATTGAGAAGGTTAAAGTAAAAAGAATATCGAAATAATTATTTTAACCACTTATCTCGATAAAAATAACGAGATAAGTGGTGTTAAATTTATACGTTGATTAGAAACGCACCTGTCCACCTAACATGTAAGTACGCCCTCTTGCTGTTGCATTATTTTTACCGCGTTCTTCCATAATAGCGGTAGAATTTGCACGATTTAATGCATCCGAATAATTTTTATTCGTGATATTATTAACCGTCATCATCAATTTAAAGTTTTTATTAACTTCATAGTCTGTATATAAATCAATGATTGTAGGTTGTTTTTCATACTTATCTTTTAGTGCATTTCCATCATTATCAACGACAGACTCTACACCTATTCGTTTTGAAGGGCCGGTCCATGTAATAGTTGTACCTACGGTTAATTTTTCATCCAATAAACGTACACCTGAATCCAAGGTCACATAATAATCAGGAAGCTCAGTGAAATCTCCCGCACTAAAATCAGCAACCTTAGCTATGGAGTTAGGTTGATCCCCAGTTTCTTTGGTATAGGATAATGTTGAATAAACTATACCTGCATCATAATTAGCCTGTAATTCATAGCCTCGCAGGTTAACATCATGAGGCTCATTGACGTACATATAGCTTTTACGCATAAATTCTGGGAATTCTTTGTCCCATACATCATCATTCATTAAACACCAAGCCAGTTCAGCATTTGATCTTGGGCGACAGAGTAAATAAGGCTTGCTCGTAATATAGTCTTTAATTTTTGTATGGAACCATAATGCCTTCATATTAAATTGGTCACCTTCAAAAATTAAATCAGGTTTAAAGCTATTAAAACCAACTTGCCATGTCTGTGATTTCTCTTCTTTTAAGAATGGGTTCATTGAATTACCACCTTCTTGAGAATAAAAAACCTCTTGCGTATTCGGCGCTCTCATTGAATGCGCATAACTAACAAATGGCTGGAATTCAGGAATAATTTCTGCTGATAATAAAACTCCGGGGTTAAAACCATTACCCCGTAAATTTAAAGTCGCGGCTTCTTGTGGAAAACAAAAATCTTGATCACCACATGCAGGTTTAAAACCTTTTAAGTGATAATTCATATAATTCAAATCAAAAGTTGCTGTATAGATACCATACTTGGCTTCCAATTGTGTATATGCGCTCGCAAGATCTAATGACCCACTTGGCGAGAATGGATTATAGTTCAACGTATCTTGGTCAATAACAGAGCTAACCTCTCGCTCATACTTCGTTTTAGATAACTTAGAACCTATTTTCCATTCAAAATCAATATCACCATAGGAAAACCGGCTTGTATTAGAAAGATTAAGACCATCGCCAATATTTTTGGATTTGCCTTGCCTTAATGCCCAACCTAATGAGTCACCTTCAAATTGTTGGTCATTTTTTCCATGACTCGCTAAAACCTCAACATCAATTAATTCATTTAACGGCGTATATTTATATTTAATATAATAATCTTCACTATTAATCTTTCTTCGCGTGAGCTTATTTTGTAAAAAACGACCACTGAATTCTAATTCATGGCTGTCATTAGGTTTATATTTCAATTTAGCTAATTGCGATTGTGGCTTTTGTTTGAAAGTGGAGTCAGTGGCAAATTCATCACTATCAAACCCATCGCCATTTTTATAACTGCCAGGAATATTGTGGCCGCTAACCGCAATTAAACCGCCAAAATAGCCATCATCTTGCAATAATGTCTTTCCTGCGACCGCTACCATACCATTATAACCGAGACCATTATCTCCCCAGCTAGCTTTACTACGCAGCCCATATACATTATCTTTAAAAATCACATCATCAATACCGATAGTACGAAAATTTGCACTCCCTGCTAAAGCGTTAACACTATTGCCTCCATTTAATTGCCCTTTCTCTACTTCAACTTCAACAATAAAATTTGGGTCAATTAAAGCGCCAAAATCATTATTTGGCTGTTGTCCATGTGTATATTGACTTGGGGAAATTCCATAATAACTTTGCGTGACACCATCCACCATCATATTCACGCGACCAAAACCACTCAACCCGCGAATATTGACATTAACGGTACCTTGGCTGGCATCCATTTGAGTATAGGTTCCGGGCATGGTACGAATAATTTTATCCATTGATTGCAATTTATTTTCCGTACCCACCGCGCTATAAGCACCCGGTTTTTCCAATGCTTTGACTAATGGCGTTTGTTTTTGCGCACCTGAGACTTTTAATTGGCTAAAATTAACCACACCTTCTTTCTGCTTATTCTGCTGCTGCGTATTTTCAGCCAAAGCAATCCCTTGGTAGCTAGTGGCAATAATGCTAGCAACCATAATTATTGTTTTATTATTCATTAAACCATTCCTGTAAACGTACTGTGTGTCATACGCTCACACCGCTAGCACAGGCCAAATAAAGCCTGTGAAGAGGCTCAGCAACAATGTCATTGATATTGTTGCTGGCCTGAAATCACCTAAATTTTATAGGTTAATTATTATTTTAAATATGGAAAATATTTATCTTTATTTTCAAGCATGAGAATAAAACTATATTCTTGGGCGATATCATCTAGTGCATTAAAACGCCCTGATTTACCACCATGCCCCGCATTCATATTAGTATCTAATAATAATAATGAATTGCCTTGTTTAATATCTCGTAATTTAGCCACCCATTTTGCTGGTTCCCAATATTGAACTTGAGAGTCATGTAACCCAGTAGTCACTAAAATATGTGGGTAATGTTGTGCTTTGATATTGTCATAAGGGCTATACGCTTTAATTCGCCAGTAATCTTCTTCATTTTCAGGGTTACCCCACTCATCGTATTCCCCGGTGGTCAGAGGGATTGATGGGTCTAACATTGTGGTTACCACATCAACAAATGGAACAGCGGAAACAACGCCCTCGTATAAATCAGGCGCCATATTCACAACCGCGCCCATTAATAAGCCACCCGCACTGCCCCCCATGGCATACACATGTCCTGCTTTACCATAACCTTCTGATAATAACCCTTTGGTTGCATCAATAAAGTCAGTAAAGGTATTCATCTTGTGGATTGTTTTGCCTTGTATGTACCAATTTTTACCTAAGTCACCACCACCACGAATATGTGCGATCGCATAAACAAAGCCGCGATCCAGTAAAGACAAACGAGATGAACTAAATGAAGGGTCAATGCCATATCCATAAGCGCCATAACCATAGACTAACAATGGGTTTTGGCCATGTTTGAAAAGATCTTTACGGTAAACCAATGAAACCGGGACTTTTACCCCATCTTGTGCAGTAACCCAAATACGCTCACTTTGGTAATTTTGCTTATTAAAGTCTTTAACTTCTTCTTGTTTTAACAGCTGCTTTTCTTGAGTCAGCATATTAATTTCATATACTGAAGACGGTGTGGTCATTGATGAGTAACCGTAGCGTAGTTTATCCGTATCTGGCTCAGGGTTATTTCCGATCCACGCCATGTATGTTGGGTCATCAAAGCTCACTTGGTTTTCTTTATGCGTTAACCAACTGATTTGGCGAATATTCACTAAACCATTTTGGCGTTCTTCCACAACTAACCAATTATTAAATAAAGCAAAACCTTCAAGATCAACCCCATCACGCGGCGCAATAAAGCTTACCCATGGTGCTGAAATATTGTCTGCAATATATAAACCAAATAATGGATGCTGGTGATTAGAACGAATATAGAATTTACCGTTGAAATGGTCAGGATAGTACTCAACCCCCGTTTGACGTGGTTTTAAAATTTTAACGTCATTTTGTGGCTGATTGGCATCAATTAAGCGGTACTCAGAGGTTTCAGTACTCGTGATACCCATTAAAATAAAATCTTTTGAAGTCGATTTCGCTAAACTAACGTAAAAAGTATCATCCTTTTCTTCATACACCAGTTTGTCTTGCGTTTGCTGTGTACCATATTGATGTTTAACCACCTGATAAGGTAGTAATGTTTGCTTGTCCTTATTCACATAGAATAGCGTTTGGTTGTCATTAGCCCAGACAATATTACCTGAAGTATTGGTTAATACATTTTCCTGCCACTTGCTCTCATCAATTTTGCGAAATGACACTGCAAATTCATTACGTCCTTGGCGATCTTCAGCAATCGCTAGCGTGGTATTATCCGGCGAAATCGCTAACGCTCCCATACGATAATATTCAGAGCCTTCCGCTCGTTCATTACCATCAACTAATACAACCCATTCATCTTGGCTATTTACAGGGCGTCTTTCATAGATAGAATAATTTTTACCTGCGACAACTCGTGAACGATAGGTATAACCATTATAATTATAGGGAACTGACTCATCGTCCTGCTTCATACGTGAAAACAATTCATCGTAAATTTCTTTTTTTAACGATTCACCTTTTGCAAGTTGTTGCTGCGTATAATTATTCTCTTGCGTTAAATATTCGATAATTTCTGGAGACTCGCGTTGATCATCTCTTAACCAATAATAGTTATCTACACGGGCATCTCCGTGAGTGGTGATGGTATGAGGTTGTTTTTTGGCTATTGGTGCTGACATTCTATCCTCCGCAGCACTGGTTGCTGCATATAAACCAAGTAAAGTAATAAAACAAAACTCAGTGAGTTTATTACGCATAATTTATCCAATCTATTTTTCATTAAGAGTAAAATCAATAGGTATCCTGACAGTTACTCGTCCATTGATTAAAATTTCAGCTGGGGGTTCAGGTAAAGGTGCTGCTCTCGATAGCACCTGCAATGCTTCTCTATCCAAAGATCGTGTTCCTGATGAACTTACTAGGTCACTACCAAGCAAAAAACCTTGTGGATCAACCGTAAATGTTACTGTTGATTGACCGACTCGCCCCCGCCTTACGGCGTCTTCAGGGAATCGCTTGTATTTATTTAGTTTCCCCAATACTTGTGCTTCCCATAGCCTTTTCGCGTTATCTATCGATTGTGACTGACTATTAAATTCTGCGGCAATTTTCTGAGTTTGTAATGGCGCTGCTGCATCACTGGTGACAGGGGCATCATTGGCTTTTGAATCAGTCGCTTGTTTTTGTTCAACTACCTGCTTTTCACGCTTTTGTTTTTTGACTTCAGCTGTTTGTTTTGGACTCACCGCTTTAGCAACTTGCACCTCTGCCTGCTCATTGATGGTTAATGGTGGGATAATTTTCTCTTCTGATGGTGCTTCATGAGCCTGGCTCGCCACCGATAACTCTTGTAGTTGACCAATGTTAGCTTCTGTCAATTGTTCGGCTTGCGATTCAATTGAAATTTCCATTACCACTGATGGCGGAGGCAATAACTCTTCCCATTGTTGATTGTGAGTTACCCATATATATAACCCAACAACCCCAATATGAAGAGCAATTGCCAATATGAAGCCCCCACTCATCTTCGTTGTTCGCTTCAAATACTCATTTTCAAATGTTGTTATACTCATTTTTATCTTACGTACTTACGTATTCATATATAAATGCAAATGATAATTAATAACAAATGAAAATGGAAATCATTTCTTGCTGAAAATAAAGATTACTTCACAAAATTAACTTTTTTGAAATCATTAACTTGCTATTACTTAGTCATCATTTAGGCGTGTACCACACAAAATCAGCATGTAAATGGTCTATTTCGTCACCTCTTTCTGAAATAATTAATACTTTTACGGGTTCTTCGGGGGCGAGGTCTTGCACATGTAAAGGCACACCAATTGCTCTTGTTGCATGATAGCCACCTGCGAATAGGAGCGCGGGTGTAGGTCCATTTAATAACGACTCTGCCATACGGCGGTCACGCAACTGCTGTATAACGGTCATTTTTGCCACTTGTTCCGCTGTCAGTTCCCCACCATGAGAACTTTCAATCGTTTTACTGATAAGTTCTTGAACAATGGGTTGAGCTGAATATTGCCCCGTTACTGATGACGGTTTAGCGTAGGCGGCAAGCACCTCTTCTTTATCTAGGTTTGCAGACAGTAGCGGATAAGGCGAACTCAGCAAATGGCGGATTAAAGCCCCGTATTGCTCCCAAGGCCAACCGCTATTCCAATTTAAAGCGGACTGTAGCTTTTCGTCACGAATATAAGGGTTATTTTGCATCTGCGCCTGTACACGGTTCACACTATTTTGCTGCGACGGTGTCAGCATTTCGAGTAGAACCGCGCCTTGAGGTCGTATTTTCGGCATTTCTTGTGCAAGCCATTGCTCAATTTGGTGGTGATAATGGTTATCATGTTTTTCTCCGACAATGACACGTGGAGATTGAGCAAGCTGCTCGACTAATTGCTGAGGTGTTAAAGACTTACCTGTTGCTAAGTCAATAATTTGGTTGCTTACTGTTAGTTGGCTATCTAATTGTACGATTGTCGGTTCAATTTTTTGTGTACAACCGATAAGGAAAAATAACCCAACCATTAAAGTGGCTATTCGAGAGGTCAATCTAATTGAAATCATTATGCTTTCCATCTTATGTCGTCAAGCTCACAAGATACAGATAATGAGAATCATTTTCAATAAAAAGGCTCCTATAAAATCATAGAAGCCTTTAACACAAATTAATTAATATTAACTGTTAGAGTGGGTTCGTTTGTGCTTCAACCACTGCCAATGCCACCATATTCACGATACGGCGTACCGATGCAATTGGTGTCAAGATATGTACTGGTTTCGCTACGCCCATCAATACCGGCCCGACAGTCACGCCATCAGAGCTTGTCACACGTAGTAAATTATAACTAATACGTGCCGCTTCCATATTCGGCATAATTAATAAATTTGCTGAACCTTTTAATGGGCTATCAGGCATCACATCTTTACGGATAGATTCAATTAATGCGGCATCCGCATGCATTTCGCCATCAATTTCAAGATGAGGGTCACGCGCTTTGATCATCGAGAGTGTATCACGCATTTTTTGTGCTGATGCGCAGTCTGAAGAACCAAAGCTAGAACGCGATAATAAAGCCACTTTTGGCTCAATACCGAAGCGTCTTACCGTATCCGCTGCCATTAACGTGATTTCAGTTAACTCTTCTGGTGAAGGGTCTTCATTAACATAAGTATCTGCGATAAACGTATTGCCCGTTGGTAATAACAATGCATTCATTGCACCTGCAGCATGAACACCCTCGCGGAAACCGAATAAATCTTTAACAACTTCATAATGTTCGCCATAGCTGCCCACGGTACCACAAATCATCCCGTCAGCTTCACCGCGTAACACCATGATCCCACCAATTAAGGTTGGGTTATTAATCACTGCACGACGCGCTATTTCCTGGGATACACCACGACGTTTCATGATTTGGTAATATTCTTGCCAGTATTCTTTATAACGCGGGTCGTTTTCGTTATTAACCACTTCAAAATCTTTACCTAACTCAATGTGTAGGCCAAGTTTTTGAATACGCATTTCAATCACACTTGGGCGCCCAACCAAGATTGGGAAAGCCAAACCTAAAGAAACCAGCTCTTGTGTAGCATGTAGTACACGCTCTTCTTCCCCTTCAGCTAAAACAATGCGTTTTTTCGCAGTCTTAGCTTGAGAGAAGATAGGTTTCATGAATAAATTTGTCTTATAAACAAATTGATTTAATTTTTCGATATAGACATCGAAGTCTTCAATTGGACGCGTTGCTACCCCTGAGTCCATTGCTGCTTTTGCCACAGCCGGTGCAATTTTAACAATCAAACGTGGGTCAAATGGCTTCGGAATAATGTATTCAGGGCCAAAAAATAAATCTTGGTTACCATACGCTGAAGCCACTTCTTCGCTTTGCTCAGCCAATGCAAGGTCTGCAATGGCATACACACAAGCCAGTTTCATTTCTTCATTAATCGTTGTTGCACCGACATCTAACGCACCACGGAAAATGAATGGGAAACACAACACGTTATTAACCTGATTTGGGTAATCAGAGCGGCCAGTACAAATAATGGCATCAGGGCGAACTTCTTTCGCCAATGGTGGCAAAATTTCGGGTTCAGGATTGGCCAGTGCTAAGATTAGCGGATCTTTTGCCATGGTTTTCACCATTTCCGGCGTTAAAAGACGTGGACCTGAACAACCTAAGAAAATATCCGCATTAGGAATAGCATCTGCCAAAGTACGCTGACCGTTATCTTCAATGGCATACGCAGCTTTGGTGACATCCATGCGTTCATCTCGGCCTTTATAAATCACCCCTTTTGAATCACAGACGGTGATATGTTCGCGTTTCAACCCCAACGCGACGAGTAAATTCATACAAGCGATTGATGCTGCGCCAGCGCCAGAAACTACAAGGCGGACATCACCAATTTCTTTTTTTACAATGCGTAATCCATTGATAACAGCAGCAGTACAAATGATAGCGGTTCCGTGTTGGTCATCATGGAACACAGGGATTTTCATCCGCTCACGGAGCTTTTGTTCAATATAAAAGCATTCTGGTGCTTTGATATCTTCCAAGTTAATACCACCAAAAGTCGGCTCAAGAGACGCAATGATATCAACTAATTTGTCTGGATCTGTTTCATCAACTTCAATATCAAAGACATCAACACCAGAAAACTTTTTAAATAGTACACCTTTTCCTTCCATGACTGGTTTACCAGCCAAGGCACCAATATTACCTAACCCAAGGACGGCAGTACCATTAGAGACAACCCCGACAAGGTTACCTTTAGCTGTGTAACGATAAGCTTTAAGTGGGTCATCTGCAATTTCTAGACATGGCACTGCAACACCTGGTGAGTATGCTAATGCGAGATCTCTCTGGGTTGTTAGTGGTTTAGTTGGGGTAACCGTAATTTTCCCAGGATGTGGAAACTCATGAAAATCAAGAGCACTTTGTTTTAATTTGTCATCCATCGTCAAGTCCTTTCAAAAGAAGTAAGGTAAGAGCGATAACAGTATAAACACATCTCACTAGCAAATCATGATCATACTGGCAATTTCCAGAAAAATCTTTCAGTTACAATAGAGTTAGGTCACTGCCTGAGTAAAACATAATCGCCTTGGTTATGTTGTTCATATCGCAACCTCGCTTTAATTTTAAAAGATACAACTAAAAATAATTTATTATTAATTTTATGAGGTTAATATATATAAATAATTAATTGCATAATAATACAATATAATTCCACCTTAAATATGTTCATCTGTTTAACTTTAATTTAACTATTAGATATGATTTTCCCGATTTTAATGTATTATCACCAAGCACCATATTATTAGTATGGAACTATAAAATATTAAGTAAACGATTAATATAAATCTCACTTCTCCATACTGCTGATTATATAATTATTAAAACCCCAATTAAATATAATAAACGTACCGAAATTAAATTGTCTATTTTATAGGAAATACCTAACTAGACGTTGGCATTTGAGACATAAAAAGGAACCCTCTATGTCTAAATATACAGTAATGATTATTGACGAGCACCCTATTATACGCTTGGGATTGCGGCAGCTCATCAATACCGATACACACTTTATTATCACAGCAGAGTGCGCTTGTTGCTACGAAGCTCTAAGTATGGCAAGGCAGTTAAAACCTAACCTAATTATTATAGATATTAATATTCAAGGTATTAAAACATTTGAAACTATACGTTTACTTCGTAAACACTGCAATGATAGCTACTTATTAGTGTTATCTGCCTCGACGATTAAAACAGATATATATGGTGCTATTGACGCGGGAGCACAAGGTTATTTATTAAAAAATAGTGAGCTTGATATGCTATTCTACAGTATGAAAAAAGCCTCTAAAGGGCAATTAGTTTTTAGTGAGAAAATTTATCAACATCTTATTTCACGTCATCATTATAATGACCCGCTATCCGCATTGACAAAACGAGAGTCTGAAATTTTGCATGAAATGGCTGTAGGTTTAAAAAATCGTGAAATATCTAACTTACTTTTTATTTCAGAGGAAACCGTTAAAGTTCACATTCGAAATATTCTTAAAAAATTACGCGTTCGATCTCGTCTTGAAGCTAGCTTAATGTATATGCGTTCAAGATAATTTATTTTTAATATATTAATTATCTGAGCTAAATTACATTTAATGTCATTATAAGGTTATTATATATTTCTCACATTTGGGCTAGATCCCAAGTGAGTTTTGCCGCATTATGTAAGGATTATCGCTAGTTTTTTGAGGAAAATCATATGCCCAATACACCTAACTCTCCTTATATTATGTACGGAATTAAAAACTGTGACACCATTAAAAAAGCACGCCGTTACTTAGAAGACAATGGAGTTAACTATCAATTTCATGATTATCGTGTTGATGGTATTAGCGATGAACTACTTTCTACCTTTATGGAACATATTGATTGGGAAGTATTAGTCAATAAACGAGGAACAACTTGGCGAAAACTGACTGATGATGAAAAAAATGCAGTTATTGACGCAGACAGTGCTAAAAAAGTGCTAATTGCAGAGCCTGCCATGATCAAAAGACCCATACTTGTTTCTCCAGATAACCGATACTTAGTTGGGTTTAACGCTAATGACTACCAAAGCTTCATTCGATAATCAGGTGGATTTAATGGATTGTCCCGTTATTCAACTAGCCAAAGAACTGATTGCACGCCCTTCTATCAGCCCCGATGACCAAGGCTGCCAAGCAATACTTACCGAGCGCTTAAACCAACTTGGTTTTACCATTGAACCAATGCATTTTGGTAGCACATTAAATTTTTGGGCACACCGAGGCACTCAAGGGCCAACCCTCGCATTTGCAGGTCATACCGATGTTGTACCCGCAGGCAATAGCGAAAATTGGCAAACTCCTCCGTTTAACCCAACAATTATTAATCAACATTTATATGGCCGTGGTGCTGCTGATATGAAAGGTTCTGTCGCAGCAATGGTTGTCGCAGCAGAGCGCTTTGTCGAAAAACACCCTCACCACCAAGGACGCTTGGCCTTTTTAATCACCTCAGATGAAGAAGCTGATGCATTAGATGGCACGGTTAAAGTTGTAGAAACATTAATGGCACGTAATGAGCGCGTTGATTACTGTTTAGTCGGTGAGCCATCAAGCCAATCTCATTTAGGCGACATCATAAAAAATGGGCGTAGAGGCTCTATTACAGCAAATTTGACTATTTTAGGAACACAGGGGCATGTCGCTTATCCACATCTAGCTGACAACCCGGTGCACCGTGCAACCGCTTTTTTGCAAGAGCTCACTTCAACTATCTGGGATAACGGCAACGAATTTTTCCCTGCCACCACCATGCAAATTGCCAATATTCATGCGGGTACTGGGGCAAGTAATGTGATCCCCGGTGAGTTATTTGTTCAATTTAATTTTCGTTTCAGCACAGAATTGACCGACACACAAATACGTGACAGGGTCACTAGTATGTTAGACCGCCATGGTCTGGCATATAAAATAGAATGGTCATTATCTGGTCAGCCATTTTTGACTGAAAAACAAGAACTTGTCACTGCAACTTTGCAAGCAATCCATGAATTGACGGGTCTTAACGCTGAGCTATCTACCAGTGGTGGAACATCAGATGGTCGTTTTATCGCCCAAATGGGTACTCAAGTGATTGAGCTTGGCCCATTGAATGCCACTATACATAAAGTTGATGAATGCGTTAGTGTCAAAGACTTGCAACAACTTGCCTTAATTTATGAGCGAGTCATGGAGCTATTGTTATTATGATTACCATCGCAATGCTAACAGGCCGTTCCACGGACCATTTAGTGACACTTGGTGGCCCTCATCGCCTACAATTTAATGCCACCAAGGCATTTTTAGCCATGCAACAAGCTGCAGTAAAAGCGGGCTTCAAGTTACAATCAGCAAGTGCATTTCGTGATTTTTCACGTCAACAGTTAATTTGGAATGAAAAATTCACCGGTCTTCGCCCTGTTCTTGATGCACAAAGCCAACCTTTAGATATTACAACGCTTTCAGAAGGTGAGCTGTGTGAAGCTATTTTACATTGGTCTGCATTACCAGGAGCAAGCCGTCATCATTGGGGAACCGAAATAGATGTTTATGACCCATTACGGATCCCAGCAGGGCAAACTTTACAATTAGAGCCTTGGGAATATGAAACTGGCGGCTATTTTGCTGAACTAAACCACTGGCTGACGGATAACATGGCGACATTTGATTTTTATCGTCCCTTCACGGCAAAAAATGCAGGGGTTGCCGATGAACCTTGGCATATTAGTTACTGGCCGCTGTCCCATGAAGCTGAACAGCTTTTAACGCCAGAAGTCATTAAGCAAGTTCTCAAGCAAGAAGATATTTGCGGGAAAAATTGGTTAAACACTAACTTAGATTATGTATTTGAACGCTATATTAGGGTTCCTGAATAATTTCTAAGCTAACAAAACAATTTCTATAACGCCAACGCCTCATAGGTGATGCGACATCATTTATGGGGCTTCTTTATTTTGTTTGGAAATTTGTTCATCAACAACTGGAAGTCGATACATAAAAATAAGCAGCCAACACAACAGTGCCAATAAACCCATTTTTAACCATATATAACTAACAACCCAGATTGATAGTGAAAAAGTAAGTATTATCAATATAATTGCTTTTGGCTTTGCCCCTTTCGGTAGCCCTTTATGCTTTTGCCAGTGACGAATATACCCCCCAAACCAAGAGCGATATAATAACCAATGATGAAAACGTGGAGATGAACGAGAAAAGCACCATGCCGCCAATAATAAGAAAGGCGTGGTAGGCAAAACCGGAAGAACGACGCCAGCAAAAGCCAGCGCAACAGCTAACCATCCAATAGCAATGAGGAACAATTTTTTCAAAATTCCCCCGCCTCCCGAATAAATAAATTAAATGGTAAAAACCGCATAAAATCTGTGGTAACTCATAATAATATCAATGGTATACTCTAATGGTAAACAAGCTTAATGAAAAGTCGCTTTTGCCTGTTGATGCGATTATTATTCCCTCGCTCTACTACGAAAAGAGCGCTAATAGCCCCAGTCATGACTTGCTAAGCCTGAGAAAATGACAGGAGCCTAAACTTAAGATTACTAGGAAGCCCCATGAATCATTACTCTTTTTTTATGAAGGCCGGAAAAGTTATTGCTATCGTTACACCAAATGAACAAGAGACTCAAAAGCTAATTGCTGCCGGATATGAAAAGCAATTTGAAGAAGTTGACGCCGTTTCAACAGAAAAAGCGCTTGAACGCTTTGCTGATATTCGTGGTGAAGAGGTTAAAAATATCTACGCACTTACAGGCTCTGATATTTTGCTTGGTATTGCTGGTGCATTTGCCATGGTATTTAAATAAACAGTAAGCTCTGTAGGTATATTTTCTGTAGTTATCTCTGAAAAACATACAGTTTCATACAAAGTGCAAATGGTACTCTAACGGTATAAATTTTAAATAATTTAAAATCAACATTTAGCTTTTACCCAATTTCATAGAGGTAATGTATGCAATGGTTAGCCGACTACTGGTGGATAATTTTACTCTTATTGGTAGGTCTTATCTGGAATTCAGTCAAAGAAATGATGAAATTGGACCCCAAAAAGTTTTTAGATGACAAGCCAGAAATCCCTCCACATCAAGATAATAACCACCTTTGGGATGATGAAGACGATTGGCCTAAAGACAAGAAGAAGTAACCTTTTGCTTTATTTCAGCTAAAAGCGCTGGTTGGTATAGTTTTACCTGTATACCAACCTCTTTTCTTACTCGTTGTAACCATTGCTTTTGCCCTGTCATACCAATATCCACACAAATCTGTGCGATAGGCTCACACGACACAAAGTGCCGTCTGAGGATCGCAAGCCCAGTTTTTTCTTCCCTTAATAAACGCATAATCGCACTTTGACTCGCAGAAATAGGACGTTTAAACTCACTAAAACCGATCAGTTCTATCCAATCATCAGGGGTTAATTGCTGCTGCTCACTGGTTTCTAAAGCAAACTCAGACAGATCATTTCGCCAATAAATATCGCGTTTTAATTGCATTTCCCCTTGTTGACAAAGTAGGCTTGCCCGATCTGATAGCGGTAATATCGCCATTGCCGTGAAACAGCCACTGCTCGCTTCTTTGTGCGAACCTATTCGTATTAACCGAAAGCCCGCTTTTTGCCAAAATGCGACTAGGTCCGGTGTTAATCCAAAACTAACAGATAAAAAATCTAACCCTTGCTCTGTAGCAATTGCTTTCTGTTTTTCTAAAAGCGTCAAACCAATTTGGCGCCTACGGTGATTCGCATCAACGGCAATACGCATCACTCGGCGAGATAGCCATTGTGCTGCAATAGGGAAATAACTATGAGCGGCTAAAGATTGGACAACTAAATTTCCTCTTGGTCGACGAAGCCCAGCCCATATTTGCCAGCTCAATGATTCGGTCAATTGTCCTTCATCTACCATCCATAATGCACCTAAATAGGCACAATCATGAGACTCGGTTTTTGCCACCATAAAATGTTGCTGTTGGGCATCCAATAGTCGTCGTAAATCTAATGGTGACGTTCGATAATGTGCACTCATCAATAAGCCATAAAACGCTTTTAATTGCTCATTATTTTCCGCTAATGATGCCTGGGTTAACGCTTTATATTCAATATTGCCAGCAAGAACCGTTTGAGTAGTGGGCTCTTGCAGCAATAAAGCCTCATTGACCCACAATTCTAAGGGATCATTAGCCGCATAGCGCATTGGGTTATCAAGTTGCAGTAAAGTGAAATGGGCTAAACTTGCACAGAACTTTAGCGTAAATCCACGCCCTGTTCCTTCATAGCCATCAACTGTCGTGGTTAATAAAACTCGAGGGAAATACCCCACGAGTTCTCGTAAAATATAATTAGGGATTGCAGAAGCTTCATCGATGATCAGCCAATCTGCTGTTATATTTTCATTGCTGCGGCAGTATGCGAGTAAGCTATCTGGGGACCAAAAATTAATCTTTTGGCCTGCATGCCGGCTTAAGACTTCCGTCGCCACTTTTGCAGGTGCACAACACCAACACTCCCCCACAACATGTTGTATTAACATCCCTGCTATTGCCGATTTACCGCGCCCTCTCGGCGCTATCAAACCCCAAACTCCATGTTCTGCTCTTAATAATCGACTAATTATTTGCTGCTGCTGTTCTGTTGGCTGGCCTGTCGGTGCTTGCCATAATGGTTTGTTTTTTAGTAATGAAAAATCAGGCTCATTCCCTTGTTTATAAAATAAAATATCGGGGGATGTTTGGAAAGTTCGCTGCATGTGATGAACAAAATTTGGTGTCGAAATGAGCCCCAATTGTTCATTCCAGCGCAGGCTGTCTAAATCGGTATTTGTCGCCCACGCTTTTTGAGGTGCCGTACATAAAACTAACAAGCTCCCTGCTTTTAACGTGCCAGCAAGCATGGCTATTGCTTCACTATGAAACCCTTTACGTACATCAAAGATGCCATGTAAAAATTCACGGCCCAATAATAGATGTGCATTTTCAGGGGAAACCCCTTGCGGTAAGTTTGATGAAACTGTTAACCAATCACCATCAATAGTAACTTGAAGTTGTTTGAGTTGTTGTTCTACCCATGCATCGTCGCCAGAGAGAACCATAAGACGACGCATACCAACTATATGCAGTTGTTCTATAATGACAGGAAGTAATTTCACCATCGTAATACTATGATTTACCAATTAATAGTGACAAAATCCCAGCTGCAATTAAGGGCCCCACTGGTACACCACGGAATAAAGCAACACCAATGACGGTTCCAACCAGTAAGCCTGCTACCGTAGACGGTTGATGGGACATTAATGTGACGCCTCGGCTACCTAACCAAGAAACCGCGATCCCAATAACAATTGCCAGAATCGACTTCCAATTCAAAAATGAGCTTAATACCTCATTAGCCGTTATTTTACCACTCGCAATTGGAGCCATAACACCGATTGTTAAGATAAGTATCCCAATGGTTAAGCCATATTTTTCAATCCATGGAAAATAATTATTTAATGGTGTTATTCTAACCACCAATAAAAATAGCATCGCAAGGGTGACGGTCATATTATGACTAATGATACCTAACCCGGCTAAGACCAGTAAAATGATTAATGTTGGATCAACATGACTCATAGATTTGTCCCTGTAAAACGCACAATTATAATTTATTAGCAGCAACTAGGCCGATTTAAAAACATGTTATTGGCTCATCATCAAAGAAGCAAATATTAACACCAACTCTTTTTATTTTTATGGCGACGATATTTTTAATTAATAAAAAACCTTACTATCTCCACACAATTAATTAACTAAAGTGCGACATTTTAGTTGTTCTTTATTATCTCTATAATACTTCTCGAAAGATGGCATCTCAGCATATTTCACGGCAACAAGCTTAATTGTATAAAAATTAGCATGGTAATGCAGATAATACCCACCCCTGAAAAAACTTAAGCTAAATATTCGGAATATTCATCACTGTTTATTTTTTTATTTCTACGTTTTTCTTATATTTATCATTATAAAAACCAACTTGTGGTGCCTTTTGCTGAAGATAGTCCTAAATACCTTTACAACCAGACAATTCATCTCAATTGCGTATAATAAGCAAAGACAATTAATACAGAAAAATCATAACTTAGCATTATTTATAATTTTAATGATTTGAATGGTTGTGCGACGCTCTGCATAAGCACAATTATTAGGATTAAGAATATGAACCAATCTTTATCGCCCTATTCAAACGCGCGCTTTATTGCTATTCGCTTAATCCCTGGCGAAGACGCACTTTTAACATTAAGACATAAAATTGAGCAGCATGGCCTACAAGCTGCATTCATTGCTAGCAGTGTCGGTAGCTTAACTGACGTTGCACTACGTTTTGCAGGCCAAGAAGATACCTTTCACACAACAGGTAAATTTGAAATTGTTTCATTAATTGGCACTTTAGATGCCAAAGGCGAACACCTGCATTTAGCTGTCTCTGATGAGCAAGGGCAAGTCCTCGGTGGTCATATGATGCCGGGTTGCACAGTTAGAACAACATTAGAACTGATTATTGGGGAACTGGAAAAGGTAAATTTCATTCGTGAACCTTGCCCGTTATCAGGCTATGAAGAGCTTATCATCACTTCTCGCTAATTTTATTATTCCATTACTGTAAGGAATGACTTTGTCATGGCTAAAACGTCGATTATTTCTAGTCGTACACTGACTTTAATTGTTTTTTCTATTGCCATTAATATGGTTATTGGCCAATTAAGTTCAATGCTAAAACTGCCTATTTTTCTGGATTCTATAGGAACATTAATTTGTGCGTTATTAGCAGGCCCTTGGGTTGCGTTATTAAGTGGTTTATTAACTAATTTATTATGGGGTTTACTCAGTGGGCCAATTGCCGCTGCATTTGCGCCTGTTGCGATGATGATTGGCCTTAGCGCTGGGTTATTAGCTCGCGCAGGTGGTTTTCGCACCTTACCAAGAGTGGCTCTATCCGGTGTAGTGATCACTTTTGCGTTAATGATAGTTGCTGTTCCTATTCGCACATACTTATTTGCAGGAACAACCGGTAGCGGAGCTGACTTCTTTGTCGCGTATTTCCATGCTGTTGGCGATAACTTATTAGAATCGGTAGCAATTACGGTATTAGGCGCCAATATTGCGGACAAAGTTGCATCTGCCATTATTGCTTGGTTACTCGTTCGACAATTACCAGAACGTGTCCAACGTAATTATCCAAATATGGCGAAGGTAAGTTAAATGCATCCATTCACCTCGCTAACAATTTGGTTTTGGCTCAGTGTAAGTTCGCTTTTCTTACCACTGAGCTGGCTATTAATTGTGCTTGGTTGCAGTACTTTCGCTGCTTTATTACTTTGGCGACCTGCACGTCATCGTTGGAAAATTGTTACATGGATTATGCTCCCCATGGCGGCAGGGCTTTGGTTAATTCACGGGGGTTGGCTAGCCCAGCTATTAACCGGCGACACCTTAAAAAATAGCCGCCCTGAATTTGCACTGGCATTGTGGTTTAAGTTATTAACGATTATTAGCGCTTCTCAGCTTTGGTTACAATATGTACCGACTGAACGCTTTATTCGTGCGTTGTTTGCTAGCCGTTTACCTGCTAGTTTTGCATATCTACTCGCAGGTCCGTTATTGCTTGCAGAACAATTTCGTCAGCAATTAAACACCATCCGTGAGGCACAATTGGCAAGAGGCGTTCCCCTTGATGGGCGCTTTTGGCAACGTGTTATATCATTACCTGCCCTATTATTTCCACTTGCCAGTAATACCCTTAGTGATTTGAGTATTCGTGGAGCCGCATTAGACATGCGTGGTTTTCGCTATTGTGCTAAACGCACGACATTGAACCCACCTACGGATAGTTCATTCCAAGCCCTACTTAGGTATGGGCTAGTTTTGTTAATTTTTATTGAAGGTGGTCTCTCTCTGTGGTGGTGAATCTACAACAAATGCGCTTCATTCCACAAAGCGCGGAGCAGTCCTTATTAGGGCCGATTGATCTTCAGCTTAATGCAGGCCAATGGCTATGTGTATTTGGTGGTAATGGCAGCGGGAAAAGCACGCTAGCACAAATACTTGCAGGTTGGCATAGTGACCTTATTCAAGGGAAAATAGAAGGAACCGCTGAGGTATTACAAGCCCCCTTGGCTGACAGCTCTGTGGTTCAGGTATCTATATCACGCCAACTTGTTCAGCAATCCCCTCAATTACAACTCTCAGGTTGCGCGTTTACCGTTGAACAGGAAATTGCGTTCGGGCCTGAAAACCTTGGCTTATCACCCAGTGAAATTAGTGAACGAGTTGAACACGCGATTGCACTCACGTTTTGTGAAGCTCTACGTAAGCGCCATCCTGCGACATTATCGGGCGGTGAAGCACAACGTGTCGTGTTAGCAAGTGCATTAGCGATGCAACCTAAACTCCTCTTGCTCGATGAAGCCTTTAGTCGGCTAACACCCAGTGCAACACAGCGTATTTTAGCGCAATTGCAACACTATACAGAACACACAAACTGCAGCATTATTTTTTTTGAACGCAATTTATTACCTGCCATCAGTTTCTGTGATTCATTCCTTTTATTGAGTACCGGCAAAGCCTTTTTAGAATCTGGAAAAGTGGTTGCTACAGGCTGTTTGGATGATGTTTTTCTTGATGCTATTGAAACAATCAATATGCCAGAGGCTTGGCGTGCTATAGGTGAATTGGCCAAATTAGGGCATTGGCGAGAAACAATTCCCCACAATGAAGCACAATTGCTACAGATGTTTAAGGAGCGGAATGTTACAGATTAAAAACCTGAGCTATCGTTGGCCCAGCTCTACTATTGATAATATACAATCTTTATCTCTATCTATTCACTCTGGTGAATGGGTCGCTTTAGTTGGGGATAATGGTGCAGGTAAATCAACATTATTACGCCTTCTCGCGGGGTTATTACGCCCTACACAAGGTGATATTCAGCTTGATAGCCAACCGCTTAACCTTCTTTCCTCACCACAAAGAGCCAACCATATCGGTATTTTATTCCAAGAAGCTGAGAAACAAATTTTTCATAGTTGTGTGCGTGATGAGATTGCTTTTGGTTTAAAACGCCAGAGATATCATAAACGTGATATTCACGCACGAGTACAGCAAGCACTTGAAATTTGTCACCTAGCCGATGTAGCAGATAAACACCCTTTAGATTTACATGCAGGCCAACGCAGGATGGTTGCTGTTGCCTGTTTAGAGGCTGTTTCACCTAAGTTATTGCTGCTTGATGAGCCAAGCCGTGACTTCGACGCTTTTTGGCTACGCAAATTTGAGCATTGGCTAACCTTGCAGCGCGAAAAAGGGGTAACCATCGTTTCTATTAGCCACGACCTTGATTTTGTTGCCCGCCATTTTCAACGCGTATTGCATTTATCAAATGGAGAACTCATCGCTGACGGTCAGCCAGCTGAAATATTAAGCCATCCAGAGTTACAAGTCGAAAGCCCATTGCCCGCGCCTACATTGATGTCACTTAGTCAACAACTACAAATAAAGACTACTGATACCGTTCTCTCATCATGGATTACACATTTTATTAGCCAACAATCACCCTCGATTAGCGACTAAAAAAATAGCCTGCAATGCAGGCTAAAATCTCATTCAAATTATAGGAAATTGATTAATCTAGCTGTACGCCAATACGGCGTGCGACTTCTTCGTAAGCTTCGATTAAGCCACCAAGGCTCTGACGAAAACGGTCTTTATCCATTTTATTGAGCGTTTCTTTATCCCATAAACGGCTGCCGTCTGGCGAAAACTCATCGCCTAATACCACTTGGCCTTTATACAAGCCAAACTCCAGTTTAAAATCGACTAAGATTAGCCCTGCATCCGCAAAGATTTTACTGAGCACTTCATTGGCTTTGTAGCTTAGCTCACGCATTTTTGCCAAGTTTTCTTTGCTCACCCAACCAAAAGTCTCACAGTACGATTCATTCACCATTGGGTCGTGTTTGGCATCGTCCTTTAAAAATAAGTCAAATAGTGGCGGATTTAACACCATGCCTTCTTCAACACCTAAGCGTTTGACTAGTGAACCGGCTGCACGGTTACGGATCACACACTCAACAGGCACCATGTCTAATTTTTTCACTAGAGCTTCAGTGTCAGACAATAATGCTTCCATTTGTGTTGGAATACCAGCGGCTTCTAATTTGCTCATAATGAAATGGTTAAATTTGTTATTTACCATACCTTTACGGTCAAACTGCTCGATACGCTCACCATCGAGTGCTGATGTATCATTACGGAACTCCAGAACCAAGAGATCAGGATCCTCTGTGGTATAGACTGTTTTTGCCTTACCACGATACAACTCAGCTTTCTTTTGCATCTTACACACTCCAGGGATGTGATTAAACTAAACAAAAATCAACCTGCACAGCAGATTCAGATAAGTAACAGAAGAACAAAAGCCAATTAAATGGCCTATTCATTGTTAATTTTCTGCTCTGTTTCAGTCAGTTACTGAAATTCACCACGTAAAACGCTAACTAGCTGATATTCAATATTTTATAATTAACTGCTAATCATGATAATAAAATTCCCGAGTAGACGCAAACGATTACTTAACCATAAACACTGATTTTTTGTCCATTTGTTTTAGGTGAAAACATGAAAGATAAAATTAGCCGACCAGAGAAGGAAAATTGAAATTGATGAAATGCTATTTAATAACTAACTAAGTATATAGATTACGAGTAGCATGAAATAAACAAAATACAGAGCTGATAACCACCAGCCTATGCGTATGAAACTTAATATCTTTACCCTAATACAACTCCATCCAATTTAAATAAAAAAACCGCAGCTTGTATTTAAGCTACGGTTTAATTAGTCACCTCAAAATGTTGAATTATTACTTTTTGGCAGGTGCTTTACTAAATGCTGCTTTCAGCGCTGCAACCATTTCATCATTTTGTTTTTGTGTTAAAGGCACACCTTTGGTGGTGATAAATTGCAGTGTACTACGGTTATTTAAGTCACCAACCTGCACTTTATAATCTGCTTCTGGCACAGTGGGGTCATCAATACCCAAAGCCTGCCATTCTGAGCTGCTTAAACCTTTGTAAGTTACCATCACAGAACCACTTGAGCGCGTACGGTCACCCACTTTCATACCAACACTTTCTAAGGTGTGAGGTAAACGTTCCCATACTGCATCAAATGGCGCACGAACCACAACTAAAGGTAAGCCAGTATCGTCACTACCGGTTTGAACATCAATGATACCATAAGCATTTTGGATGCTATTTTTGTTTGAAGTATCACGTAACGTATATAAGTTATCGGTTAATTCATTCAATAACAGCTTGTTATAACGTTGAGTTTCGACAACATCCGTAATTGTCTCCCCCCCTTGACGTAAGCCTAAGCTAGTTACCGTTAATGCCATCATACCGTTTTCTGGTTGCACCGTAACTTTATGGCGACTCTCAATCGGTACGTTTTCATCTGCGCGATCCCATTTCACCCAATCGGTTTCAATTGAGCGAGAGCCATCGTCTTTAGATGAAACTGGAATCCCTCTTTGCTCTAAGATCATCGTAACTTGTGACCAAAGCGCACTATTTTCAGGTGTATTTTCTAGCAACAAACGACTTGCTTGAGCGCTATCCTCTGTACGAGAACCCGCTAATTGCGAAATTGTCAGTACTGGTGGACGAATGTCTAACGCTTTTCCTATTGCCCCTGTTGATGTGGCTTTAGGGATATCATACTCACCATTTTGTTCTGGTAATGTAAGCCCCTGTGGCACATTCAACACTTTCAATGGCGCAGCATTGAGATATTCCTCATCACCACTGACCTGTCGTTTATAGCGCTGATCGCTGGAGCAGGCTGCCAGTAACACGACAAGTGACAGGCCAGCAACCTTCATAACCTTCGATTTTTGCAATAATGTTGCCATTAAAATTCCCTAAATTTTACAGTAATCCAGCGAGTTTCAAGGCTTCCTCAACTTTTTGCTGGCCCGAGGTGGTTAACGGTGTCATTGGCAACCGTAATGTCCCATCTGCAATCAGGCCTAAGCGGTGGCAGCCCCATTTCGCTGGAATTGGATTTGGTTCAACAAATAACTGAAGATGAAGCCCCATCAGTTTTTTATTTAATTCACGCGCCTCAGTATATTTGCCTGCAAGCGCTAAGTCACACATTTTTACCATCTGTGCGGCCGCAACGTTAGATGTGACTGAAATAACACCCTTTCCACCCAACTGCATGAAGTCAAGCGCCGTAGCATCATCACCCGTTAACAGCACAAAATCGTCATCAACCAGCTCTTTGATTTGATGAACCCTTGCTAAGTTCCCTGTCGCTTCTTTAATTGCGACAATATTCTTCAATTTTGCTAAGCGCCCCACGGTTTCTGGCAGCATATCGCAACCTGTGCGTGATGGTACATTATAAAGAATCTGTGGCAAGCTGGTGTTTTCTGAAATTGCCTTAAAGTGTTGATATAGCCCTTCTTGAGAAGGCCTATTATAATAAGGTGTTACCGTCAGGCAAGCAACTACACCACTGTTTTCAAACTCATTTGTCAGCGAAATAGCTTCAGCGGTAGCATTTGCACCAGCTCCTGCAATAATAGGAATACGGCCATCTGCTAATTCAAGCGTCGCTTTCACGACATCCACATGTTCTTTGTGCGTTAAGGTTGCTGATTCGCCAGTTGTACCAACAGAAACAATCGCAGTTGTTCCGCTTTCAACATGATAATCCACCAACTTTTTCAGGCTGGCTTTATCTAAACGCCCTGCCGAATCCATTGGTGTAATAACTGCAACAATGCTTCCCGTTAAAAAATCTTTATAATTTGCGTTTCCATTAGCCATAGCGATACCCCCTTAATAATTGAACTACCATGTTACTTTTTCATTTCAAAGAAGAAAACCACTCAATAGCAAGAATTTAATGAATTTTGTTAATGCCGAGGACATTAACTTAAATAGAAGTAATAATTCACTGATATTTCTCGCAAGAGTCTATTTATCCCCTTGGCAGATTGCCTTTTTTATGGTTTCCTTACCCTCATAGTCAGTCAGTTGTTAGCGCTAGAATTTTACTGCTATATTCTAATTAAATGTTTAACTGACATAATTAAAATACTAAGGAATAGACTTTGCCTAAGACTGAACAGCAATTTCTTGTCATTACTGCGCTGGGAACAGATCGTCCGGGCATTGTGAATACCATTACACGCCTCGTCAGCGAGTGTGATTGTAATATTGAAGATAGTCGCTTAGCGATGTTTGGCAAGGAATTCACCTTCATTATGATGTTATCAGGCAGTTGGAATGCTATCACTCTTTTAGAGGCGACATTGCCACCTAAAGGTGCCGAGCTCGACTTGCTCATCGTAATGAAAAGAACTCAGAGCGTGCAAACAACCTATTACCCATCGACAGTAACAGTGAATGTTGTTGTCGACGACGCACCTCGTATTGTCGAGCAATTCACAAATTTATTCACAACCTCGCAATGTAATATCGCGGAGCTTGTTTCTAAAACACAACCAGCCAATAATGATATGCCCGCTCAACTGGAAATTCAGATTACTGCACACGATCCGTTGGACGATAATGGCATAATTATAAAAAATAAATTTCAACAACTGTGTACAATGCTAAATGCTAAAGGCAACATAAGTATTGTTAACAACCCCAACATGCAAAGTTAACGGAGATATATGTAATGAACCCATTGAAAGCCGGTGATAAGGCGCCTCAATTTAGCCTTCCTGACCAAGATGGTGAGCTCATCAATCTTTCTGATTACCAGGGTCAGCGCGTATTAGTTTACTTTTATCCTAAAGCGATGACTCCTGGCTGTACTGTTCAAGCGTGTGGTCTACGTGATGAAATGGATACACTTAAAGCGAAAGGTGTCGAAGTATTAGGTATTAGCACAGACAAACCAGAGAAACTGTCTCGTTTCGCTGAAAAAGAGATGTTGAACTTCACTTTATTATCAGATGAAGACCACCAAGTATGTGAGCAATTTGGGGTTTGGGGTGAAAAACAATTCATGGGGAAAACCTATGATGGTATTCATCGCATTAGCTTCCTTGTTGACCCTACTGGGAAAATAGAACACGTCTTTGACAATTTTAAAACCAGTAACCACCACGAAATCGTGCTTGATTACATCAATACACACGCTTAATCGTTACTTCTTAGTGCTGTATGCCCCCATACAGCACTATTCCTAACCTAGTTCGTTGATTCCGTTGGCTCTTCCGGCCATACATGAATCACCGCTTTAATCAGTGTTGCTAATGGTATTGCAAAAAACACGCCCCAAAAGCCCCATAACCCACCAAACACCACAACAGATAAAATAATCACTAGCGGATGTAAATTCACGGCTTCAGAAAATAATAAAGGCACTACAACGTTGCTATCCAAACCTTGAATGACTAAATAAGCCAACATTAAGTACCAAAATTCACTGCCAATACCGTACTGAAAGAGCGCAACAATAACCACGGGGATCGTGGCTGCGACCGCACCAATATAAGGGATTAATACCGCCACCCCGACAAGAACCGACAACAATACGGAATAACGCAAGTCAAAGTAAGCAAAACATAAATATGTTGCTCCCCCAACAATCACCATTTCCGTGACTTTTCCTCGCAAATAATTAGTGATTTGTTCATTCATTTCGACCCAAACTTTACCCACTAACAAACGATTTTTCGGTAACAGCTTGAGAAAGCTTTTGCTAATACGCTCTTTATCTTTTAAAAGAAAGAATGTCATCAACGGCACTAGAACTAAGTAAACCGCTAAAGTAAAAATACCAATTAATGAAGCAACTGACGCTTTAACCACTGAGTCTGCAATACCCGACATACGACTACGCAGGTTATCTGACATCATATCGATAATACCGACATCCACTAATGCGGGATATTGCTCTGGCAATTTTTGTGCAAATTCATTGAAACGGTTAACCATATTTGGCAGATCGGCCATCAAATTAATCCCTTGCTGCCATGCGGTTGGTGCAATAATTAAAATAACCATGGCACTTATTCCGGCGAATAAGGTCAAAATGATACCGACAGCAACTGAACGGGATAACCCTATGCGTTGTAATAAATTGGTTGGCCATTCAAGCAAATAAGCTAAAGCAATTGCCGCCAGCAATGGAGCCAGTATACTGCTGAAAAAGAAGATGATTACAAACCCCGATACGAGTAATGTAAAGAGGGCTATGGCTTGTGGGTCAGCAAAACGCCGACGATACCACTGTAAAAACAATTCCAGCATTTATTGCTCCTAGGGAATAACACAAAGGACAGTTCCTAAAGTAACGAAAATTATACCGAAGAACAGATTTTACGATAGCTTTTGCTATCATGTGTTTTAAACTTTTCGCATTTTTAGGTGCCTTACTTAAAGCACACCCGAAATAAAGTCGGTACTTACCCTAAATTAAAATGTTGTATGGGATACTCACGTTTCATGAAGAAAAATTTAAAATATCCATTATTGGCTTTCATGATCGCTGCGCTAATGAACGGTGCAGTTTTACCTGCTTATAGTGCAATTGAAGATACCTTACCCGATATAGGAACTACAGCAGGAGGCACACTTAGCATCAACCAAGAAATTATTATGGGAGATGCTATCACACGACAAATACGTGCCAGCACCCCTCTTATTTATGACCCATTGTTAACCCAATATGTTAACAAACTTGGCATGCGGTTAGTGAAAAATGCCGACTCAGTTAAAACACCGTTTAAGTTCTATTTAGTCAACAACCCCAATATTAACGCATACGCCTATTTTGGGGGCAATGTAGTGCTGCACTCCGCATTGTTCCGGTACAGCCAGAATGAAAGTCAGCTAGCATCCGTCATGGCGCACGAAATATCTCACGTTACGCAAAGGCACCTTGCGCGAATGATGGAAGATCAAAAAAGTACCACTCCTCTCGCGATTGCTGGGACCATTGGTTCTTTACTGTTAGTGATGGCGAATCCTCAAGCCGGTTTTGCCGCTTTAACAGGAACAATGGCAGGGGTTCAGCAAGGTATGATCAGCTTTACCCAAGCCAATGAGCAAGAAGCTGATCGTATTGGCTTGCAGACATTAAGACGCTCTGGCTTTGACCCGCATGCGATGGCTGATTTTATGCAAACAATGTCAGACCAAACTCGCTATATGTCAAAGCCCCCTGAAATTCTATTAACGCACCCCTTGCCGGATAGCCGTTTAGCTGATGCAAGAAACCGTTCGAATCAATATCCTAAAGTGAGTGTGCCATCATCACTGGACTTTATGTTAGCCCGAGTTCGTATTTTGGCTATGTATAGTACCGAGCAAAAACATGCTTTAGACCAAATCATTGAAAACTATGGTAAAGGTTCTGCACAAGAACAAATTGCAGCGCAATACGGTAAAGCGCTACTACTTTCTCAAGACAAAAAGTACGCAGAGGCAGGAAAAATCCTGACAGAGCTATTAGCGAAACAACCCGATAACCCTTGGTTTATCGATAGCATGACTGATGTTGATATTGAACAACATCAAGTCTCTAGAGCGGTCTCTCGTTTACAGAATGCTTTGAAAAAATCACCGAAAAATACCGTATTTATTGTCAACCTTGCCAACGCATTAATTAATAATCATCAATATAAAGAAGCAACAACCTTACTGAATAAATATACGTTTGATTACCCAGATGACCCGATTGGCTGGGATTTACTGGCAGAAGCGTCCGCAAAACAAGGTAAGCGTACCGAAGAACTTGCTGCTTACGCAGAAGGAATGGCGTTACGGGGTAACTATGACACTGCAATTAATTATCTCAGTGATGCTAGCCGTCAAAGCCGTTTAGGCAGCTATGAACAACAGCGTTATGACGCTCGCATTGATGAGCTTAGAAAACTACAATTACGTGACAAAAATGCAAAACCGTAAGGAATTATAATAATGACGGATTCGATTAAGATTTACCACAACCCACGCTGTTCTAAAAGCCGCGAAACCTTAGCCCTTTTAACTGATAAGGGTATTGTTCCCACCGTGATCGAATATTTAAAAACGCCCCCAACGGCTGCTGAAATCAAAAAACTCCTTAAAATGTTAGGCTTTAAAGATGCTCGTCAATTAATGCGCACCAAAGAAGAGCTGTATAAGGAATTGAATTTAAACGATGACAGCTTAACACAGGATCAACTCGTTAAAGCAATGAATGAAAACCCTAAATTGATTGAACGCCCTATTGTTGTTAATGGTGATAAAGCACGTTTAGGTCGTCCGCCTGAGCAGGTCTGTGAAATCTTATAAACTCTATTTTGGCAGCTATACGGCTGCCAACTCATTTAATTAACTAGAGTTTTAAAATATCTTTTACGAAAGGAATCGTTAATTTGCGCTGAGCAACGATTGATGCATGGTCAAGTTTGTTTAAGATATCAAACAACGTTCCCATTTTTCTATCTAGACGTTTTAATACAAAACGGCAAACATCTTCTGGTAATTCAAAACCACGGATGCGAGCGCGTAATTGTAGTGCCCAAATCTTATCTTCGTCACTCAGTGGGTGCAATTTATAAATTTGCCCCCAATCAAGGCGAGAGGCTAAATCGGGTAATTTCAGTTCGATTTGCCGAGGAGGCCGGTCCCCAGTAATTAATAGACAAGTGCGACCAATTTCCAAAATACGATTATACAAATTGAAAATCGCCATTTCCCACTCTTCATCACCCCCGATGCACTGAATATTATCAATACAAACGAGTGATAAATGTTCCATACCGTCTAGTACTTCAGGAACAAAATACGCACGTTTATCTAAAGGAACATAACCGACCGCAATGCCTTGTTCAGACAACTCTGCACAAGCTGCGTGCAGTAAATGGCTTTTCCCACCGCCTTCACGCGACCAATAATAGATATAACTGCCATGTGGTTGATTAATAGCAGATTGAATAGCAGACAGCAACGCCCCATTTTCCCCTGCATAAAAGCTCGCAAAGGTTTCATCATCTGGCAGATATAGTGGTAATGAAAGCTGTGATGGTGTGTTCAGAAGCGCCTCTGGCTGTACAAATCAATTTTCATCTAGCAGTTTACCATAAAAAACACGGATAGATGAATAAGAACGGTGACCAAATGCCGTTCAAACAATTGAACGGCATTATGGAAAATTGTGTGGCTTATTTTTTATTGCTATCAAGCTCTTGGACTTCAGATGTCACAAATTGCTTTTCAGGCCTAACAAACGTTATAAAACGGAATAATAATGCCATAAAGATCCCGACTATCGTTGCCAGTGCCATACCTTTGAGTTCAGCTTGACCAATATGGATAACGGCTCCGCTGACACCAATAATTAAAATCACTGAGGTTAAAATCAAATTTTGTGGCTTGTTATAATCGACTTTTGAATCAATCAACACACGAATACCTGATGCACCAATCACCCCGTACAATAAGAGTGAAACCCCACCCATCACAGGCACAGGCACTAATTGGATAGCGGCCGCTAATTTACCAACACAAGATAACAAAATGGCGATTACCGCAGCGCCACCAATGACCCATGTGCTATATACCTTGGTAATAGCCATTACACCAATATTTTCACCATAAGTGGTGTTCGGTGTTGAACCAAAGAAACCGGAGATCACCGTAGAAAACCCATTTGCAAACATTGAGCGGTGTAAGCCTGGCGACTTCATTAAATCACGTTCAACAATATTTGCTGTCACCACTAAATGCCCCACGTGTTCAGCAATAACGACTAGCGCGGCAGGTAAAATGGTTAAAATAGCAAACCATTCAAAACGCGGTGTATAAAACGTTGGGATAGCAAACCACGGCGCTTCAATAACTGGGGTAAAGTCCACAATACCCATAAAATAGGACAATGCATAACCCGCTAAAAAACCGATTAAAATTGGAATGATAGATAAAAATCCACGGAAAACGACAGCGCAGAGAATAGTGACTGATAACGTGGTCAGAGAAATAATTAACGTGTTCGAATCGACCGCAGCCCCATCTTTAGGCAATAGCCCAGCCATACCTGCAGCCGTTTGAGCTAATTCTAAACCAATTACGGCTACGATTGCCCCCATGGCTGCTGGGGGAAACATAACGTTTATCCACCCTCTTCCTGCAACTTTAACAATCAGCGCAACAATACAGAATAGCACGCCACAGATAATAAAGCCGCCAAGCGCCAGTTCATAACCTAATGGTAATAAAATCAGCACTGGGGAAATAAATGCAAAACTTGAACCTAAATAAGCAGGTATTTGCCCTTTACAAATAAACAGATACAGCAGCGTTCCGATCCCATTAAACAGCAAAATTGTAGCGGGGTTTACACCAAACAGAATCGGTACGATAACGGTTGCGCCAAACATAGCAAATAGGTGTTGAAGGCTCAGTGGTATAGTTTGTAATAATGGGGGTCTTTCTTCAACACTGATGGTGCGACGTGTCATTTGACTTTATCCTCTTTTAGCGAAATGGCTAATCACTGAATAAGCAGTGAGTCTCTACAATTAATCAAAAAAAAGCCGACTTCTCAGTCGGCTTATCATTATTTAGTACCAAATATCTTGTCGCCCGCATCACCGAGACCCGGAACGATATATCCCTCTTCATTTAAATACTCATCAATTGAAGCGGTATATAATTCAACATCTGGATGCGCAGCTTCCAACGCTTTTAAACCTTCAGGCGCTGCAACAAGAACTAAGATTTTAATCGAGGTACAACCCGCATTTTTTAATAAATCAATGGTAGCAATCATTGAGCCACCCGTCGCTAACATTGGGTCGACCACTAATGCCATACGCTCTTCAATGTTAGACGCGAGTTTTTGGAAATAAGGGACAGGCTGCAGTGTTTCTTCATCACGATAAACACCTACCACACTGATACGTGCACTTGGAATGCTATCTAATACACCGTTCATCATACCAATACCCGCACGAAGAATTGGTACTACAGTGATTTTCTTACCTTTAATTTGTTCTATTTCTACAGGACCACACCAACCATCGATAGTCACTTTTTCAGTTTCAAGGTCAGCAGTTGCTTCATAAGTCAGTAGGCTACCAACCTCTGAGGCCAGTTCACGAAAGCGTTTTGTGCTTATATCATGATCTCGCATCAGGCCGAGTTTATGTTTAACGAGAGGGTGTTTTACCTCAACGATCTTCATGGGTTTCTCCTACTATTTAAGACGGCGGCGGACAAAAAAATCGCCGGATTATACCTCTTTTAGCTTTGGTTGCCACTAGATAACGCTTGATTTTGGTCAAAACAACAACGATTAACATCATTTTTTTTAAATTATACCTCATCTCAGTTAAGTTGAAATTGGCTAAACCGCAAATTTGATTTAAATAAATACATTTATTATTTTGCTGTACAACTTCTATAACGTTCTCCATTCTTTGATTGTACGTACCCAAAAATTTCCAACACAAAGCTATCGCAAACGTTTGCCTAGCCTGTTAGAATAATGTCAATGATGTTATTTTTCTCAAAAATGTAATTGCCTTGGGGGCCGTAGTGACTGATAAAACCTCTCTCAGCTATAAAGATGCCGGTGTTGATATTGATGCGGGTAACGCCTTGGTTGAACGTATTAAAGGTGTCGTAAAAGAAACCCGCCGCCCAGAAGTCATGGGAGGTCTTGGGGGATTCGGTGCATTATGTTCCCTACCACAGAAATACCGTGAGCCCGTTTTAGTTTCAGGCACTGACGGTGTCGGTACCAAATTACGCTTAGCAATGGATTTAAAACGTCATGATTCCATTGGAATTGACCTCGTGGCAATGTGTGTCAATGACTTGATTGTTCAAGGCGCAGAGCCCCTGTTCTTCCTTGATTATTACGCGACCGGTAAACTGGATGTCGATACCGCTGCGAGTGTGATTACGGGTATCGCAGAAGGTTGTAAACAATCGGGTTGTGCGTTAGTGGGTGGTGAAACCGCCGAAATGCCAGGAATGTACCATGGCGAAGACTACGATGTAGCGGGTTTCTGTGTGGGAGTTGTTGAGCGCTCAGAAATCATCGATGGTAGCAAAGTGAGTGCCGGAGATGCCTTAATTGCTTTAGCCTCTAGTGGCCCACATTCAAATGGTTACTCGCTGGTTCGCAAGATCCTCGAAGTCAGTCAAACCAATCCAGAAGAAACTCAATTAGATGGGAAATCTTTAGCTGACCACTTATTAGAACCAACACGCATTTACGTTAAAAATGTATTAGAGCTGATCGCAAACAGTGATATCCATGCAATTGCCCACATTACTGGCGGTGGTTTCTGGGAAAATATTCCTCGCGTACTGCCTGACAACACACAAGCCATTATTGACGGTAGCAGCTGGCAATGGCCTGCTGTCTTTAACTGGCTACAGCAAGCTGGTGATGTGAGCACTCATGAAATGTACCGTACCTTCAACTGTGGTGTGGGAATTATTATTGCTCTGCCACAGCAGGAAGTTGAAAATGCACTTGCTCTGTTGAACAAGCTTGGTGAAAACGCATGGCAAATCGGTACAATTGGCGCATTACCCGCGGGTGAAGAGCAGGTTGTGATCCGCTAATGAAAAAAATTGTTGTCCTCATTTCTGGCAGCGGTAGTAATTTGCAATCATTAATTGATAGCTGCCGCACTGGGGCAATTGGCGCTCACATTGTTGCTGTCATTAGCAACCAAGCCAATGCTTATGGGCTTGTTCGAGCACAACAGGCTGGAATACCAGCCTGTTTTTTAGATGCCAAACAGTATACTGACCGCCAAGCATATGATGCTGCATTACTCGCACAAGTCGACCAATTTCAACCTGATTTAGTCGTATTAGCGGGTTTTATGCGTATCTTATCAGCCCAATTCGTCAACCACTTTGCTGGTAAATTACTCAACATCCACCCTTCTTTGTTACCGAAATACCCCGGTTTACACACGCACCGTAAGGCGCTGGAAAATGGGGATAAAGAACATGGCACATCCGTTCATTTCGTTACCGAAGAACTGGATGGTGGACCCGTTATTTTGCAAGCCAAAGTGCCTATCTTTGAACAAGATACCGAAGACGATATTATCGAGCGGGTAAAAACCCAAGAACATATGATTTACCCATTAGTCGTTGAGTGGTTCATTAGTGGCCGATTAGCAATGCAAAATGGTAAGGCTATGTTAGATAACAAAATTTTACCGCAACAAGGTTATGCTAACGAATAATATTCGTGATGACCAAAACTTCATTTCAAGGGTGGGTAACCACCCTTTTTCTTCGCATTCACATAAAAACACGACCGCAAGCTATTACATAAAAAACATTAGCGTTGGGTAACGTGAACTATTTTTCAACAAGGTGATAATCTCTCTGTGCTGTGTCATTATTTTATCGCAAATAAATGTTATCCTTATAGTCGAAGAACAAAACCATTTTCCTAACTAAATAGAGGTATTTTTATGACGATCGGGCAAGTTCATCCGTTTAGGTTGCGCCCACTTGAACGTGAAGATTTAGCATTCATTCACCAGCTTGATAACAATGCCAGTGTTATGCGCTATTGGTTTGAAGAACCTTACGAAGCTTTTGTTGAATTAAGCGATCTTTACGATAAACATATTCATGACCAGTCTGAACGCCGCTTTATCGTTGAAAATGACAGTGAGAAAGTTGGCCTAGTTGAGTTAGTCGAAATTGATTATATTCACCGACGCTCTGAGTTTCAGATTATCATTGCTCCGAGCCATCAAGGGCATGGCTATGCGAGTCGTGCTGCAAAATTAGCAATGGACTACGCGTTTTCCGTACTAAACTTATATAAACTTTATCTTATTGTTGATAAAGAAAATGTTAAAGCTATCCATATTTATAATAAACTAGGCTTCCATACTGAAGGTGAATTGATCGACGAATTTTTTGTCAATGGTCGTTATCACACCGCTATCCGTATGTGTATTTTTCAGCAGCAATATTTTACGATGAAGCAACAATTTGCCAATCCTGAAAGTGTTATTACCCAAGATAAAGCAATTAAACAACACATTTAGCTAACTGACTGGTATCATAGCCATAAAGTAACAAGAGTCTAATACGGAGTTAGAATGTCCCAAGAACGTCTCTATC
Organism: Providencia sp. PROV130; assembly: GCF_028482225.1. NCBI lineage: Bacteria > Pseudomonadati > Pseudomonadota > Gammaproteobacteria > Enterobacterales > Morganellaceae > Providencia > Providencia sp. PROV130. The sequence goes on along the minus strand of NZ_JAMPQC010000016.1, from coordinate 61,145 downwards.
ATGAAAAAGAGTTAAGCTGGCTGTCTTTTAACGAGCGTGTTTTACAAGAAGCAGCCGACAAGCGTAACCCTCTTATTGAGCGAATGCGTTTTTTGGGAATTTATTCTAATAATCTAGACGAGTTTTATAAAGTCCGCTTCGCCGATGTTAAACGCCGTATTTTAATCAATGAAGAGCGCGGTTCGGCAAGCGGTGCTCGCCACTTATTAAAACGAATTCAGTCAAGAGTTGCCAAACAAGAACAAGAATTCGACATTCTCTATAATGACTTATTATTGGAAATGGCGCGCAATCAAATATTCTTAATTAACGAACGTCAAATTTCACCTCGCCAACAGATTTGGTTACGCCAGTATTTCCGCCAGAATCTGCGCCAGCATATTACGCCAATATTAATTAATCCTGATACCAATCTCGTTGAATTTCTAAAAGATGACTACACTTATCTTGCTGTTGAAATCATCAATGGCAATCAGATTCAATATGCACTATTGGAAATTCCATCCGATAAAGTACCGCGGTTTGTTAACCTGCCTCCGGAAATGCCAAAACGTCGCAAGTCGATGATCCTAATTGATAATATCCTTCGCTATACGCTCGATGAAATTTTCAAAGGCTTCTTTGATTACGATAAGCTCAATGCCTATTCGATGAAAATGACGCGTGATGCAGAGTACGACATCGCAACAGAGATGGAATCGAGCTTGCTCGAAATAATGTCATCCACATTAAAGCAACGTTTAACCGCAGAACCCGTCCGCTTTGTCTATCAGCGTGATATGCCTGACGAAATGGTTGCTCTTTTACGTGAAAAACTGGGGCTATCCAACGATGACTCCGTGATTGCCGGTGGTCGCTACCACAATTTTAAAGACTTTATTAATTTCCCTAATGAAGGAAATAAAAACCTATTAAACAAGCCATTACCAAGGCTGCGTCACCGCTGGTTTGATAACTTCCGTAACGGTTTCGATGCCATTCGCGAACGCGATGTACTGTTATATTATCCCTACTATACCTTTGAACATACTTTAGAATTATTGCGCCAAGCGTCTTTTGACCCGAATGTATTATCGATAAAAATTAATATTTACCGTGTTGCAAAAGACTCACGCATTATCGATTCTGTCATTCATGCCGCCCATAATGGAAAAAAAGTCACGGTGGTCGTTGAGTTACAAGCACGATTTGATGAGGCCGCTAATATTCATTGGGCAAAACGATTAACTGAAGCGGGCGTACATGTTATTTTCTCCGCGCCAGGGCTGAAAATTCATGCAAAATTATTTATTATCTCACGCATGGAAGAAGGCCAAATCGTGCGTTATGCCCATATTGGTACGGGCAATTTTAACGAAAAAACCGCTCGGCTTTATACCGATTACTCCCTACTCACTGCAAATGAGCTGATCACCAACGAAGTTCGGCGGGTCTTTAGTTTTATTGAAAATCCTTATCGTCCAGTGACTTTTGATAATTTAATGGTGTCACCACAAAATACACGTATTCGTTTGATGGCCTTAATTGACCAAGAAATCGAAAATGCGCTCGCTGAACGGCCCAGTGGCATTACATTAAAAATTAACAACTTAGTCGACAAAGAATTGACTGACAAACTGTACGATGCCTCCAACGCAGGTGTCAAAATTCGTTTGTTAGTCAGAGGGATGTGCTCTTTAGTCGCCGGCCAAGTCGGCTACAGTGAAAATATTCAGGTAACCAGTATTGTTGACCGCTTCCTTGAACATGACCGTGTTTATGTTTTCACCAATGCGGGTGACGAAAAAGTCTTTATTTCTTCTGCTGACTGGATGACCCGCAACATTGATTACCGCATTGAAGTCGCCGTTAGCTTAGTCGACCCGCATTTAAAACAACGGGTATTGGATATTTTAGAGCTGCAATTTAGTGATACTGTTAAAGCACGTTATGTTGACAAAGATTTAAGTAATCATTATGTTCCCCGCGGAAATAAACGTAAAATTCAGGCCCAGCTTGCTGTGTATGATTATTTAAAATCAATCGAAACACCGGATACAAGAGCTTAAAAATATGCCAATAACCAACGCCTCAACACCGAGACCACAAGAAATTGCGGCTATAGATTTAGGTTCAAACAGTTTTCATATGGTCATAGCTCGCATCGTTAACGGTGCATTGCAAGTTCTCACACGGTTAAAAAAGCGTGTTCATCTTGCTGATGGCCTAAGTGATACCAATGAATTAAGTGAAGAAGCCATGGAACGTGGGCTTGCCTGCCTCGCGTTGTTTGCCGAACGGTTACAAGGCTTTCCCCCTGAAAACGTGTGCATTGTTGGCACTCACTCATTACGTGTAGCAACGAATGTAAAACTGTTTTTGCAGCGCGCGAAAGAAATCATGCCTTACCCTATTGAAATCATTTCAGGCCAAGAAGAGGCACGGTTGATTTTTATGGGAGTTGAGCACACTCAACCCGAAAAAGGCCGTAAATTAGTACTCGATATCGGTGGTGGTTCAACAGAGTTAGTTATTGGTGAAAAATTTGAGCCGCTTTTGATTGAAAGTCGCCGTATGGGCTGTGTTAGCTTTGCCCGTACTTACTTTCCAAATGAAGAAATTACCCCTGAATTTTTTAATCGAGCCTACCTAGGGGCTTGCTTAAAGTTAGAAAGCACCGCAATTTTATTTAAGAAACAAACTTGGGACGTTGCGATGGGCGCCTCGGGCACCATCAAAGCTGCCCATAGTGTGATACAAGAATTAGGTTATAAAGACGGTATTATTACACGGGAACGTCTTATCGAAATCAAGCAAATGGCGCTGAAATATAAGTCATTTAGCACCCTGAATATATTAGGCCTATCGAATGAACGTAAACACGTATTTGTTCCTGGCTTAGCGATTTTACTTGCCGTATTTGATTCATTAGAAATTAAAGAGTTACGTTTATCTGACGGTGCATTGCGTGAAGGTGTTTTGTATGAAATGGAAGGCCGCTTCCGTCACCAAGATATCCGCCAGCGTACTGCTTTAAGCCTTGCTGAGCATTATAATATCGATAGAGAGCAAGCTAAACGCGTATTAAAAACCATGGAAGAACTCTATTTCCAGTGGGGGCAACAAAACCCCAAGCAACTTAACCCACAGCTGGAATCCATTTTAATATGGGCAGTTATGCTCCATGAAGTTGGGTTAAGTATTAATCATAGTGGTATGCACCGCCATTCTGCTTATATTTTGCAAAATACCAACTTACCGGGTTTCAACCAAGAACAGCAGTTATTACTGGCAACATTGGTGCGTAACCATCGAAGGGCTATCAAGTATGACGATATCCCTAAATTTAATTTATTTAAAAGAAAACAATTTATGCCGCTTATTCAAATTTTGCGGCTAGCCATTTTGTTAAATAACCAACGCCAATCTACCACAATCCCCTCTTCGTTACGGATAGAAACGGATGATGGGCACTGGACTCTCTATTTACCATCTGAATATCTCGTACAAAATACATTGATGATATTGGATTTAGAAAAGGAAAGTGGCTATTGGGAAGATGTCCCCGGTTGGTCGTTAACAATTTGTGCAGAAAATGAGTGATTTGCGGCCATTATTGTAGTGATTTATGCTTATTATACATCACTGATGACTTTAAAATCACCGCTTATTTGACTCAACTATTTGATATATTATTTAAATAGGCGACAATAATGATAATAAATTTCGTCCGCTCGCAGACGAATTCATAAAAAGCGCTTTTGCGCTGCTATTGCTTTAAGGATTAAAATGTCACAACCTGCTTTTTCAATCGATGCGGTGCCAACAGTCAATCCGCACTCTCAAAAGCTGGCACATATTCGCCAGCAAATCCTGACGCTATTTTTAGATGACGAAGAGTTCGTCCATGCGCTTGTTGAAAATGATCAACACGTCAGTATTGATGACAAAGCAATTAGTGAAAAAATTAGTCTTGTAAAAGAATTGCTGCTTGATTTACATACTGCGGATATCGCCGATATCTTAGAAATGCTCCCTTATGATGAGCGTCTCGCGTTATGGCGTCTTGTTGATAATAACGAACGTGGTGAAGTCTTAGTTGAGGCCTCCGTGTCTGTTTGGGATAGCCTCATTAAGGATATGTCGGACAGAGAACTGCTTCGCGCCGTTGCTAATTTGCATGTTGACGAACAAGCTTATATTGCTGAGCATTTACCTCGTGACACCATGCGCCGACTCCTCACCTATTTAGAGCCTAGCCTACGTAGCCGCATTCGCGAAGTTTTACAATATGCGAAAGATAGCGTCGGGCAAATGATGGATTTTGAATTCGTCACCGTACGCCCAAATGTGACGCTGAAAACGGTTCAACGTTATTTACGCCAACGAGGCAAAATCCCAGAAGCCACCGATAAAATTTTCGTTGTCGATAACAATAATTATCTGCAAGGTGAATTGCCACTAACCACTATTTTGACGCAATCCCCTGAAAAAATAGTGGCCGATGTCATGAAAACTGACACTGTGACCTTCTTGCCCGATGAAAAAGGCGAAGACGCCGCTAGTGCGTTCGAACGTTATGACTTAATTTCTGCTGCTGTTGTTGATAACAGCGGCCTACTGATGGGCCGCCTGACGGTTGAAGATATCGTTGATAACATCAGTGAAGAAAACGATAACAGTATTCGTCGTATGGGGGGGTTAAGCCCTGAAGAAGACGTTTTCGCCCCGGTTGGCCAAGCCGTTAAAACCCGTTGGACATGGTTAGCCATTAACCTATGTACCGCTTTTGTCGCTTCTCGTGTTATTGGCGTCTTTGAAGATACCATTTCCCAATTAGTTGCGTTAGCCACATTAATGCCAATTGTGGCAGGAATTGGGGGGAATACGGGAAACCAAACCATCACCATGATTGTGCGCGCCATTGCCCTGCACCAGATACAAAATAATAGTTTCTCTTTCTTAATGTTAAGGGAGCTTGGCGTCGCCTTTATTAATGGCGTTGTTTGGGGCGGAATTATGGGTGTCGTTACCTACTTCCTGTATGGCGATATCGCTATGGGCGCTGTAATGACATTAGCAATGATCTTGAACCTACTAATGGCAGCGATTATGGGGGTACTTATTCCACTCATTATGCTGAAAATGGGCAAAGACCCTGCTATCGGCTCTAGCGTGATGATCACCGCTATCACAGACACTGGCGGATTCTTTATTTTCCTTGGCTTAGCCACACTGTTCCTCGTTTAAATTTACTTTGCACGCGTCCTGCTTCTTGGCGGGCGCGTGCCATTTACAAAACACTCCCTGTACTAACAAAACCCCGTTAAAAATCCAAAATTTCACAAGTAGACTTATTATTTATCTATTAATTAAATGCTTTTATAGTTATTTAGCTCATCGAGATGAGTAAAGTTAATTATAACGAAAAATAATTAGGTAATATTTGTTTACTATATTTCAGTAAGAATTTATTAAATTAAATATAATTAACACTGTAACTGACTAATTTAAATATACGATATTCTGCAAAATTCATATTATTAACATCATATAAGGTTATTTATCACCACGCCGAATCAATAATCCAGACAAACAAAATTAATTGGAATGTTATTCTTGTTTTTAGGGTTGAGGTTTACAGAATATAGAATTTCCTGCTATAAATATACACATGCAAAAAAGATACTGTGTATTAAACTAAGTTATACCCATCCAACGTTTTATACCTCTTATCTGCACCAATAAAAATGATTAGCTCATTATTATGAGCCAATGCTTATTACTTTGAATTTATGCAATTTAGTATTTCAGGTAGTTAGAAGGAAACTATAATGACACCGCAAACAGCCAGCCAGCCCTCTGCGAGGCCTTTGGGCAAAGAAGACTATAAAACATTAGGCTTATCCTCTTTAGGGGGTACCCTTGAGTTTTACGACTTCGTTATCTTTGTTTTTTACGCAAAAATTATTTCCCAACTATTTTTTCCAGGGGATAACGAATTTCTCGCGCTAATGGCAACTCTGGGTCTATTTGCAGCAGGTTATCTTGCTCGTCCTCTTGGTGGCATTATTATGGCTCACTTTGGGGATAAAATTGGCCGCAAGAAAATGTTTACCTTAAGTATTTTCTTAATGGCATTCCCAACATTTGTCATTGGTTTTTTGCCAACTTTTGAAACCATTGGTGCTGCAGCCCCATTATTGCTGCTGTTAATGCGTATTATGCAAGGTGCCGCGATTGGTGGTGAAATGCCAGGAGCATGGGTATTTATTGCAGAGCATACACCAAAGCAACGCTATGGCTTAGGTGTTGGTACACTGACTTCAGGGATCACTGGCGGTATTTTATTAGGCTCTATCGTCGCTATTATTATTGAACGCTCTTATACCACAACTGAAATTCATGATTTCGCATGGCGTATTCCATTTATTCTTGGTGGTATTTTCGGGTTTATTTCTGTGTATTTACGCCGTTTTTTACAAGAAACCCCAATATTCAAAGAACTGGCAGCGAAAAAGGCTTTGTCACAAGAATTACCCGTCAAAACTGTGATTAAATCTCATAAGCAAGCCTGTATGATCACGGCGGCACTGACGTGGTCATTATCAACCGCTATTGTTGTCACTATTTTGATGACGCCAGATGTGGTGTTAAAAGGGATCTATAACATTGACCGAAATATTGCATTGCAAGCCAACTGTGCCGCAACATTAACCTTAACATTAGGCTGTATCTTCTGGGGTTGGTTAGGTGATAAAACAGGAACACGTGCTTCAATGACTTTATCCTGGGGTGGGTTAGCCGTAACAGCAATTTACTTCTATTCGTCATTATCCAGTGATATTGCGGCGAGTACATTGATTTTTAACTATGGCTTGATGGGCTTCTTTGTTGGCGCGATTGCAACGACACCAATTATCAGTACACGCGCATTTCCACCTGAAATTCGCTATTCTGGCCTGTCATTCGCTTACAATGTGGCTTATGCAATTTTTGGTGGTTTAACACCAATATTAACCGGTGCTTGGTTACAGCAGTCTCACATGGCACCTGCCTATTATGTTGCTGGCGTCTCATTATTAGCAGTTGCTGTGGCCTTTATTCCACTATCTTGGAAAGGTTGGACAGTTAATTCTGAGTCCTCAAACGAAAAATCTGCGGTTCTAAACGCTTCTAGTCTATAAAATCTCTTGCACCCTATTTATTAGGGTGCAATTCTCATCGAGAAAAGTTAATTTCCCCCACGCCCTCCTTTACACACACAACAGCATACCAGTACAGAAATTGACACTTATTCATATTTCCTCCATTTTTCTTTGTACCTATCACGTTAAACTACTAATATGTCTAACTGACTCTTTTTTGTTAGTTTTTTAGTATACAGCCTGACGGATCTCATCCACTTTTTTGAGTTAAGCGAATTACCCAAAATGAATAAACAAAAACAACGTAAACCTTTTATTCGCTCTGCCATTTTTATTGCCATTATTGCGGCAGCTGGCGCTTCTTGGTATTTTTATCATCAAGACAAACAATCAGATACACAATCTACTGATGCTGTAGCAAAACCAAATTCACAGCGAAGTGCAATGGGCCGCCCACCACGTGTTTTAGCCCCTGTACAATTTGCCGTCGCTGAACAGAAAGTCGTTCCGCGCTTTTTATCGGGTTTAGGCACAGTCCAAGCCGCGAATGTTGTCACCGTAACCAGCCGTGTTGAAGGCCAGTTAATGCAGCTGTATTTTACTGAAGGGCAATACGTCAATAAGGGAGATTTATTGGCGCAAATTGACCCTCGCCCATTTGAAGTTCAGCTATCACAAGCAGAGGGGCAATTGGCAAAAGACAAAGCAACATTAGCAAATGCACAATTAGATTTAGCTCGTTATCAAAAGCTTGCTGGCACTAAAGTAATTTCGCAACAAGAGTTAGACAACCAAAAAGCGGCGGTATTACAGGCGCAAGGCAGTATTAAAGTCGACCAAGCGGCTGTTGATAATGCCAAACTGCAATTAACCTACAGTAAAATTACTGCGCCTATCTCAGGACGCGTGGGTTTAAAACAAGTAGATGTTGGAAACTTTATCTCTTCCGGGACCTCAACCCCTCTTGTCGTCATCACACAAACTCAACCCGCGGATGTCCTTTTTGCTTTACCTGAAGGCGATATTCCTGCGATCCAGCAGGCACAATCCTCTGGTGAGAAAGTATTGATTGAAGCTTGGGACAGAAACAATATCGCGCTAATCGCAAGTGGTGAGCTACTCAGTACTGATAACCAAATTGATGCTGCGACTGGTACTCTTAAAATAAAAGCCCGCTTTACCAATGAAGAAGAAAAACTTTTTCCTAATCAATTTGTTAACGTAAAAATGCAAGTTGAAACGCTGCAAAATGCCGTGGTCATTCCAACCGCTGCACTGCAAATGGGCAATGAAGGCCACTATGTTTGGATATTGAGTGATGATAATAAAGTCAGCAAACACAATGTAACTGTGGGTATGCAAGATAGCCAACAAGTGGTTATTGAAAGTGGGCTCGCGGCAAATACCAAAGTTATCACCGATGGTGTTGATAAACTCACCGATGGCACAACGGTCGAAGTCGTTACCCCTGAAGGCATCGCTAAAAAAGAGCCCCGCAAAGGTAAACCTAATAGCGCGGAGAAAGCGTAATGCGGCCTGAAATGTTAAAAGGCGGTGGGCCTTCTCGTTTATTTATTTTGCGCCCTGTAGCAACCACATTATTCATGGTGGCTATATTACTCGCAGGGATCATCGGTTATCGCTTCTTACCTGTTTCAGCCCTGCCCGAAGTCGATTACCCAACGATTCAAGTTGTTACCCTTTATCCAGGCGCTAGCCCTGATGTGATGACCTCGGCAGTGACGGCACCACTGGAAACCCAGTTCGGCCAAATGTCGGGGCTTAAACAGATGTCATCGCAAAGTTCAGGAGGGGCATCCGTTATCACGCTGATGTTCCAACTAACCTTGCCTCTAGAGGTTGCCGAACAAGAAGTTCAAGCAGCGATTAATTCCGCCAGTAGCTTACTACCTTCGGATTTACCCTATCCTCCAATTTATAATAAGGTAAACCCCGCAGATCCACCTGTACTCACCTTAGCGGTCACCTCTGATGCAATGCCGTTAACGCAAGTACAGGATATTATTGAAACGCGAATTGCTCAGAAAATATCCCAAGTGAATGGGGTGGGCTTAGTGACCTTAGCTGGCGGCCAGCGCCCTGCTGTTCGTGTGAATATTAACCCACAAGCCATGGCTGCTAAAGGGCTGGATAGCGAAACAATTCGCCTTGCCATTAATAATGCGAACGTCAACTCCGCAAAAGGGAGTTTCGATGGCCCTACACGTGCGGTAACGCTGTCTGCTAACGACCAAATGAAATCACTTGACGACTATCGTCAACTTATTGTGGCCTTCCAAAATGGTGCGCCTGTGCGTTTAGGCGATATAGCAACGATTGCACAAGGTGCTGAAAATGCCTATTTAGGTGCATGGGCCAATAATGAGCAAGCGATTGTGATCAATGTTCAGCGACAGCCCGGCGCTAACGTGATTGAAACCACAGATACCATTCGTACGCTATTGCCCGAATTGATTGAAAGCTTACCTAAATCGGTTAATGTTGAAATTTTAACCGATAGAACCAGTACCATTCGTGCATCTGTTAATGATGTCCAATTTGAATTAATGTTAGCCATCGCCCTCGTTGTGATGGTGATTTACTTGTTTTTACGTAATGGAATTGCCACCTTAATTCCGGGTATTGCCGTACCGTTGTCACTTGTTGGTACCTTTGCAGTGATGTATTTCTGTGGTTTTTCTGTCAATAACCTCACCCTAATGGCTTTAACCATCGCCACCGGTTTTGTGGTCGATGATGCGATAGTGGTGATTGAAAATATTTCTCGCTACTTAGAGCAAGGCGATAAACCGCTGGTCGCCGCACTCAAAGGGGCTGGTGAAATCGGATTTACCATTATTTCCCTCACCTTTTCCTTGGTTGCAGTATTAATCCCACTGTTATTTATGGGGGATATTGTCGGCCGGTTATTCCGCGAGTTTGCCATTACCCTAGCCGTGGCTATTTTGATCTCTGCTGTCGTCTCATTGACGCTAACGCCAATGATGTGTGCGCGTTTATTAAAACCGGAGTCGCAGCATAAACATAACCGTTTTGAACTAGCGTGTGAGCGCTTCTTTGACCGTATGGTTGCTGGATACGCAATTTGGTTAAAACGTATTCTTAATCACCAATGGTTAACCCTTTCTGTGGCGCTAGGTACCATGGTGCTGACTGTTTTACTGTATCTGTGGATCCCAAAAGGGTTTTTCCCTTTGCAAGACAGTGGAATTATTCAGGGCTCAATTGAAAGCCGCCAATCTATTTCATTTGCAGCCATGGCGCAAAAGCAGCAAGAAGTCGCGTCAAAATTATTGGCAGACCCTGCAGTCGACAATGTCACCACCTATGTGGGTGTTGATGGCAGCAACCCGACATTAAACAATGCGCGTCTCCAAATTACATTAAAGCCTCTTGATGAGCGTGAAGACAGAGTGATGGCGATTATTGATCGTCTCCAGCAATCCGTGGATAACATTGCTGGAGTGAATCTCTATCTGCAACCCATGCAAGATCTCACCATCGATACGCAAGTAGCGCGCACACAGTATCAATTTACTTTACAGGCTGGTTCATTAGAAGAATTAACCACTTGGGTTCCCCAGTTATTAGATGTGCTCAAACAGCAACCTGAACTCACCGATGTCAGTAGTGATTGGCAAAATAAAGGGTTAGTTGCCTATGTGAATGTTAATCGTGATACGGCAAGCCGTTTTGGTATCACGATGTCGGCTATTGATAACGCCTTATATAATGCGTTTGGGCAGCGAATGATTTCGACTATCTATACGCAGTCAAATCAATATCGTGTGATATTAGAGCATGACACACAAACTCGTGATGGTATGGATGCGCTGAATGATATCCGTCTAAAAGGAACTGATGGTGCCATTGTACCGCTGAGTACTTTAGTGAATATTCAAGAAGGTAATGGGCCATTAGCCATTAATCACCTCGATCAATTTCCCGCTGTAACCTTTTCGTTTAATGTGGCGGATGGCGCTTCTCTAGAGTCAGCTGTCAATGCAGTGAAATTAGCCGAATCACAAATTGCGATGCCAAAATCTATTACAACGCAATTCCAAGGGGCGACTTTAGCCTTTGAGGCTGCACTGAGCAGCACTATTTGGTTAATTGCGGCTGCTATTGTGGCGATGTATATCGTATTAGGTATTTTATATGAGAGCTTTATCCACCCGATTACCATTTTATCTACCCTACCGACAGCCGGGGTTGGTGCATTACTTGCTTTAATGATGGCAGGGAAAGACCTTGATGTCATCGCGGTCATCGGCATCATCTTACTAATCGGTATTGTGAAAAAGAATGCCATTATGATGATTGACTTTGCCCTTGCCGCGGAACGTGAACAGGGAATGTCCCCTTATGATGCCATCTATCAAGCTTGCTTACTGCGTTTTCGCCCAATTCTAATGACCACCATGGCGGCCTTGCTGGGTGCCTTACCATTGATGCTGAGTACTGGGGTAGGTGCAGAATTACGTCAACCATTAGGGATTTGTATGGTTGGTGGCTTAATTATGAGCCAAATCCTCACTTTATTTACCACACCGGTTATTTACTTATTGTTCGACCGTCTTTCTCATTACTTTAAAGATCGTCGCCAAGCGAAGAAGGCACAGGTGTCATAATGAAGCGCTTCTTTGCTCTGTTTATTAGCCGCCCGGTAGCAACGACGCTTATCAGCGTTGCGATTACTTTGTGTGGTGCCCTGAGCTTTCTGTTTTTACCCGTTTCTCCGTTGCCTCAAGTGGATTACCCTGTGATTAACGTGACAGCGTCACTTCCAGGGGCATCACCCGAAACGATGGCGTCCTCCGTTGCGACGCCACTTGAACGCTCTTTAGGCAGTATTGCTGGGATCAGCGAAATGACTTCAAGCAGTGCGCTTGGGCGAACCACCATTACCCTTGAGTTCAATCTCGACAAAGACATTAATAACGCTGCACGGGAAGTTCAAGCCGCAATTAATGCCGCACAGAACCTACTACCCAGCGGTATGCCAAGCCGTCCACGTTATTACAAGTCAAACCCGTCTGATGCGCCAATTATGATTTTGACCATGACCTCAGACACCCTAAATACTGGCGAAATTTATGATATTGCTTCGACGCGTTTAGCCCAACGAATTGCCCAAATTGAAGGGGTTAGCGAAGTTTCTGTGGGGGGAGGCTCGCTCCCTGCCGTACGCGTTGAACTCAACCCAACTGCCCTATTTAACCAAGGGGTTTCCCTTGATGCCGTGCGCTCAGCCATCAGCAGTGCTAACGTTCGCCAACCGCAAGGCTATATCAATGATGACGAAAAACGTTATCAGGTACAGACCAATGATGAATTAAAAAAAGCCGCAGATTATCGGCCTATTATTGTTCATTATAGCCAAGGCAATGCCGTTAAACTCAGTGATGTCGCCAATGTTAAAGATTCCATTGAAAACGTGCGTGCGGCAGGTATGGCAGACGGTAAACCGGCTATTTTGATTGTCATTCGTCGTGAAGCGGGTGCCAATATCATTGAAACGGTTAACCGTATTCGTGATGAATTACCCGAATTCAATGACATGATCCCCGCCGCCATCGAGTTAAAAGTGGCACAAGATAGAACTCCGACCATCCGCGCATCTTTAGCAGAAGTTGAGCGCGCCTTACTGATTGCCGTTGCCTTGGTGATCCTCGTGGTGCTGCTGTTCTTACGTTCAGGTCGCGCTACTTTGATCCCTGCCGTTGCCGTCCCCGTCTCATTGATTGGGACGTTTACGGCCATGTATTTATGTGGCTTTAGTTTAAATAACTTGTCATTGATGGCATTAACGGTTGCGACTGGCTTTGTGGTCGATGATGCGATTGTGGTATTAGAAAATATCTCACGTCATATCGAAAATGGCACAAAACCGTTTATTGCCGCGGTTAAAGGCGTGCATGAAGTCGGCTTTACCGTCGTTTCCATGAGCATTTCATTAGTGGCTGTTTTTATTCCCCTATTGCTAATGGATGGGCTAGTCGGGCGCTTATTTCGCGAATTTGCCATTACCCTTGCAACCGCTATCGGTATTTCATTGGTGATTTCGCTAACGCTCACCCCCATGATGTGTGCTTATTTACTGAAGAAACGTCCTCGCAACGTCAAAGCCAAGCATCGCGGATTTGGACGTGTATTACTGCGTTTGCAAGAAAGTTATGGTGTCGCTTTAAATTGGGTGCTCGGACATCGACGGAGTGTTCTCGCAGTGCTATTTGCCACAATCGGCTTAAATGTTTACCTGTATATCACCGTTCCGAAAACTTTCTTTCCTGAACAAGATACTGGCCGAGTGCTGGGCTTTGTGCGCGCAGACCAAAGTATTTCATTCCAGTCAATGAAAGAAAAAATGACCCGTTTTATGCAGCAAGTTAAAGCCGACCCAGCGACGGATAATGTCACGGGTTTTACTGGCGGTAGCCGGGTCAACAGCGGTTTTATGTATATCTCATTAAAACCACTGGGTGAACGTACTGAAAGTTCAGCTGAAGTCATCAATCGGTTACGCATGAAATTAGCCAATGAGCCTGGGGCTAACCTGTTTATGATGCCAGTACAAGACATTCGTGTGGGCGGTCGACAGGCCAATGCCAGTTACCAGTTTACCCTGCTTGCAGATGAACTTTCTGCATTGCGTGACTGGGAACCCGCCATTCGTAAAGCACTCGGTGAATTGCCACAGCTGACAGATGTGAACTCGGATAAGGAAGACAAAGGTGCGGAAATGGCGATCACCTACGATAGGGACTTAATGGCCCAGCTAGGTATCGATGTCCGTGAAGCTAACAGTTTGCTTAACAACGCATTTGGCCAACGCCAAGTTTCCACTATTTATGAGGCAATGAACCAATATAAAGTCGTAATGGAAGTTGCTCCTGAATATACGCAAGATGTCAGTGCTCTCGACAAAATGTTTGTCATCAACAAAGATGGCGACGCTATCCCACTGTCTTATTTTGCACGTTGGCAACCCGCAAATGCACCGCTAAGTGTGAATCACCAAGGGCTATCTGCTTCATCCACTATCGCATTTAATGTCGCGGACGGTTATACCTTAAATGATGCCATTGTCGAAATTGAAAAAACCATGACTGCACTTGGCGTGCCATCGACAGTGAGAGGCACTTTTGCAGGAACGGCACAAATATTCCAAGAAACCTTGCAGTCACAATTGTTTTTAATTTTAGCCGCCATTGTGACCGTTTATTTGGTACTGGGTATATTATATGAAAGTTATATTCACCCACTGACTATTTTATCAACCCTACCCTCTGCAGGTGTCGGGGCATTATTAGCTCTTGAATTATTCGATACGCCATTTAGTTTAATCGCCTTAATAGGCATCATGCTGTTAATTGGGATCGTCAAGAAGAATGCGATTATTATGGTCGACTTCGCCATTCAAGCACAAAGAACCGCGGGTTTAACGGCCCAAGAAGCCATTTTCCGTGCCAGTTTATTACGTTTTCGCCCTATTTTAATGACAACACTCGCCGCTATTTTTGGTGCATTACCGTTAATGTTAGGTAGCGGTGATGGCGCGGAATTGCGTCAACCTCTCGGGATCACCATTGTCGGTGGCTTAATAATGAGCCAATTGCTGACCTTATTTACCACTCCTGTTGTGTATTTAAGTTTTGATAGCTTGAGACAACGTTGGCAGCGCAAGAAATCAGTAACACAGCAAATTGCGGAGGATACCCATGAAGCTTAGGTTGAATAGCGTAAGTACTCGGCTCTTTCTGGCTATTTTTGCGACATGCTTGCTGCTCGTGTTGATTATGCACCAAGGCGTACGCATGAGCTTTCAACACGGTTTTATTGATTATATTAAAGAAAATGATCAACAACGTGTTGAGCTGGTTTCTTCTGCCCTTGCGGAACAATATGAAGAAATGGGTAATTGGGCTTTTCTGATTGGTAATGAGCGCATTTTCTTTCGAATTTTGCGCTCTGTAGAACATCAACAACATCGCGGCCCGATGCGCCAACGCTGGCGAACCATTTTCTGGGTTTATGATACACAAGACCGACTCATTTTCGGGCAAGACACGCCCTTACCGAGCAAAGTTCTTCGTGAACCTATTGTGACTAGCAATGGCGATACCGTCGGCTGGCTCGTTGCCAGTTATGAAACAGGAATTAGCAGCGCCCTTGACCGCCGTTTTGATACCAAGCAAATGTATACCAGTTGGATCATCGCTGGGCTGTCTTTGTTTGTGGCTCTGATTGCCACATTGTTCCTTGCTCGTAGTTTTTTAAAACCGATTAAGCGGTTACTCGAGGGCACTAACCGGCTCGCCAATGGTGATTTTGCCACACGGGTTCCCGAGTCTGGTCGCGATGAGTTAGGGCAACTGGCTAAAGATTTTAACCATCTTGCCTCGACCCTCGAAAAAAATGAACAAATGCGTCGTGACTATATGGCGGACATTTCCCATGAACTCCGCACGCCGTTGTCAGTTCTGCGAGGCGAATTAGAAGCCGTGCAAGATGGTGTCCGCCAAGCTACTCCCGAAACAATCAATTCCCTACTCAATGAAACCCAAACTTTAATTAAGCTAGTTAATGACCTCCACCAGCTCTCATTATCGGATAGAGGCTCATTGGTTTATCGCATGCAACTTACCGATATTATTCCTTTAATTGAAATGGCAATAGGCCAAGCTCGCTGGCGGTTAGAAGACCAACAACTTTCGGTTGAACGACAATTTATTGCACAAGGTTACGTGTTTGCAGACCCAGATCGCATCACCCAGTTGTTCTATAATTTAATGGAAAACAGCTTACGCTATACGGATCCACAAGGTAAAATTGCCATCCAAGTCACACAAGACCAAGACCAGCTCTGTATAATTTGGCAAGATAGCGCCCCGGGGCTTACAACTGAGCAATGCCAACATTTATTTGAGCGTTTTTATCGTGCTGAAGGCTCACGTAATCGCGCCAGTGGTGGTTCTGGTTTAGGGCTAGCCATTTGCTATAATATCGTTGAAGCTCACCATGGTACAATTTCTGCAGCACCGTCATCATTAGGAGGTGTCAAAATTACCATCAATTTGCCGATTCAATTAAAAGATAAAGGGTTATGATCATGGCTGAACAAAGCAACACCCCTGTTTTGGTTGTGGAGGATGAACCTAAACTAGGCCAACTGCTGTTTGATTACTTACAAGCTGCAAACTACCAACCCGCATTAATTGCACGTGGTGACGAAGTCATTGACTATGTGAAACAGCACCAACCTGCGCTCATTTTATTAGATTTAATGTTACCGGGTCTGGACGGCATTTCGGTGTGTCGTGAATTGCGAAAATTCAGTGATGTTCCCATTATTATGGTGACGGCAAAAACTGAAGAGATTGATCGCTTATTAGGGTTAGAAATCGGCGCTGACGACTATATTTGTAAACCTTTTAGCCCACGAGAAGTTGTGGCTCGTGTCAAAACGATTTTACGTCGTTGCCAACCAAACATAACGACCAGCAATAATCAAACCAAACTTATTATCGATGAAAATGCCTTTCAAGTACGTTACGGCTCTCAGTTACTTGAACTCACACCTGCTGAGTTTCGATTGCTTAAATTTATGTCTGATAATGCAGGTATGGTATTTTCTCGCGACCAGTTACTGGACATCTTGTATGACGACCACCGCGTGGTAACGGACCGCACAATTGATAGCCACGTCAAAAATTTACGCCGTAAATTAGAGTCCCTCGATAACGAAAAAACTTTTATCCGTTCAATCTATGGCCTCGGCTACCGCTGGGATGAATGTTAAGTAATCAATAGACATACTATTCTTGTGGGATATTTGGTTTTTTTAGTAAATAGGAGTAAAATCCCCATCCCTTAAAAACACTCTCTCGTATGAGTGAGTGCTGACTTGACATCAGATAGAGAATAACCATGTTTACACCAGAGCTTTTATCCCCTGCCGGTTCGTTAAAAAATATGCGCTACGCTTTTGCGTATGGCGCAGACGCCGTTTATGCGGGCCAGCCTCGTTACAGCTTACGCGTACGAAATAACGAATTTAATCACGAAAACTTAGCCAAAGGCATTCAAGAAGCCCATGAGCTGGGTAAAAAGTTTTATGTGGTTGTGAATATTGCCCCTCATAATGCAAAATTAAAAACCTTTATTCGTGATTTAACCCCCGTCATTGAAATGGGCCCAGATGCACTGATTATGTCTGACCCTGGCCTTATTATGATGGTTCGTGAAGCGTTTCCTGAGATGGATATTCATTTATCTGTACAGGCCAATGCGGTTAACTGGGCTTCGGTGAAGTTCTGGAGACAAATGGGCTTAACACGCGTGATCTTATCGCGCGAATTATCCCTCGATGAAATTGCTGAAATTCGCCAACAAGTACCGGAAATTGAGCTTGAAGTCTTTGTCCATGGTGCCCTTTGTATGGCCTATTCCGGCCGTTGTTTACTTTCCGGTTATATTAATAAACGCGACCCTAATCAAGGGACTTGCACCAATGCTTGCCGCTGGGAATACAACGTACAAGAAGGTAAAGAAGACGATGTGGGTAACATTGTCCATATCCATGAGCCCATCCCAGTACAAAATGTGACGCCAACCTTAGGTGCGGGTGCGCCAACAGATAAAGTCTTTATGATAGAAGAAGCCAAACGACCTGGCGAATATATGACTGCCTTTGAAGATGAACATGGCACTTATATCATGAACTCAAAGGATTTACGCGCAATCGAGCACGTTGAAAACTTAACAAAAATGGGTGTTCACTCATTAAAAATTGAAGGCCGTACAAAATCGTTTTATTACTGTGCTCGTACTGCACAAGTCTATAGGCGTGCAATTGACGATGCTGTCGCTGGAAAACCCTTTGACCCAACGTTACTCTCCACTTTAGAAGGATTAGCCCACCGTGGTTATACTGAAGGCTTCTTACGTCGCCATACCCACGATGCCTACCAAACCTATGAATATGGCTACTCTGTTTCTGAAACTCAGCAATTTGTGGGTGAATTTACCGGCAAACGTGTCAATGGTATGGCTGAAGTTGATGTAAAAAATAAATTTAGCGTTGGAGATAGCTTAGAGATGATGACACCTGCGGGTAATATTGTCTTTACCTTAGACGCTTTAGCAAACCGCAAAGGCGAAACGATTGATGTTGCACCAGGCAACGGCCATGTGGTTTATCTACCAATCCCTGAAGATGTTGATGTCAATTTTGGTTTGTTGATCCGTAACCTAGCAGGAACAACCACCCGGGCACCTCATCAAACTCAGCCAGAAAAGCAAATTGCAGGCTAAGCACCACTGAGTTATTTTTAAATAGCTTGCCCACTAAAAGCCAAAATCTCATCGTTTAATACTTTGATATTTTGGCTTTTTTTTACCTATAAAACGATATTATTTCACTTTATATGCTTTTTTCTTATATGATAATCATTCGCGTTATTGACATTTCCATTAAAAAATGCGCTGAATATCCAATTTTATGCAACAGATCACATCAATTGGTTATTCAATATCGTATAGTCACTCTCGAAAACGAAGAACTAGAAAGTCATAAAATAAGACTAGGAACCACCTCCTTGGCTGGCTCAATCTCCCTTGAGCTAGCCATTTCTTTTATCTGCTACTTTTATTTCATTTCTCTTGTTAACGCTATTTCTGTAAAAAAATCAAAAAAAACTCATCCATATTTTATTAATCCATTTATACTCGTTTTAACGAATATTTGACATACGTTAAGCCAAATGGATGGGTATTTATGAATCAATATCAGTCAGCCATGGTTATTCTTAATGGTAAACAAGCAAATCACATCGAGCTGCGAAAAGCCATTACTCACCTGCGTAAAGAAGGCCATCAAATTCAAGTCCGTATTCCTTGGGAGCTGGATGATACGCATTATTTTATTTCTCAGGCGATAAAATACGGTGTTGATACCATCATTGCCGCCGGAGGTGATGGCACAGTGAATGCGGTTGCCAGTACCCTGATGAAATTCCCTAGCGAGTCCCGTCCTACTTTAGGGATCCTCCCGATGGGCACAGCAAATGATTTTGCCACTAGCGCGAATATTCCAATGGATATTGAATCAGCACTAGCACTCTCATTAAAAGGCAAAGCTGTGCCTATTGATATTGTGCAAGTCAATGAGCAATATTATTTCCTTAATATGGCCACTGGCGGCTTTGGGACACGTATTACCACCGAAACACCAGAAGCACTAAAGTCGGCGTTAGGAGGAGCGGCTTACGTAATAAATGGCTTACTGCGTCCTGACACACTGAAAACGGACATTTGCCATATTGAAGGGGAAAATTTTAGTTGGGAGGGGGAGACGTTAGTCATTGCTGTCGGAAACGGCCGGCAAGCAGGTGGAGGCCAGCAACTGACACCACAAGCACTCATTAATGACGGTGCATTAAATTTACTGATTATTCCTGCAAGGGATGTGATACCCGCATTTTTATCGAATTTATTTTCAGCTGATAAAAACGAACACTTAGTTGAAAAGCAATTATCGTGGGTAAAAATTTCATCTCCTCACGATATGATCTTAAACCTTGATGGTGAGCCACTCTCGGGAGATACCTTTACGTTCTCAGTGCAGCCAAACGCCATTCAGTGCCGGTTACCTCCTCAATGTAACTTATTAACTTAAAGCATAATATGAAAGCCCGAGTATTTGGGCTTTCAATCTTTTAAGGTTACCACCATGCATGGAAGTGATGCACAGGACCTATTCCCTTTCCAACTTCTAAGCTATCCGCTTGTTCTAACGCGGCTTGTAAATACGCTTTAGCCTGCGTAACGGTTTCTTGCCAATCCGCGCAACGAGGGCGCAACGCAGCCAAAGCTGCCGACAAAGTACACCCTGTACCATGGGTATTTTTTGTATTTATGCGAACAGAAGTAAAACGCCATTCGCCTTTTGGTGTGATTAACCAATCTGGGCTTTCAGCATCACTTAGGTGCCCGCCTTTCATTAATACCGCTTGGCAACCTTTTTCAAGCAATTTATACCCTTGAGTCAGCATTTGACTTTCTGTTTGTGCGACTTTTTCGTCTAACAATACCGCTGCTTCGGGTAGATTTGGTGTAATAATAGAAACGAGGGGTAATAACTGTTGGCGCAGCGCATCAACCGCATCTGGTAATAGCAACGGGTCGCCACTTTTAGCCACCATGACGGTGTCCAATACCACATACGGAATAGGATATTGTTTCAGCGCATTCGCCACAACGGCGACATTACTTTGATTAAACAGCATACCGATTTTTGCGCTATCAATTCGCACATCACTGAGAACCGAGTCTAATTGCGCTGCCACAAATTCAGGGGGTAAGTCTTGAACAGATTGTACACCTCGGGTATTTTGAGCCACCAATGCTGTCATCACGCTCGTACCATAAGCCTCTAACGCAGAGAACGTTTTTAAGTCTGCCTGAATACCCGCCCCACCCGATGGGTCTGTTCCGGCTATGGTTAACGCATTGATCCTCATGAGTGACTCCCCTTTTCGTCGGCTAAAGCAATTGAATAGATTGATAAGCAAGGTTTACTGAAATCATTTTAAATCAAACAATAAAACCGCCTTAATTGTCTCATAACATTTAACAAATACCAGCGGTTAGTGAATGAATTTTAATGAGTTAGATAAAAAGAGAGGATATCTCACGCAGGGAGAATTAACATAATTTATAAGTACACATTAGGCAAATGAATATTATCAACACCTCGCTGCTGTAATAGTTGAGCGAATGCCTCCACTTCTATTTGGGTTGCCGCAGGCCAGTTAGCTGCTTCATTTTTTACGCCATGCTGTTGAAAGGCGTTAATCTTTATCCGTGTGCTCGTAGGAAGTTGATTTAGAAAATCAGCAAGTTCATCAATATGTTCTAGGTAATCTGTTTGCTGAGGAATATACAATAAGCGCAATTCATACAATTTCTCTGCTTGCGCCAAATATTGAATCGATTGAAAAACACGCTGGTTATCTTTTCCTGTTAGCCTTAAAGCACACTCATCACTCCATGATTTTAGGTCAATCATCACGCCATCCGTATACTCAATCACTTTATTCCAACCCGCAGAAGCCAGATGTCCATTACTGTCAATAAAGCAGGTTAAATGCTTGAGCTCCGGTGTGGCCTTAATTGCTTTAAATAATTCAATAATAAAAGGTAATTGTGTTGTTGCTTCCCCACCACTAATCGTTACGCCATTCAGGAAAACAACATTTTTTTTCAAGTCATTGATGGCGTCATTAACACTTAATGGCACCGTCATCGGGCTTGAATTTTTAGTGCACGTTTGCAAACAGGTATCGCAAAGCTGGCAGGCATCGCTATCCCAGATAACCTTACCATCCACAAACGATAACCCATTGTGAGGACAGGTTAAAACACAGTCCCCACAATGGTCACAAAGCGCCATGGTATATGGGTTATGGCAATTCAAACACCGTAAATTGCAACCTTGCAAAAAAATAACGTGCCGATTACCAGGGCCATCTACACAGGAAAAAGAAATAACCTTATTCAGCGTAGCGCATCGATTGCTCATGACTAATTACTCGTTGCTGACGGGCTGTAATTTTACAGTTCTTAGTCGCTTCCTCTCCTAACCAGGTAGTGTTACTTCTAGAACCTTGTTCTTTGTATTTTTCGATATCCGACAAACGTACCATGTAGCCAGTAACACGGACTAAATCATTACTCGCCACGTTTGCAGTAAACTCACGCATTCCACAGCTAAATGCCCCTTTGCACAATTGCATTAAT
Source organism: Providencia sp. PROV130 (assembly GCF_028482225.1). NCBI lineage: Bacteria > Pseudomonadati > Pseudomonadota > Gammaproteobacteria > Enterobacterales > Morganellaceae > Providencia > Providencia sp. PROV130. The sequence continues at coordinate 39,195 of NZ_JAMPQC010000016.1, read as the reverse complement.
GCTTGCGGGTTTTGTTTAATCGTTTCATCGATGGTTAAAATGTCACTGATCCCAGACAAATAGTGTTTGTGATGAGGCGCTACGGCTTGGATATGCGAAACAGGATCGGGCTCTTCACCGTATGGAATGCGAGCCCCCGGTGTAGTCCCTATATCCGAACTGATCCCAGATTGGGCATGGAGCATGGCTCGGTTTTTATAACCATATTTAACAGGTGTGGTTTCGACAAAGTCTGCCAACTGTTCACTGATTTGATAAGACAGTGGCAAGGCAGGTGAATTTGCTTGATACGCACCTTTCGCTCCATCTTTTTCCATAAGGATATTCACGGCTTCAGCTAAACCATAAATACCAAACATCGGGGCAAAGCGTTCTGGCTCTATTAATCCTTCTTGGACAAGAAAACTGGTTTGGAAGAAGTTTGATTCCTCAAATAAAAATGCGCTACGTGTTTCAATGAGTTCCATTTGTAACTCACAATACTTTTTCAATTGCACATTTAAAAAATCAGCTGAATTTTGACTGCGTAATGCAACCTTGCGCAAATTAATACGAACTAAAGTGCTTCCTCCGCCTGCAACAGGCAATGCATTATAACAGCTGACAATGCCGTAACCTTGTTCATCAAATGCAGCACGATGAATGATATCATTCGCAATATGCGGTTTGCTGCATTCACAAATATTTTCAATCGCTTGTAAGAAAAGTGATTCAGGTGTGCGCTGTGGGTGATAAACAAATGTCAGGTTAGGTGCGACTTACTTCAATTCCGCATCGATACGTAAAATCAAACGGCAAATCACGTTGTCATCCGGCCCAATATTGGCATGCATAAAGGCATCAGGTAGAGTTCGGTCTAATTGTATCCAAAATCTTTTTAATTTTGGATACAATTGTTCTTCTGTCAATTCCCCTACATATGGCATGAGTACTTTATCTAAGTACCCTAAAAATACAGGGAAATTAGTTACCGATGGAACGTGATGATATAAAATCATCAGATGATTAAGCGCATCATCAAAGTCCTCTGCAGGGGCTAATTCTAGGTATGCTGAACCTTGGTTGAGGTATTTTACATAATCAGGCAACACATAGCGTGGCTTATACGGTGCATTTCCTTCATACATATCACAAATAACACGTTCACTTAACGCCTCTGCGAGGGGTTGGCTCATCGCAAGATAGGGAATGTGGCTATCCGCCTCTACCGCTAAAAAATTGGCTTTTTGTTTTGGTGATAATATTTTATCTGTGGCGATAGCCAAGCATTTAGCTTGGTATTCAGTCAGTGGTTCTTGACGTTTCATCATGGTGATGTTCCTTTTTTAGTTAGAAGCTAACGTTGCTTACAGCAATGTATATGCCGTAGACTTTCAAGAACTAGCTCCTAGCCGTGTTGACATGCAGCAACTTATAACCGCCGCCTATATCCTCCATTTCATCCCATTGAGACAAGTCATTATTTGACGTGCGTCATACTTTTTGGATTTGTTTGCACGCTATTTTTCATAAATGTCTGCTCTATCAACATTACTAGTCGTTATCACCTAAATAATACGAAATACCTCTTTATTACAGAAAGTTAGCCACATCTATAATGAGTGATACATTGGTTTTTCTTATCTTTACTAACTCAATTCAGCTCATTTATTTTCATCAAGTAATCACATTATCTAATTAAAAATGGAGTATTTTGTCAATTATTGGTTTTTTAGGAGAATTAACCTATTCAATAGCCAATTTGATCAGCTAATATCCCTTTTTACTGTCAGTTATCCCCCTTAAAAATAGGCAAAATTAAACAGTTCTAATATGACCAGCTAGTTATTATCCTTAACTATGTAATTAATACTGTTATATTCTGTACATCTTAATTAAAATAATTGAGCTCAAAATTATAATAATAATGCTAATCTGATAATCATTAGCGAGCTAATCATCATTTTTATATCTGCGATACAGAACTGGATTTACAATGAGAGTTTATAAAAACATACAGTTGGCCGTAGGTGCTTCGCTACTCATGAGCGCCTCAATCTGCATATCATCGCCTGCCGTTGCGCAAGAGCAATCGGCAAATTTATGGGATAAATTTAAAAATAATGTCAGTACCACATGGGACTCTGACAAATATGAGTTATATGTTCCTGCGGTGACTTGGCACAACCGTGCAATGTACGACAAGAAAAAAACGGATGAGTATAACGAGCGACCTTGGGGTTTTGGCCTTGGTAAATATCGTTATGATGAAGACAATGACTGGCATGCTATCTATGCAATGGCATTTAAAGATTCACATAATGATTGGGAACCAATTGGTGGTTATGCATTCCAAAAAATGTGGATCCCAGGGGACATTGATGGTTTTCGTATGGGAGCAGGCTTCACTCTAAGTGTCACTGCCCGTAGGGATATGTACTACATTCCAATCCCAGCACCGCTCCCGCTAGTATCAGTGGAATATGACAAGCTTTCGCTGCAAGCCACTTATATTCCAGGAACTTATAATAACGGTAACGTATTATTTGCTTGGCTACGTTGGCAGTGGTGACCTAACGGCTTCATCGCAGTATAAAAAGACCGGTCGGGTATTCCCACCGGTCTTTTTATTATAAGAAAAAAACCAAATCTAGCTTAATTGTTGGCTTTTGGCTAAGTCTTGCTTTTTAGCCCCTGAGAATTGATACCCAACCCATAGAACTGCTATCCATAATGGCATAATTAATACCGAAATGCGCAAGCCGTCCATTGTCAGGATGATCCCTAAAATCAACAGTAAAAATGCTAAGCACAGATAGTTTCCAAATGGATACCAAATGCTTTTAAATTTCGTTTCAACACCTTGTTTGTTCATTGCTGCTCTGAACTTCAAATTTGAAACACAAATCATAATCCAGTTCAGAACCAAGGTTGTCACGACCAATGACATTAACAATTCGAAAGCTTTACCTTCCATCACAAAGTTAATTAAAATTCCACCAGAAGTCGCAATACCTGAAACGAATAATGCCATGACGGGGACGCCACCTTTATTCACTTTCGCAAGAAATTTAGGTGCATTACTTTGTTGTGCTAAACCAAACAACATACGGCTTGTTGCATAAGCCCCACTGTTATACACAGACAACGCAGCAATTAAAATAACCACATTCAATGAATTAGCAACCAGTAAATCGCCTAATTCATGGAAAATCAAGACGAATGGGCTTGTTTTGCCATCAAGATCAACCCAAGGATATAACGCGAGTAATACCGCTAACGAGCCAATATAAAAAATCAAGATGCGATATACCACTTGGTTTATTGCTTTTGGAATGCTTTTATCTGGGTCTTCGGCCTCTGCAGCGGTAATACCGACAAGCTCTAAGCCCCCAAATGAAAACATAATAATTGCCAAAGCCATTATTAGCCCATTAAAGCCATTAGCAAAGAAACCACCATATTCCCATAAGTTACTGACTTTCGCTTGTGGGCCGCCATGACCGCTGAGCAGTAAGTAGCAACCAAAAATAATCATAGCAACGACTGCAATGACTTTGATTAATGCAAACCAGAACTCAGTTTCCCCATAAGAGCGCACATTGACCAAGTTAACCGCATTCACAGCAATAAAAAACACCGCGGCAGAAACCCATATCGGGAGTTCAGGCCACCAATGTTGCATATATTTACCTGCGGCGGTTAGTTCTGTCATCCCAACAAGGATAAACATGACCCAGTAGTTCCACCCTGAGAGAAAACCTGCAAAGCCACCCCAATACTTAAATGCAAAATGACTAAACGAACCCGCGACAGGTTCCTGAACAATCATTTCTCCCAACTGGCGCATAATAAGAAAAGCAATAAACCCACACAGTGCGTAACCAAGTAAAACCGATGGCCCTGCCATTTGTATGGTTGTTGCTATTCCGAGGAATAACCCTGTACCAACAGCGCCTCCCAAAGCAATCAATTGGATATGCCTGTTTTTTAATCCCCGCTTTAGCGTCTGTTGCTGTTGCGCCATAACTTTACCCTTTCGTCCTCTTACTTGCTTTTTATCGTCCAAAATAATGATAATGACACAAGTTTATTTGAATTTTCTTATTAACACTACATTCTTCTGGCGCTGTTTTTACCATATTTTACGGCCCAAAAGCAGGTGCTATTAGTTATTTTTTTTCATCACATAACAAAATGATACCGCAGGATAGTTACCCCAACTCAATATCATGGATTGTGCATTAAAAAGCAAATTCAAAATGGTAACAAGTCAGTTACACGACAAATACCAAAAATAAAGTTTTCTCCCCCCTGATCACACAGGTTGTCCATCGCTAAGAGATAGAAAAAAAGACACGCTAAGACAGCACTTACAGCAATAATTAATTTACGACCAAACACCGACAATTCCTTCATATTTCTATGATGATTTTATTTTTCAAATGATTACAATATTAAGGTACTGCCATTTTATGATAGATATCATTTATGGCATTGCACGTAATGCGTTTATAGAACAAATGGTACTCTAATTTAGAGCATCAAATTTGAGGAAAATATGCAATTGACCTCTTTTTACAAAAATTCCGCTCATTTTAGGCGCTATTGGTCATTAACTTATTCTGATTGTGCTTTTTTTACCCTAAAAATGGGAAATACCGCACAAGCAGCCTTTGTCATCATGAAATGAAGTTGTGTATACTTCTGCTACCGTAAAACTAGAAAACATTTGAGATGCCACAAGATAACCACTTAGCACTTGTTTATGCTTTGAGTAAATGGATAGAAGAACACTTAGGGCGCGTGATCCACTTAGAAGAGCTCGCGGCTTATTCAGGCTATTCACTTTGGCATATGCAAAAAATCTTTAAAGAAGTCACAGGGATTTCACTGGGTAAATATATCCGCCAACGCCGTCTTGCTGGTGCGGTTAACTTACTGCGCAATAGCAGCCAGTCTATTTTCGATATCGCTCTGGATTTTGGTTTTGGGTCACAATCCCACTTTACCTATATGTTCCGTAAAGAATATGGCATTACGCCATTTGATTTTAGACAGAATGACCAAATTCAATTAGATGTGAAGCAACCGCTTCATTTAATTCATAATTATGAGTGAGAATATTTTAGCCGCATTAATCTATTGATTCACATGCTAATGCTATAAAACATTGTCATTTCAAGCTTCGACTATTGAACAGAGTTCCTGCTTTGTATTCTGTTCAATTTCATATCAAACACCCATTATTCTATTGTGAGTAAAATTATAACTATTCGTATAATTTACATTCTGAATAATTGGAGTAAGGTATTGGCAGAAAGCACGCATTTTAGGAGGCATTGGATGTCAATCAAACTGGTCGCCATTGATTTAGATGGCACATTACTTAACTCCCAACACCAAATATCTCCCGCAGTAAAAGAGGCTATCACTCAAGCCAAACAAAAAGGTGTACATATTATCTTAGCCTCAGGTAGGCCATTTTCGGGGATCTCCCCTTACCTACGGGAATTAGATTTAAATACCGCAGATAACTATTGTATTAGCAATAATGGTAGTGTCATTCACCAAGCCAATGATGGAAGTCATCTGGCAGAGAATTTGTTAGATTTCGCTGACTTCCAATATTTTGAAGAACTAGCTAGAAATGTCGGGGTTCACATGCATGCTCTTGCGGATAACAGCATGTTCACGGCAAACCGCCATATTAGTCACTATACAGTTGCAGATGCTTATTTAACTCATACTCCACTAATCTATTGCCCCGTTAATGAAATGGACTCTTCTTTGGAATTTACTAAATTTATGATGATTGACCATCCAGAGAAATTAGATATTGGTATCAGTTATCTTCCAGAGAATGTCTTCGATAATTACGCTTTAACCCGAACAAGCCCGTATTTCCTAGAGGTGTCAAATAAAACCTCAAGTAAAGGCGCGGCATTGCAATGTATCTGTGAAAAACTGGGTATTACACCTGACAAAGTCATGAGTATTGGTGACCAAAATAATGATATCCAAATGCTACAATACGCCAGTGTTTCTGTCGCAATGGGCAATGCTTTAGAGCCAATTCGCCAAATGGTTAAATTTGTGACCACAACTAATGATGAAGATGGCGTTGCTGTCGCCATTAATAAATTTATTAATGTATAAGTCCGCAAAAATTCACTTTAGTCTAATTTCTGTTGCAGCGCTTATCTGGACGCGCTGCACCTTTTAACCACTTATTGGTTTTTGCCTCGTCGCTAAAAAGCAAATCACCGACCCCATTGTCACCATTAACACACCTTGCCAAAAACTTAACGTTAATGCCGTGCTTAATAACATAGACGCGAATGCAGTTGATATAACTGGGGTAAAATAAGAAAGTGTCCCTAAAAAAGCCACATTGCCCTTGATAACCGCAAATGTCCATAATGCATTCGCTCCGCCAGTCGCAATTGAGGCAACCAGTAATAATAACAGGCTTTCTTTATTGATAATAAACGGTGTTGGGGTACTGAAAAAATACAAAATCCATAACCCAATAGAGGTCATGATAAAGAATAGTACCATACCATTGTGACCTCCAGAAATTCGCTTAGTGACATTGCTGTAAAACGACCAAACAATAGCCCCAATAAAGGCTAAAAAATAACACAGTGGATTGCTTTGAATATTTTCCCAAATCGTTTGCACCGACAATGGCTGATTTCCTGAAATTACCCAGATCAACCCCATAAATGCTAAAACTAACCCTAATCCCAATAATAAAGTGAAACGTTGACGGTTAAAAAATACCGCCAGTGCGATAGTAAAACTTGGCCACAAATAATTCACCATACCAAGTTCAATAGCTTGCTGCCGGCTATTGGCTAAGCCTAACGCCAATACAAAACAGATTTCATAACTAACAAACAGTACCGTTCCCCAGAGTAAATAGCGTTTGGGATACTTCGTTATTTTAGGCACCCCCATGGCAAGTACTAACACAAGGGAACCGACTGTATAAACTAATGCTGCACCACCGACAGGCCCAAAATCTTCACTTACACTGCGGATCAGCCCAACCATTGTGCTCCACAACAAGATTGAAATAACTCCATACAGCGTTGCGGCGTACTGATTCAATTTCATAACTCTCTCGGCTATTTAAATTAGAAATAGGATATATACTGTGATAATACATTTATTTCATCACCTTAAAAAACCTTATAGCTCAAAGAATTATAAAACAAGCGTTTATTCTTATTAAACCTTGATAATATTGCATAAAAAAAATTCTCAGGCTTTCACCTAAGAATTTTATGCTTTACGTTTTTTATATTAGCGAGATGTTTCTTTCTCAACCCACTTATCGACTTCTTCTTTTTCCCATATCCCCTCCTCAAACTGTTTCTTTAATTCAGGGTGCTGATTAATATCAAAAGTCGGTATTTTACCTGCAACCAATTGCTGGTTATAATCTTTAGCGAGTTTGAAAGCGATACCCGATAATAAAAGGATCGCGATTAGATTTGTTATTGCCATTAACCCCATGGATAAATCAGCAAGTTTCCAAATAAATGGCATTTCAGCAAGTGCACCAAACATCACCATACCTAATGCAGCTAAACGGAAAATAAATAAACCCGCTGTATGATTATTTTCTAGAAAAATCATATTGCTTTCAGCGTATGCATAGTTAGCAATGATTGATGTAAACGCAAAAAAGAAGATAGCAATCGCAATAAAGGTGCTTCCCCAGCTACCAACGGCAGAAGATAGCGCAAGTTGTGTCAATTCAATGCCATTAATGTTATCCATCCCACTTTCTAGAACACCAGATGACAAAATAATAATTGCGGTCGCACTACAAATAACAATGGTATCCATAAAAACACCAAGCATCTGCACATATCCTTGAGATGCAGGATGAGGTGGATAAGGTGCTGCGGATGCCGCTGCATTTGGTGCTGACCCCATCCCGGCTTCGTTAGAGAATAGCCCTCTCTGAATACCTTGTGTCATAGCCTGAGCAACACCATAGCCAACAGCCCCCCCCGCTGCCTCTTGCAAACCAAATGCATTTCGGATTATCAGCATAAAAACTTCAGGTAATCGTTCAATATGGTGCCCAACAACCCAAAATGCCAATAACAAATAGGCTAACGCCATGACAGGAACAACTAATTCAGCAACCCTCGCAATGGATTTCAATCCACCAAAAATAATAACTCCGCTTAATAAAACTAAGCCAATGCCAACATAAATTGGATTGAAATCAAAGGCGACTGCGGTTGCTTGAGCAATAGAATTAGCTTGTACTGCATTAAATACTAAACCAAAGGCAATAATCAGGAATATTGAAAACAACACCCCCATCCAACGTTGGTTTAAGCCTTTTTGCATATAAAATGAAGGCCCACCACGATAATTTCCTTTATCATCTTTGGTTTTATATAACTGTGCTAAAGTACATTCAATAAAAGATGTTGCCATTCCGAGTATAGCTACGACCCACATCCAAAAAATAGCACCGGGTCCGCCAGCTGTTAGTGCAATTGCGACCCCGGTTAAGTTTCCTGTACCGACTCTAGCGGCTAAACTTGTACATAGTGCCTGAAAAGAGGAAATACCTGCGCTATCCGATTGTTTACTGTTTTTTAAGACACTAAACATATGGCCAAAATGCCTAATTTGAATAAACCCTGATCGAAGCGTAAAATACAGGCCTGCCCCCAGTAATAAATAAATAAGTAACGAACCCCAAATAATATTAGTTAATGAGTTTATAAATTCTATCAAATTACACTCCTTTTTTATTAGAACGATTAATAATGTATTAATCGAAAATCAACCCCTCACATTTAAAACATACCCCCAGAAAAAGGAGTTTAGCTTACAAAAGCTCAATCATCTTAATATGATTATCAGAAATTATATTTTTTTCTCTTTATTGTAAATTAATTTCCGTTTCATCAATCGTTAACTACATTGTGTTTTAATTAAAACAAGTTAGACACTCCCAAATAAACACATATAACACCTTGAAAAACCTAACCAAGAAAAAATTCTTTATGATTAAGTAAGAAATTAATCAAATGATTGATTTTCAGTATTTATTTTAACCAGCAAGTTACTTGAATAAATAAAAAAACATTATTCATTTCATCGTTTCATTCTTAATTAGCTTATTTCTTAACAAAAATATTTATAATATTTCTTTTGTTTAATTTATTTATTATTTGGAATATCTAATCAATGAATGAGGTTAATTTATAATCAAAAAAACCGTCACCGCACAACCATCGTAATTAGATAGTTGCTTATACTTTCACTTAACAATAAACTGAGCCTAATTAAATTTTATAGACAAGAGGTTAACGTATGGAAATTAATATCAAGTTATCTGATGACCCACTTTCTCAGCTCCCTGAAAAATCATATGAGTCCTTCATTGCTGAGCTAAAAGCACGTGTTTTAGAAGTCTACCCTGGCAGCTATCTTTTGATTACTCATGATAATGGCCCAACAACCTTTCAAACTAAAGGCTTTCATGATGATAACGAAGCACATATTGTCTTACATGAACTTGTCGAAGATGTCTTAAAACATGGCCATTGGTTAAAGCAGTAATCTCCCTGTTAGGTTACATGAACAAAACCAGCTATGAGTCTACCTGACCTCTAGCTGGTTATTTTTTATTTCGCCCATATTTCGATAACACGCCTCTAATATGGGTTCAAACTCTGATCAAGATCATACTTAACCTTAACTTTCACCAAAACAAGTTAAAATCGCTTTACCTTACACCGTTATATGATAATGTATATAACGTAATTTTCATTTACATTGCTTTTGCTAATTATAGCGGCCAGTATTTATACTGGCTCTTTTTTATGAAATCATGCTAAAAACCTACTCGTCATCCCCCATTTTAGGCCTAATCTGCTATAGTATTTTTCTAGTACCAGATAGAGTTATTATTCATTGTGTGCAAAATAGAGGTATGACTATGAAGCGTTTGTTACTGGCTTTTTGCCTGGCTCCAGCCCTTGTTATGGCTGATAATGCCCCATTAAATATTAGTGAAATAGCCAAAGATTATTGTGAGATCACTGGTCAAGCACTAAGTGAAGCATACAGCACTGACAAAACTAGCAGTGAATTAACCCAATCAACTATTGCTAAATTGAAAAGTGAAAATGTCGACCTCAAGCAATTAGCCACTGTAGAGTCAGACCTACGAGAAAATCTAACATCAGCGATTGACGCCGTACGTAGCAATAAATCTAAGTTTGCTAATGAAGCCGACTTCAATAAATCACTAAATGACTCTATTTCAGCTTGTAAAATTCAAACTGAACTGCTTTTGAATAAATCTTAATGATTTAATTTTTTAGAAAAGAAAAAACGCTCAAACTAAAATTTGAGCGTTTTTTTATTAATTGGTTGGTTTTTTAATACACAACTGTTCAATCGAGAATTGTAATTCAGGTGTTTCACTAATAATCAATTGCCCATGCTCAGAGAAACGCCCTTCTTTAATGCTGACATTTGCAACAAATGGTAGCGAGCTATCTTGGGTCGATAAGCGGTATAAGCCACAAACCCGATAACTTTCTCCTTCCTTAAACTCACTTTTTTGTACTATATCCACATCACTGAACTCAATCGCTGATGCGTTTCCTAGCTTCTTTTCCACCATGCTTTGCGCTTCATTTTTAACATCTGAGTCACCAATACTGGTATAAGAATGGTATGCAAATACGCCTAAAGCCAATAGCAATACAATTAATAATTTTGTTTTTATACGTTTCAACGCATCACCCTTTCTATTTTATGACAACTCAACCTAGTATAGGTGTATTATATCAATTTGAGTAAACAATTTGAGCTTTTGCCTTACTCATTTACGTTTGTCCTAACCAGCTGACACTAGTTTATAAAAATTAATTTTTATAAACTGAGAATATTACCAATATCCTTCCTGTTATTATTGATTCAATCTATATCTATTAAATTAACATTAATAAAAAAAACATTTTTTATTTAGTTAGTTAGTTTTATACTGGCCTATATACTACTTGACTGATTTAATATATTTTTATGAAAGAAAAAATCGTTAAAAACCTTGTTAGCCTGACTCATGGAACCAACAATGATGTTAAAATAGCGGCAATAAATGCATTAGGCGATTATATTTGTTCTATTGAGCAAGAAGATGCTATCGATAGACTATTAGCCTTATGTGAGGATTATAATAAAGATATAGCTGTCGCATCAATTGTATCAATTAGCAAATTAGCCAAATTCTTCCATGAAACCCAACAAAATAAAACCAACTAAAAAATATCAATTTAACGTAAAATTCATTTATTTAACAAATAATTTTCATTATGAGAAAATAATGGAAGAAACATGACTGAATTATGGTTTATTCATTTAGATAAGTAAATACAATTGAATTAATTAATTCAAATGGCAGAATAATAATTAATAAATATCTAAAGGAGATATAACATGAATATATTAAAGCCATTAATTCTCAGTGCAAGTTTAATCGCGGTTAGCTTTTCAACATTCGCTTACCCAGGAGATGGCAATGGTTCATGGCACCGCGGAGGGTACCAAAACCAACAGCAATATAATGATAGGCCTTGCGATAATTACCGCCACTCTAATTATGCAAATCGTCACCGTGGTATGATGCAGTATTCAACATCAATTCAAACTACTCAACCAGATGAAACACTGAAAAAAATTGCTGCGGATGCTCCTAAAGGAGAAAATGGTAAACAATATATGGTTAAAGTTGCGGTTGTAGAAATTACACCTAATCCCCCTGTACAAGGCCAATAATTTTTACCAAGGGTAGAATAACACTACCCTTTTTTGTTTATATCACTTCAATGGTTATACCCCCCATATAATTGCTCTCCCTTACTTTGCTACCTTGGCATGTTTCTTTTCATATTTACCATAGATAAATTTGCAATAGTTCACAAGCCAATCAAATGAATAAGTAATCATAAAAAGTAAATAATTATTTACTTTAAGACTATTTTGAGTAATCTAATACTTTCAAAGATAATAATTTCAGGGAATAACTATGGATCGCCGTTCGTTTCTTAAATCCACATCAGTAGTTGCAGGTGGAATTGCACTTAACTCGCTTTTTAATCAAGCCATTGCGCAAACAAACAACATAAATATACCAAGTGAAAAACAACCTCTCTTGCTGAATTTTAATGAAAATTCATTAGGGATGTCACCGAGTGCAAAAGAGGCCATTATCAAAGCGTTACCTAATGCATTTCGTTATCCGGATGACGCTCGCGCTGAATTACAGCATAATATTGGTGAGCGCTACAGTTTATCTAATAAGCACATTAGCATGGGTAATGGATCATCTGAAACGATTCAAGCTGCTGTCGCTATGTTGGCAAATAAAGCAAACAAACTCGGTAAAAAAATTCAACTAGTCACTCCTGACCCAACGTTCAATTATGCAGAACTTTATTCTCTGCCATTGGGTATTACGATAACGAAAATTCCTTTAAAAACTGATTTATCATTTGATTTAGAAGGAATGGAAAAAGCGGCTAATGATTTTGACGGTTTATCAATGGTCTATATTTGTAACCCGAATAATCCGACAGCAATGATCACGCCTTATAGCCAGTTGGTTAAATGGATGGGTAAAGAGTCTGACAACACATTTTTTATCGTTGATGAAGCTTACGCCGAATTTGTTGAAGACCCGAATTTTACGAGTGCTATTGAATTAGTCAAAAAAGGCCAAAGTAACCTGATTGTCACACGTACTTTCTCAAAAATTTTCGCCTTAGCAGGTTTAAGAGTTGGCTATGGTGTTGCGGCTCCCGAAATTATTGCTGCTGTAGACGAATTTTTATCTATTGATAATACCAATACAGCAGGAGCAGTCGCTGCAATCGCGTCTCTAAAGGATAAATCATTTATTGAATACAGCCTAAAATCTAACAATATTTCGAGAAAAATCGTAGAAAAAGCATTAAATGAGATTGGGTTAGAATATGCCCAATCTCAGGCTAATTTTATTTTCCATAAAGTTAAAGGTGACGTAAAAACCTATCAACAACGTATGGCTGAAGCTCATGTTATGGTTGGCCGTGAATTCCCACCAGCCATTGGCTGGAATAGACTCACACTAGGAACCCCCGAAGAAATGCAGCAATTTGTTGTGATATTAAAGCAGTTTCATGAAAAAGGGTGGGCATAAATTAAGTTAAACCCCAAAAGAGCAGTTCAAGCTGCTCTTTTTATATTAAAATGGGCCCTTAAAGATAAAAAAGGCGCCAGCAAAAATAAGAATAAAACCAATTAAATGGTTAATGGTAAAGCTTTCACCTAAATACAATACCGAAAAAAGAACAAAAACACAGAGTGTTATCACCTCTTGCATTGTTTTTAATTCAGCCGCACTGTAATACTGATGCCCTAACCGATTAGCTGGCACTGCAAAACAGTATTCAACCAATGCAATTAACCAGCTAAAGAAAATAACAACATACAACGGCTTTGTTGTGAACTTTAAATGCCCGTACCAAGCAAACATCATAAATACATTTGAAATAATAAGTAAGAATACTGGGTAAAATTTAGTTAACATGCTGATTCAATAGACAAAGAATAAATAACCGATATTATGAGGTTAGAATTAACACACGACAATGTGCTCCCATAAATACCCCTGCACTTCATATCATAAATTTAAACGTATTTAGCAATCATTACGAGGTAATAATGAATATTAAATATGAATTAATGACACAACCAGATTGTCCTGCTGTCGCCCAATTATTGCAATCTAATTCTGAATCCCAACAAGGTGGGTTACTCGGTGAGTATCCTCAAGCCAAAGTCAATGCAATGTTTGCTGGAAGTCTGACTACCGTTGTAGCTCGAGATGGAAATAAAATTATTGCTGTCGTATTTAGCTTTGACGCTAACTCTTCATCCCTACCCGCTATAGCGCATTTGATCATTAAACAGCATGCAGAAATTATACAAGATAACTGGTTCTATGGCCCTGTTTGTATCGATAGTGATTATCGAGGGAAAAATATTCTCAAATCTCTTTTTGATAAAATTTGTTCATACAATCAAGGAAAACCTGTTGCCTTTATTAATGCAGACAATCTCAGATCACTTATGGCACATCAAAAAATAGGCATGAGCAATGCCACTAATTTTGAATTTAATGGCATCACATATCAACTAATGGTTGGGAATTGATTGTGTACTAATTAGTACATTTTTATTTTAATTTGCTTATTTTTTGCTACACTGTGACAAATTATTGTATACAGGAGTCATTTTATGACAGATTTCATTAGTGCAAATCAAAAAGCATGGGATAAACAAGCTGAATCACAACTTGCTTGGTCAACCCCCGTTGATTCCAAAACTATCAATGATGCCAAACAGGGAAAATGGCAAGTTCATTTAACACCAACTCCTGTTGATGATGCTTGGTTAGGGAATGTAAAAGATAAAAAAATTCTTTGCTTAGCTTCTGCTGGGGGACAGCAAGCGCCGGTACTCGCGGCAGCAGGAGCAAATGTGACTGTTTTTGATTTTTCTCAGAAACAGCTTGATCAAGACAAAATGGTGGCAGAAAGAGATAATTTAACCTTAGAGATCGTTCAAGGTGACATGCGATCATTACACATGTTTGCTAATGAAACATTTGATATTATATTTCATCCTATTTCTAATCTATATATTCCAGATGTTAACCCTGTCTGGCAAGAATGCTACCGTGTTTTAAAACCAAATGGACGGCTGTTATCCAGTTTTTTTAATCCTGTTGTTTTTATTGGAGCACGTGATAAACAATATGACGAACAAGGCATAATAAAGCCAAGTTATACTATGCCTTACTCCGAATTATCTACTTTATCAGCAGAGCAAATAGCACAAAAGCAGGCAAGGCAAGAAGCTTTTGTATTTGGTCACTCACTGACAGATCTCATTGGTGGGCAAATAAAGGTAGGCTTTCATATCACTGGCTTTAAAGAGGACTGGCAACCTAATCCACGGTTTGTCGTTGATAATTATCTACCCACATTCCTAACGACGATGGCAGTTAAATCAAATTAATATTAGTGACGCTCGTTTTGCTAGCAACTCAACGAGCTATCATTAATTTAGCTTCTTTTACAATATCTATCCCACACAGCTTCAAATTGTTCTGCGGGAATAATATCATCTGTTTTTTCTACAAAAGGAATGGATATCATTACTTTTCCAGCTCTATTTTTATGAAGCCTAACGATAAACCTTTTATAGCCATGGGGTAATTCATTTTCAAAACCAAAGACTTCACCGCAATAATAGCCCGTTTCATCCCCTTCTTCACTTTTCGTCAATACATAATATTGAACATTTTTATAATTTGCAGCCGAGGGGTAAGCAAGAAAATCTTCGACAGAACTTTTCACTCGGCTTTCGGTATCTAACTCAGCATCAAGTTTAACTTCAGTCATAATTCCTGCAATATACGCACAGCCAGCAACTAACAGTAATACCAGGGTTCTTAATAACATTTTAATGGTACAGTTCAATAGAAAACACTGCTTATCATTATAGTTAATACTTAAATTTTTGCGACTATAACCAAGTGTGTTTAAGCCGTCAGCATATCGAAAGAGTTTAGTTTTATGATGTTTTATAGCTAATTATTTCACTCTATGTTATTTATTGAGTTAGTTGCCATATATAAACTAATATTGCCGCTGTTATTATCCAAATAGCGGTTGCCATACTTAAACTTCCCCAAGCAGTCATTTTCGTTGCTAATAAATATACCGTTAGTAAATACATTGCATAAGGAATGAGAGACCAGAGCCCAAACAGTGCAGTTTTTCTGAGAGCTTCTGTTCCTTGTTCTTGAACGACAATAACATGTGCAATTAATGCAAATGTAGGAAATAACGGAACTAAACCTGCAATATAGTAAATTTTGCTACGTGAAAATAGTGCAATAATCAATACGGCTAAAGCACCTAAAAGGCATTTAAAGAATAAAGAAAGCATACCGTACTCAAGACTCAAATTTTAAACGTTGACTATTATTATCACAAATCACTCGTAAATTAACTCTCTTGTAGGTAGCAATCTACAACAATTATTTCCTCTTAATTCCCTCGTTATCAGTAAAAGTTGCCTAATCCCTTTCAATTTTATGAGCTAAGTCAAATTGTTGAATATAAAGTATCCAGAATTAGTGCCGATACATTTACTTAGTCCCTACGCCTGATGCTTTCGCGTGACTACATATAACTTTTTAGCTATCGGACAGCTTCGATTTGCTCATGGTTAATAACGTTATGTTTAGAAGTCGTTCTTAGTATGCGTACAAACATACTACTCGATGGTATGAAAGGAAATAATCAATGATGTCTGGTAATTTAAAAAAAATTAATTTTAGTTCAGCTAAAGTCTCTTTTTCTGGTTTTAAGACAACAACCCTAGTCTGGTTTATTTCAGGCCTACTTATCGCCCTTCTTCTTTCAACTTGTTGGTTTTTCTTTAGTTCTTTAAAACAATATCAAGAAACATTAACCAAGCTCGATACTATCTATAACGAACAAACACAGTTGAATAATACATGGCAGTCTTTATTGCAGGCACGAAATACCTTAAATCGTGCCAGCTCTCGCCATTTATTGATTATCAATAAGATGAAAACTTCAAATACTGACATAGATAGCCTTATCGAGTTTTATCATAAAAAAATGGCAGAAACAGGTAATTATTGGGATGCATTCACTGCCACCTCACTCTACAAAAACAGCGGTGAATTTGCTGAGTTAGAAAAATCATATAAAGCGTTATATGCTGCATTGAATGAGCTTTCAGTCTTTTTAGTTCAAGGAAAAACATATGACTTTTTAAATCAGCCTACTCAAGGATTTCAGGATACATTTGAAAAAAACTACGTAAGTTATCATCAACAATTAAATAGTAGTTATCATGATATTGCTCTTGCAAGTGAGCAACTGTATAAACAAAGTTTGATTGGTTTAATTATTACTATTTCAATAGTTATCCTCTTAGCTCTATTTATTCGATTTATTCTACAACTTTTCTTTATTCGTCCGCTAAACCAAGTTATTGATGGTATTGAAAAAGTTAGCCAAGGCGTTTTATATCACAGCTTTGATAATAAGGGGTTATATGAGATCAAGTTACTTAAACAGCATGTGTCTAATATGCAAAGTAAACTGATTGATATCGTCAAAAATATTTATGACAACACTCACCATATAAAAGTTGAACTTGGTGACATCACTCAGATGAATCACGATCTTTCTATTCGAGCAGATCAACAGGCCGCAGCCATTGTTGAAACAGCAGCCAGTGTCGAAGAACTCGATTCATCTTTTAAATTAAATACGGCCCACACTAATCAATCGTGCCAATTGATGTCCGAGACGAGTGTAACGATTGATAAAAGTAATGAACTTATTTCTGATGTTGTAGAAAACATGGATGATATTGTCGATTTTTCCAAAGAAATCAGTAAAATCACCTCCACCATCGATAACATTGCTTTTCAAACTAATTTATTAGCATTGAATGCCGCTGTAGAAGCTGCCAGAGTAGGTGAACATGGCAAAGGCTTTGCGGTTGTCGCAAATGAAGTACGCGAATTATCAATTAGTTGTACTCAAGCATCCAAAGAAATTAAGTTATTAATTAATAATTCAAACGATAAAATTAATCACTGTTTCCAATTAGCTGCGGATGCAAATGATAATATCGTTTCAATTGCACAAGACACATCTAATATCAATGAAATGATCCAAAGTGTTGCACTTGCTTCAAATGAGCAAACCCATGGGGTAAGCCAAATACACTTAGCAATTAATGAGTTAGATAATACCACACAAGCGAATGCGGCTATGACTCGCGAATTACAATCATCCTTAAAAGCGTTAGAATCTCAATCAGATTTATTAGAAGATATTATTTCTATTTTTCACACTGAACCGAAAACTGACCATGAAGTTGACAGTGATATTCACCACGAAGTGAAAAAAGTAAAACAATTTGTCTAATCATGTATTATTTTGTATGCCGTTTATTTAGGAGGTTGGCTTTCGATAGTCGCCTCCGATAATTTTCTCATGTCCCTCTCATTCCTCCAATTTTTGTTACTATGTTTTATCGCCATTTAATAACTTTTTACAGTTTATCTGATATAACTGATTACGATTACTTCTATTAAACATGAGTTCATGATGACAATAAAAATTACTGTTCTTGTAGATAATAATACCCTGATTGATAGCTATTTTTGCGGTGAGCCCGGTGTTTGCTACTATATCGAAGCTGATAATAAAAAAATATTATTCGATACAGGCTATTCAGATATATTTATTGATAATGCACATATCTTAAATATTGACCTTGCTGATATCACTGATCTGGTTCTTTCTCACGGCCACAACGATCACACATGGGGCTTAAGTCACTTAATTCAACATTTTGACCGCCGTAACATTGAAACACAAGAAGCTAAGCACCTGATATACCATCCAGATGCCTTAATTCCCAAAAAATTTCAATCTAAAGTCATCGGAGCAAATACACCTAAAGAGTTTTTAGCTTCTTATTTTCATTGTATTGAAACGACTAAGCCATATTATCTTTCTGAAAATATTATATTTTTAGGCCAAATTCCTAGAGCCAATAGCTTTGAAGGAAAAGACCCCATTGGTACTACCCTCGACTTCAACCATAATATCGTTGACGACTATGTCTTTGATGACTCTGCACTTGCCATTAAAACATCGGAAGGCCTAATTGTGATAACGGGTTGCTCTCATTCTGGAATTTGCAATATTACTGAATATGCAAAGCATGTAACTGGCATCAATAACATTGTGACTGTGATAGGCGGGTTTCATTTGCAGCAAGCCTCAGAAGAAGTTTTAGAACAAACAGGTAATTACTTTCGCCAGCAAGATTTAAAATTTATACACCCATGTCACTGTACCGATCTTAACGCCAAAATACATTTAGCGAAATTTGCGCCCGTACAAGAAGTTGGCACAGGATTACAGTTAACTTACTCAAGTTAGTATAAAACCAGTTAACACAAAATAGAATAAGGTAAAACCTAGTGTTACATTAGGTTTTACCTACACCAGTAATATTAAGCCCTTACAAAAACAATCAAAATTTAGGTTCTTGAACCCAAATCTTCATCCGTATTACTGCCTTTAATCATTCTTGTCATTTCCTCGCAACGGATAATTTTCCCATCTTCTATTTGAAAACAAGCAAATACCTCAAATTCACTTATTGAACCATCTTTTTTAGTCGCTTTTGCCAGATGCTGAGTATGAACACACCCATTCCCTTCTGCGATCGATTTTATAGTAATAACGATTGATTCAGTGGCTTCTTTCAATACCTGCAAATGGGCAATAAACTCATTAAAATCAATTTGTTTCCCATCAACAACTTGGATATATTTGTCTGAAAAATATTGCTTAGCCACAGACAATGAACCTATATCCTCGCCTAATACCGCATTTAATGCTTGTGTTACCCACTGTGCATTAGTCATATTTTATCCCTTATCATAAAAACAGCATTAATAATTGTTATGGGAGTATTATTTTGTATTTCAAGTCAAAAACCAATTTATTATCTTTTTAATTTTATTCCTATACTATATTTCAATAATTTCTTATTTGTCCGTAAATTAATCTACAAAACACCACTTAATTTACCATTTTTATGATTACTCTGATTTGGATTAAGTACTAATCACTGGTATTATCTAATGGTCTATCTAAGCAATAGACACCTTATAACAATAACTATAAATATACATTTCCATTAGATACCCCTGCATGCAGGGGCTTTTTTTTATTAAATAATTTCATCCCCTAAAGAACCATTATTGATAACCTGTGACTTTTTCCTCATTTTACGACTCTCCTAATTGCTAACATCATACTCCAATCCCATACTTTTTAAGCATTATGAAAATATCTTAGCTAATCACCTAAAGAGGTTAATCATGAAGTTACTTTTGTTAGGATGCATACTTACTGCTTCTTTTTCTTTGCAAGCAATTGCCGCTACCGAAACGCCGATCCGACTAGTTATCCACGGTGGTGCAGGTACTATTACGAAAAATACAATCACGCCTGAACAAGAAAAAGCATACCAAGATAAACTAAATGAAGCGCTAGAAGCAGGTTATAACATATTGAATAAAGGAGGTTCTAGCCTTGATGCAGTACAAGCTTCCATTAATGTAATGGAAGATTCGCCTTTATTTAATGCAGGCAAAGGTGCGGTATTCACTCACGATGGAAAAAATGAAATGGATGCCTCAATAATGGATGGTAGTAACCTGAAAGCAGGCGCCGTTGCTGGTGTTACCATTATCAAAAACCCAATCAATGCCGCCTATGCTGTTATGACAAAAAGCCCTCACGTGATGATGGTTTCTAAAGGTGCTGAGCAATTTGCTGCTGAGCAAGGCATTGAAATTGTCGATCCAGCTTATTTCCGTACTGATTTTCGCTGGAAGCAATTGCAAAAAGCGAAAGAAAAAGAAAAAGTCGTATTAGATCATGATGGGAAAACAGCTGCCTTATTTGTAGACCCTATGTTATACGATTATAAATATGGCACTGTTGGAGCTGTTGCTTTAGACAAACAAGGTAACCTTGCAGCTGGTACATCAACAGGGGGTATGACAAACAAACGGTATGGTCGCGTTGGCGACTCCCCTATTATTGGTGCAGGAAATTATGCAGATAATAATACCGTAGCTGTTTCCGCAACAGGCTCTGGAGAAATGTTTATTCGAACAGCTACGGCTCATAATATTGCAGCACAGGTAAAATATAATAAAGCCAGCCTTTCTGATGCATCTCGTAATGCACTCGATGACGTTAAAGCTATCGGAGGCAGTGGCGGTGTGATTGTGTTGGATAAATCTGGCAATTACGCAATGGAATTTAATTCAGAAGGTATGTACCGTGGAACCATAGGTAATGACGGTATCCCTCATGTATCTATTTATAAAGAATAAACTTTAAGTAAACAACAATCCCTCACGACTTAATTAATAAGTATTGAGGGATTTTATTTCTATTATGACAATATTAAGATAAATGACAGTTACAATCTTTAACTATTTGTAAAGGAAATAAACATGCAATTAGAGTAGATTAATTAATAATTATAACTTTTATAAAAGGTATTTTTATGCGATTTAATCTAACTCAAGTAAATATATTAGAAGAAAACACAAAGATTACAGGGTTACATATAACTTTACTCGGTGATGATAGCTCTGTTCATGCACTTAAAATGGATATAAAAGGTTTGGATACCATGAATATGAGTTTAAGGGATATAGAAAAGTATGCCATTAAACAACTTAAACATAACTTTGAACATTGTTCTAATGGTTAAATTATACGATTACTTCTAGGCAATAATAAAATTTATTGCCATATAAATAAAAATTTTACTCTTCATCAGGGTTTTTAAGTACTTTATATATTTCTTCTTTTAATCGTAGTTTCTGTTTTTTTAACTCAACCACCTCATCGCCATACCCTCTTCGGTCTGAATGTTCCAATCTTGCAATTTCATGGTCTAACTGATTATGTTTTTCAAAAAGAGCACGAAAATGTGGGTTTGATTGACGAAGTTGAGAAATTAAATCGCGGTACTCTGGAAACATAAGTTATTTCTCCTGCGTTAGTTATATCAGCACATAATCTAGTCATTTTCACCTAAATCAAAAATAATATCATCCACCTTATATCAAATTCCTAACCAACTTCAACTAAATTTTATGTCATTTTGAGTGAAGTATCATCACTATGTTAGTTTAAGCAGGTTATTAATACTTTATTTATGAGTTCATTAAACTATCAATAAAAAATAGCATCATAATGACTCTATTACACAATGCGTTAATGTTAATATGGCGTTTCTATCTCTTATTAAATTTAAACCAACGAGTAAGGTACACTCGAAAATTTAAGATATCTATTTAGAACTCGGGAAAATAAATGCAAATTAAAAATACCGGCGAAATTGAGCAAGATATTCAGGTATACCTTGTAAATTCTTTCACACAAAATAATACTGGTGGTAACCCTGCTGGTGTTGTTCTCAACCCGCCAGCACTCAATACTTCACAAAAAATAGCTATTGCGCAACAAGTCGGTTTTTCAGAAACAGCATTTGTCTATAATGGTGAACAAACTGATTTTGAAGTAGATTTCTACACCCCCGAAGGTGAAGTCGATTTTTGTGGTCATGCCACATTAGCGGTGTTTTTTACTTTAGCGTCACTTAAGCTGATTTCCTCTGGGTGTTACACCCAAAAAACCAAGGCCGGTATTCTAAGTGTGTCTGTTAGCCCGAACAATATCGTTATGGAGCAGGCGCTACCCACCCTGCGAGATGGGCCTAATATCAATGAAGTTGCAGCAGCCCTTGGCATAACGAGTGAAATTATCACTGAAACAAGCTTACCTATCATGATAATTTCAACTGGATTACCCGACATTATAATTCCTGTAAAAACAGGTCATTTAGATTTACTACAGCCTAATTATGACGCAATAACCACAATAAGTAGAGAATCAAATGCTATCGGCTTTCATGTATTTGAGTTAAATCAAGACACCTCAATCACAGCACATTGTCGAAATTTCGCACCGCTCTATGGAATAAATGAGGAATCGGCAACAGGCAGCGCTAGCGGAGCGCTTGGCTGCTATTTGGTCAATTATGTCTTACCAAATGAAACTCAATTTCTATTTGAGCAAGGTCGTGCCATGGGATGCTCCTCATCGATTCAAGTCAACATTCACTCACAAGCGAAAAATATTACTCAAGTGAAAGTTGGCGGCCAAGCCGCCATGATGGGAACTCGATCAATACATATTTAACTAGAAAGACAATATCTTAGGCCATAAATTATGATTTAATTATTCAATAAAACAATGAGGCTAGCACATGCAAGATTGGAACCCAGATTTGTATCTGCAATTTAAACAGGAAAGAACGCGTCCATCATACGACTTAATCAGCCATATTCATGCCGATAACGTATGTAATTTAACCGATTTAGGTTGTGGTCCGGGTAATTCAACTCAAATACTTCGTGAAATATACCCATTAGCAAGAATAATTGGGGTCGATAACTCTCCTGCCATGCTAGTTGAAGCGAAAAAGAACCTTCCTGACTGCCAGTTTATAGATGCAAACATTGAAACCTGGGTTCCTGAAATCAAACAGGACCTTATATTTGCTAATGCTTCGCTACAATGGTTACCTGATCACAACCTATTATTCCCTCATCTAGTTAATCAATTAAAAAGCAACGGTATTTTAGCCATCCAGATGCCAAATAATTGGAATGAACCCACACATGCTTTAATGCGCAAAGTGGCCAGTGAGCAAGCTATTTCCGCCGTCAATAGAACAGCGCTTTTATCAATAGCTGAATATTATGATTTGCTTTCAGCAGCCCATTGTTCTGTTGATATATGGCAAACGACTTATTATCACGTCATGCCATCTATTGATTCAATCATTGATTGGTTAAGCGCGACAGGATTAAGACCCTACGTTGAAAACCTAGATAAAAAACAAACCGAACAATTTCTCGCGCGTTACCATGAATTATTAACAGAAGCTTACCCAACACAAGATAATGGCCATGTTTTAATGCCATTTCCTCGATTGTTTATCATCGCAAGAATGCTTAACTAATTAGTATGGAAACTTTTCCCACGGATGGGATAGTCTAGCAATATAATGAAATACTATGCTGTTAACCTATAACTATCTTCGATTAACTCCTTGAGTTCATCATCAGTAAGGCGCCCTGGCAACTTTATCGTAATCCAATGCTCTTTATTCATGTGATACGCTGGATAAATATCATCTTTTAACCGCAATGAACCAATAAGTTCAGGAGGAGCTTTAAGGTTGATAATATTAATTACCTCCTCATTTTTATTTATTTCTAATTTTTTAGATGAAATACACATAATAACTGCAAACCATTTTGCGTTATTTTTTCGTCTAAAAACAATATATTCAGGATACTTCATCCATGGACTTTCAGGCTCCACACCATAATTATACTGAATATAATCAATCAATTCACTTCTGTTCATTTTATCATTCCATCTCATCAATGATGATTAAATAAAATTACTTACCTACAGAATTATACGCCTTCTCGCTCACTCTGTAACAATATCTTTATTCATGCAGTTATACTTAAAGTAGTTTTTTTACTAAAATTCTTATGAAAACAAGAATATTACCAGTGAATCTTCTAGAGGAACTATCGCACCGATATTTATTTTTCGAACGATAAATTAACAAAGAACAGTTACTAAATAGAAATCACTTTAATGATCCCAAGCAACCACAACACCATTGTAGTGAATAATGTGCTTAATTACTGACATCGATTATCCCAAATCTTCTGAAAATCCGGCTCAGAGATCATTTCCCCCTCGAAATCAAATAAAGGAATGGAAAACACGCACTGGCCTTCATGATTAGCAGCAACTTCAACAATAAACCGCTTATACTTATATGGTAAATCATCTTTAAATGTAAATACTTCACCACATACATCTCCAACAACCTTATGACCCATCATTGAACCATGTGAATAGAATTTAACATTTCTCATGTCAGCAGCTTTCGGTTGGTGCATAAAATCCACTACTGTTTGTTTAGCGCCATCAATAAGGGTTGGTTTTTTACTAAAGTTTATTGAAACACCTATGATAAAGGCTAATAATATCAACAATAAAACACATAAAACTCGCAAAATTTTGGTGTACACAGCAAGCTACCACTCCTGAAATTAATTGCTTGTAATGTATTCCTAATATACGTTTAGGGCAATCATAACCCCTATTTAGCGTGTGATTTGCTTATCCTTTGAAGAAAACCATATCTGTTTTGCACTTACATGAACCCTTTTCGGTTAAAATTCGCTATTATCATTCGATGTTGTATCTATCATGGCAGATAAAATCTGATACAGAAATTACAACTGATAAAACATCAATTATGTGTATTTAATCAATCTTTAATATGTATATTTACCCATTACTTTATAAGAAAGTTAATATTTGAGTGTGCTGATTTTTACATTTAGTTAAAAACGCACCAATTTAATTCACATAGGAAGTAATTATTTAAAGAATATAACAATAAACACTAAAGATAATCTTTACCTTTGAAAACATGAATGGTTATACCGTTTTATTTTTCAGCAGCAAATGAATAACAAACGCATCGTTCCATATTGAAACGAGACAGGAAAATTTCACCCTTCACGATTAATTTACTCAAGTATGTAAAACCACTGCCGATATTCTAAATAATCACGACTAGATTTAATATAGGTTCGTTATTACTTACAGTAAAATCCGTACATAATAAAATTTCTCGGACTGATTTATTATTATCCAATCAATTAATTTGTAACAAAACATTTCAGTTGGTAATATTTTATTACAAACATGATATGACATTGTAAATAAGAATATTTATATATGTATAAATTAAATGGAAATATAGAATAAAAAATAGAATAAATAAAACACTAAACAATAAGCATAATTTAATCATTAAAATTAATATTCAAAGTATCATACAAAAATGAAATTGCAAATACTCTTCATACGAGTATTTACGATTATCAATTCATTTATGTCGCAATATTAAAAAAACAACAAAAACCAATTTAATTTTTATTTATCATCCATTTATAACAAAATGAAGATTAAAATCAAACGATTGATTATTCCATTTCAATCGATTGTACCTATGAAAAATATACCATTGAGCGTTTTAAACGATTGTACTTAGTATTATTATTTGACTAATTTTTTATCTCAGAAAGTTCTTACTCATTATAGGAGTTAATATGGATCGTGCTATTTTAAATAGCAAAGTAAACATCTTAATTGGAAATTATTTAAGACAGAAACGAATTGAAAATGACCTGACCGGTGAAGATATAAGCAAATTACTTCATGTCAGCCAACAACAGGTTTCACGTTACGAAAATGGTGTTAATACTATATCATTCAGTCTAATTCTACTATTTTTAATACAATTAAATATTAGTGTAGAATCCTTCTTTGTTTCTTTATTAAAAGAATTGGAGAGTGAAGGTGAGATTATTGATTTAGGATTAAAATTATACTCTAACTCATCACCAAATAGAAACCAATATCTTTATTTATGAAGATATTTATTCTCAAATAAAAAATACTGCACAACACCAATATGCCAGATAAAAAAATAATAATGAAAGAAATCACACAAAGGAATAAGAACCTTGGTGAATATATAAAAACTATAAGAGTAAAAAGTACGATATCGACTCATGAAATGGCAAGCCATCTGAATATTACAGAAAATCATTACATAGAGTATGAGCATGGGGACACTTCAATTTATGCAGACCATTTAATATCCATATCTAAAATTTTTAATATCAATATAAATGTATTATTAAATGTTTATTTGAAAAACTAGATAATACCACTTGTGTCAGAAGGCTTGGCTCCTACTAGCCTTTTAACCTTCTGACCCTGATTTGCCTCATACTTAAACTTGAAGAAAACAATTGTTTTACCTAAATCAAGCGAACAAGAAATGCAAAAAAGCTAGCGGCTGGCTGCATGAAGCGCAATAATTTGGATAGTTCCAGTAAAAAGGCCGCTCCTTGTTAGCTAGAGGACTAAGGATTTAATATAATGAAAGGCACTCCGCAATGAGGGTCATCAATAACTGAAATATCGGCTTGGTACAACGTATTCACTTGCTGCTGGGTTAAAATTCCTTTAGGGGATCCATTAGCAATAATTTGCCCTTGATGCATTAAAATAATGCGATCAGCAAAGCGAGCTGCAAGATTTAAATCGTGTAATACACAGCACACATTTATTTTTCGTGTATTGACTAGTTGCCGTAGCAAGCGAAAAAGATGTTGTTGGTGGTGAATATCGAGCGCTGATGTCGGTTCATCCAAAAATAACCATTTAGATACAGGTTCATCCTCCCAAAGCTGAGCCAATAACCGAGCCAATTGCACCCGTTGCTGCTCTCCTCCTGACAAGCTCATATAGTCACGGTGAGCTAAACTCGCACAGTCACACAATTCCATAATATATTGAGCATTATCCTTCTTTTTTAATGAAGGAGACAAATAGCATCCCATTAGAACAATTTCCCGCACACGAAAAGAAAAAGCCATATTGCTATTTTGCTGCATAACGGCTCGAACACAAGCTAATGCCTCGGGTTGCCACTCTTTAAGAGATTTCCCCAACAACATACACTCACCACTATCTGAAGGTAAAAAACCTGTTAATTGGCGTAAAAGTGTCGACTTACCGGCTCCGTTAGGGCCTAAAATTGCGACAATTTCACCGTCAGGTAAAACTAACGAGACGTTATCGGTTAATTTTTTATTGCCCACGCTATAGTTCAAATTTTTCGCGATAATCATGCCATTCTCCGTACACGTAAAATTAACCAAAGAAAATAAGGCCCGCCAATTAAACTGGTTAGTAATCCTACTGGCATTTCCGCTGGTTGAACCACTGTTCTCGCTAATGTATCTGCTCCTAATAATAAACAAGCCCCTGCAAGCGCTGAACATGGTAATAACCAACGGTGATCTGCACCTATCGTCATGCGCACTAAATGGGGGATAACTAACCCGACGAAGCCAATTACTCCGCTAACAGCAACGCTTGCTCCTACTAATAATGAGCTAATTAACAACAATTGCTGGCGAGTTCGTTTTACGTTCACACCTAAATAATGAGCTTCCTCATCACCAAGTTGCAGAAGATTGAGCCGCTGGCTCAGGTAACTTGCAGCGATTAAGGCAGGGAAAATAAATGAAACACAAACCAACAAGGTCGGCCATTGCGCTTGTCCTAAATTACCCATCATCCATAAAGTTAGTTGGCGTAATTGCTGCTCATCTCCTACATAACTCAATACACCAATTGCGGCACCACATAATGCATTGATTGCGATCCCTGCTAATAATAACTGCATCACGCCACCATGCGTGTAACGACGGCTAATCAGATAAATAATAGCGCAAACAATCAAACTACCAGTGATGGCATAAATCATTTGCTCATAAAGAATTAAAATCGCTGGAAAAGAGAATGGAATGACAATGGCAATGCCAACCATTAGTGCCGACCCACTACTGACGCCGAGTAAAGCAGGGTCTGCCATAGGATTACGAAATAAGCCTTGCATAATTACACCTGATGCGGCAAGAGCCCCTCCCACTAAAACCGCCAGCAATACTCGAGGTAGACGAATATTAAGCCAAATATCACGGTATTGTTCATCTTGCAAAGAGGCAAATGAGAGCTTAATTGCGCCTTGTCCTGATGCAATAAAAACTAATATTCCTAAAACGACAGTCAACCCTAACAATACAGAAGAAGATGCACGTAACTCATTCATATTCCATTAACTCACGACAAATAAGGCGGCCTTAACCAAATTGGCCGCAATTAATTCAAGCAGGTGCTAAATCTGGTTGAATAACACTGTAAATTTGTTTTTTCAGCTCTGGCTGTTGACCTAGTTGGTATACTAACGCAGCAACATCGGCTCGCATCACTAAGCCATGCACCTCAATACCTTGTTGTAGAATTGCTTTTCCAGTTGCATCGCCATTGAGTAAGCCACCAGGACGAATAATGGCATGATCAAGAGAGCTTGTTTGTAACCATGATTCAGCTAACGTTTTTTCACGAACAGCTTGACCAAATGCAGTCCGAGCGCGCAATGACAAATAAGGCCATGAATCCCCACACCCTAACGATGTCACTAAAACCATGCGAGTAATACCTGCTTGCTCAGCATTATCAATGATTGTGCGATGAGCTAAATAATCCTGCGCCCCACCTATGGTAGAAACCACAGTCGCCTGAGTACCTGCAGCTTGGCATGCCTCCGTGACCACCTGGTTGTCACAAGCATCCCCGACAAATACCTGTATACCCATCGCTAATAGTTTATCGGCGGCTCCTGCATTACGAACGACCGCAACCACTGACTGCTTATCCGCGATTGCCAGTTGAGCAATCATGTTGCCAACACCCTGCCCACCAGCGCCAAAAACTAACCATTTTGCCATTAATTATTCTCTTTAAGTTGCTTAACTAATAAACGGAAAGCTTCAAGTTGTTCCTGTAATAATTGGCGATGTTCATCACGCCCTAAGAAAATTTTAAACATGGCATCTCCTGATTGATTAAAAAATAAAATCGAGGCGGTATCCATTCCCATAAATTTTCGTTCAACCAGTGCAATATAGGTACAATTTTCAGCTTTGATATGCCCTGTCATGCCTTTTTTGCCACGTAAATTAAAATAACCATGGCGATGAAAACCTGAAGGTAATTCACCTGAAAATTCTAAAATAACATCCTGCGTATGAACCAGCGTGGTGACATTGCCCCATGTATGGACAGCATCCCAAATCAAGTCAAAATGTTTTCCTGTCGTCAAAGCTATATCTGGCAAATGTCTTACTACATCCAATAAGGTGGTATCATATTGTTTTGCAATAGTTTCTAATGTTCCATCGGGCTCTGTTTTCAAAAAATCAGCTAACGCTACATTACTCATTAAATGTTCCTTTACGATATTTTTTCTTGCGTGAATTGGATAGAATTAAGATTCACGATAATCTCTTGAAGTGATTGAAGAATATTACTTGCCCAAAAACGGCCTTCATTCGTTAGTCTTAAATCCGTCGAAGTATCTTGTGTTAATCCTGATTGATGCCACTGCTGTAAGAGTGGAAACAGCATTTGTGCATGAGGGGTAAATTGTTCAAGTACAACTCGCGCTGTTTCAATACCAGCCTGTAAGCGATGGCGCCATTGATACTGCGGATCGGTCGTCTGCATCATCATCATGAGTGGCTTTTTTTTCGCATTGATTGCTTCATAGTATGAGGTCAGATTCCTCTCTCCCATCCATGAATATCCATTGAGAGAGCCCCCTGCACCAGAGCCAAACGCCAAGCAATCAGCCCCCTGTTTAATCAACAAATTATATAAATTGCGTTCCCGTGTTGTCCGCGCCCAGTGGCTATTACTGATGCAATGCCAGCCTTGTTTATCCATAAATTCGCAGCCTTGTAAATACAAGTCACGACGCTTGGCAGGATCAGGAACTGTGACTCGATTATTTTCAACCGCTTTGCCAAGTGGCGTACTTGGGATCAAGTTAAGTGCATAAAGGTCGACACCATCTAGGCCAATCTCACTTGCAATTCTCAGGTCTTCACCCCAAAACTCGGTTGTCTGCTCTGGTAAACCAAATAACAAATCACAAACCACCGCCGCTCTATCTCGATGGCACAGTTTTTCCATAAATTTCCGAGCTTCCTCACCATTTGATGTCCGGGCCATTTTTTTGCGAATTTTGCTATTAAATGACTGAATACCAATTGAAAAACGATTTGCTCCTGCATCTAGACATGCATCAATACGTGCATCATCAAAATTAAGAACTCTCCCTTCAATGGTTATTTCACAATCAGGGGCTAATGGTAAACGAAGGCGTAACACATTAATAATACGCGCTAAATCATTAGCAGAAAGTGCAGAGGGGGTTCCACCGCCAAAATAAACAGCATGGATCGGGGCAGACTGGTGTAATACGTTGTCAGCTTCCGTTTCAATTTCCCGGATCAAATACTCTGTATAAATATGGCTTTCAGAGGCATCATAGCGATTTTGGTAGAAACCACAGAAAGTACAATGTGTTGCACAAAAAGGAATATGCAGGTACACCAATCGCTTACGTGGTTCAAACGTCGAATTGGTTAATTTCTGCCATGTGTCTTGGCGTTTATCAGCACTAATTGGTACCGCCCCGCGCCAAGGCATTGTTGCATGCCTATCTTTAAATGGTTGATGGCCTTCTAATGCAAAATAAGGCGATAAATCAATATCATATTTCATATTATCACTCACTATCCGTTTCATCTGGCCAAAGATTGTGGTGTAAAATCTCGACGGCATCCGCAATTCGAGGCCCCATACCTAAAATGAGTGCCTGATCGATATTCACAATACGTTTATTTTTCCAAGCAGAAGTTCGGGTAAGTCCGGGAACTTGTTCTAGTTGGTTAAGTCCCTTTTCTGCCATCTGGCTGGTTACAATGATCACTTCAGGGTTTGCCGCAATCAGAGCTTCTGCACTATAACTTTTGTACTGTGTATGTTGTGCAAGATTGTTCGCACCCGCCAGTGTCAAAATGATATCGGCAACGCTACCTTTCCCTGCAATTTGTGGCACACTACTACCCGCGGAAAGAATAAATAGCACATTGATTTTTTTGCCTTTCTTTTCATTCAGTTGAGCAATATTATCCAACCGGCTACGTAACTGATTAACCAACGCATTCCCCTGTTCCGGTTTATGTAACACCTCCGATAAGGTATGAATATTGAGATACATATGTTCAACTGTGGCTGGTATTCGAGGTAACGTTAATACACTGACTTTTTGCAGTTTTAGCTGTTCAAAAACCAGTTGAGGGCTTGCATCTTGCCAAGTGATAAACAACGTTGGATGCAAAGATAAAATCCCTTCAGTACTTAACTGTTTCCAATAACCAATATGAGGTAATTTTGCTGTTTCTACTGGCCAAGTGGTTGTTTCGTCAACACCAACCACTTGGTTTCCAGCACCTAAAGCGTATACCAACTCAGTGAGAGAGCCTCCTGCCACAACAATTCTTTCACTCGCAGCACTCACCATTGAAAAACTGAGTACAAATAGTGCCGCTATCATTTTTTTCATTTTTAGAATTTCCATACAAAGCCTGTTGCAGCGCTAAAACCAGAAGCAGGGATTGATTCGTGGGCAGTTTGGTATTTTTTATTGGTTAAGTTATTTAACGATAAGTTAATTTGGTACTGATCGTCTGAGCCAAATTCTGTATTAAACGCAAGGTTAAGAGTGGCCCAGCCTGCTGTGCTTGTTGGCTTTTCACCCGTTTTATCCTGTGCTTTTGCAGCGGCTCGAAGATATAAATCTGAGGTTAAGTTCACTTGGTCTAAAATCAGTTGATGTTTAGCCCCAAAGCGCCCACTAACATTAGGCTCTCCGGTATCCCAAGTTTTTATATTCACACCATCAAATTGACGACGTAAATAATTCCCTGTGGCATAGGGAGTGATATCCCACCCTTGGTATTCGGCGGTCATTTCTAGCCCGTATGTTTTTGCACGATTGATATTGTCATAATAGTGATATCGTGTTCGTGAAGAATTACTGTTTCCACTGCATATTGACTGCCCTGAACATGTGACTAAGGCGATATAATCCTTCGCTTCGGAATAATATAAAGCGCTATCGATATACCATTGATTACCGTTATAACGCGCACCGATTTCATAGTTATTAGAACGCTCAGCTTTCAGTCCCTCATTTCCATAATTGATACTTCCCCCCGCTGAGGTTTGCATAAATAACTGGCTCAATGTTGGAAATACATAACCTTGAGCGAATGCGATACGCAGCTCTGTATTCTCAAACCCTGAATATCGTAAGCTTGTTGATGTAATAAATTGATTATCATGAGTTTTTGAGCTTTTAAGGTTATAATAAGTGTTCCCCGTTGTTGAGTGATTTGTGTTTTCAAAACCACTTAACAACTCCGAACTTAACCAATACTGCCGCGCCCCTAATGTCCACTTCCAATCATCTGCAAAAGCATATTGATTTTGAGCGAATATTGACCAATTCGTTTGCTCTGTTCGATTATGTGAATCACTGGTTTTTGTATAATTGACGGCAGGAGGGAACTGCGTTGAGCTTTGGGATTCTGTTGAACTTTTTGAAGACTGCTTTACACGGTCGCGCTGAAGCTGAGCTCCCACAACCAGTTGATTATTCGCGGGTAATGTAATATCTGTTTGTAGTGTGATCCCTTGAGTATATTGTTTGTCATTCGATTGAGTCTGATTAGCCACCCGTAAATCGCCAATCATTGGGCTCCCTGTTGGTGTCACAACTGCCAGCTTATTTTCAAAATCACGCTCAATAGTTTGTTCATAAGCATCTAAATGAATATTTTTAATATATTCACCATCCGCTTGATAATCATAAAAAAGACCAATTTTTTCACGAGTTAAATCAGGAATTTTGACACTGAAGTGTTCATAGCTTGGGTCTTCATGCCATGTTTGTGTCGACAATTTATATCTATCAAGGGAAAGACCAAATTTATGTTTACCTTCGGTGTAACCTAACCACATACCTTGGCTATTATTGCGATGGTTTGTATTTTTTAGGCGCCCCTCAGGAGTATCTCTGTCACCTTGATCGGAGTAACTTCCGTTGAGCCGATAATCAAACTTGCCTATGCTCCCCCATGCTGCTGCTGACTCTTCCCACCCTGTCGTTGCGGAGTTATATACCGCCTTAACAGTGCCACCCAATGGCTTATTGCCACCTTTTTTGGTTATGAAATTAACGATACCACCAATAGCTTGAGAGCCGTAAAGTACTGAATAGGGGCCTTTCACCACTTCAATTCGTTCCAATGCGGATTCATCAATAAGCAAGCCAGCACCATAGTCTTGCCCTGCCCGTTGATAAGTGACTTCTTGCCCGTCAATTAAGATCAATACTCGAGAAGATGCTTCCCCACGAATACGAATTTGTTTACGTCCCGCTAAGGCATTATCGGTAATTTCAACACCTGGAATATCGCGTAAATCATCTGCTAGCGCTATGTTTGTCGAACTATCAAGCTGTTGCTTATCAATGACTTGCATTGTTACTGGGCTATTCCATAAACTACTTTCACTTCGAGTTGAAGTGACAACCATCGTTTCACTGGCATCAATATGGGCACGCGGTGAAGGCGTTGATGCAGAGAAGGCGCCTTGACTAACAAAAAGCGCTAATGAGCTGAGTAAAAATGTTCCATTAATATCCGTACGCATAGTTAACCTTTATGATAATAATAATTAGTATCATTATCATTTATAATTTAAAGGATAATTAATGGTCAATTAATAAATTGCAAATAGCATGCAACTTTGATTTAAATCAAAAAAGCATAACGAAGATTATAAGTCCACGCTCCAGCAATCCGTTGCAGCAGTAGACTGAACTTATTCCCCCCATAAAACTGAAAGGGAAAATATTGCTCAAAGTTGCCCCTGTTCCTGAAAGAAAGATCGTCAAATTCTCGCTGGAGCTGATTAAGTTCATAGAGGTTATGATTATCACAAGCTGTAATTTCTTAAGCTTTATGACAAAAATCGAGATGGCAATTGCGAATAATTATTTATGTAAATAATAAAATTAAAGCACTAAACTGTATCATCAATATCTTCAATGCTACATCGCACACATTTGAGGACTAGAATATGAATACCTTTTACCAACTAACAGCTAGAAGTCTTAGTGGTCAGCTTGTCTCTATGGCAGACTACACAGGTAAGGTGGTTCTAGTCGTTAATACAGCCAGTCATTGCGGTTTTACTCCACAATACGGTGGACTTGAATCACTCTACAAGAAATACGCCGCCCAAGGTTTGGTGGTGCTAGGTTTCCCTTGCAATCAGTTTGGGAAGCAGGAACCTGGCAACGCTGATGAAATCGCACAAACCTGCTACATTAACTATGGTGTAAGTTTCCCGATGTTCGAGAAAATAGAAGTCAATGGAGCCGCTACACATCCAGTGTTTCACTATCTTAAGAACGCGCTGCCCGGTTTGTTAGGTAAGAGGATTAAGTGGAATTTTACTAAGTTTCTAATTGGTCGTGACGGCGCCCCGCTCAAGCGCTTTGCACCCAATACACCCCCTGAAAAAATGGAAACGGCAATCTTTGCAGCACTTTCAAAATAACAATCATAATTAAATCTCTACATCACAAGAGATTTGATTATATCTGTTATCTAGAAATAGCGAGAAACAGAATTCTTTTCTACCTGTCGTCTTCCCAAGAGCTTTCTATAAACACTACTGGTCTAATTTGAGATAAGTTGATTATATACTAGAGTAAAAAATTAACTAAAAGGATGCTAATGATGGAAATCTATACTTACCCTAAATCTAGATCTATTCGTGTAACGTGGACAGCTGAAGCTCTTGGTTTAGAATACAAATGCATCTTTTTTGATGTGATGAACAAAAATAAAGATAATCCAAGCATTACAATGAAAGTTCCTACTCTTGTCGATGGCGATTTAGTATTTTTTGAATCTTCCGCTATTTGTACTTATTTATCTGAGAAGTATGGAAGCAACCTTTTATCTCCAATTGATATCAATGAAAAAGCTTTAATAAACCAATGGCTTGCTTTTATCATTAACGAACTTGAATCCCCACTATGGACCATCTTAAAGCATTCAATGTTTCTTCCCGAGTCAAAGAGAGTTGTTGATATAATCCCTATAGCTAAAGAAGAATACCTTTCATCGATTGAAGTTCTTTCCTCAGCATTAAACAGGAATGTATTCATCGCTAATAATAAATTTTCTATCGCCGATATTTTCCTTTTCCAAACGACTCAATGGGCTTTGAATTTAGGATTCAAAATACCTCAAAATGTTATTAACCATCATGATAATTTAAAATCGAGTCCCGCCTACCTGAGTGCAGTTGCGAAACAAAACGAAGCAATGAAAGCAGTCATAGGTAGTTAATCTGGTATACCAAATTCTACTCAATGAATAGCATTTGTAGAATTAAATATAATCAATCTCTAAGTATTCTAATGAGGGAAAATACAGAAGTTATAAGCACTATAGATAAAGTAAGAACTAACCAATAATCTAGAGTAAGGTCAAATTTCAGCCACATATATATAGCATTTACAATGTAGACAACCATTACTATTGATATGCCAATAAAAAATAACAAAAAGTGTTTATATGTGGCCATTGATTTTACTTGATGGCGCATCATAGCCACGCAAATAAACAAAACTAAAATAAAAATCATAAAATCACTCATATCGCTACCTTGAGAGCATTAATTAGATACAGTATAAATGCTCTCAGTAGCATAGTTCCACTTTGACGAATTATTTCCCCCGTTATTTCATCTCATCATATTCACCAGAGCCAATAATTAATTTGAATTCATTACATTTGACATAACCCAAAGTATACCGAATCTGTTTTTAGTATAGGCTATCCATTCTTCTTCAGTACCTTCCGCTGAACGCTCATAAATGCTCATCCCATACAAACTATCATAAAAAACAAACACAGGTATGCTACCCTTATCAATACACCATCCCATAGATAATAATGGGTTTTCAAATGTGTAATTTTTTTCTTCACAATATTCTTTTAGTTTTAAAAAAATATCCTCACGAAGATTAAGTATTGAAATTGGGCCGCTGTCTGTCATCCCACCAGCTGCGCCTGGTAAGTTTTTCTCAATGTATTGTATAGTGCCATTATTTCTTGGCTCCCCTAGGCGCAATTTACCATTTGAGCAACCAGAAACAATGAATATAGTCGTTATTAGAAATAAATAATGAAGCAATTTATTTTTAATTATTTTCATTAGGGTTCTTCCATATAGCTGGGAAAATATCTTTAGCGGAATCTATCCATTCATTAACGCTAATCCCTTTATTTCTTTCAACCACTGCGATCATATAGTCGCGCCTAGAAGAGTGCACTATGAATGTAGGTTCATTGTTCTTATTCAAGCACCAAGCCAAAGAAATATAAGATTGCTGAAAATTTCCGCCATTGCTCTCACAAAATTCTCTTAGTGCCAAAAATCGGATCTGAGCTAAATCTAACTCGATGACCCTTTTAGCCACTATCGTTCTGATATGTGAATCTTCGGGATATTGAGTCTCCAAATAATCGATTACCCCTCCATCTATAGGATCACCACCTTTGAAAGTAGCACAAGATGATAGATGAGCAATGAAGACTACTAGTAGTATCCTTTTATAGTAGTATCCTTTTAAAAAAACAAAAAATTTCATTTATCGCTCTCAAAAGGGTGACATAACACCCATTATATTCAGTGAATAAACTTGTTAGCCAGAAAACATTTTTTATTAAACAAACTGTATAGCTATTTTATATCATGTTTAATATAAACACTAAAAAATACTGTTACTCCATTCTAAGATAATTCAATTTTATGCCTTCCCACTTCAATCTCTCGAATGGCCTTTTTATCTACATCACATTGTTCTATCACTGTTAGTAGTGACTCGTTATACAACAAAAAAACAAATGAAATTTGGCGTTCTATTTGCACGAAATCATTCAATCAGCGCATATAGCGCTAATTTTATTGATTGTGATTTAGAGGAATTCGCACGATTTATGAATTTACTTTTTTCTAAATAAACATGGAGGGAGAATAAAATGAAATATACCCACGTGCTGGTAGATATTATCCACCAAATTTAATTAAACCTGATAGCGATATTATTTAATTTTAAATCTGTATGAGACAGATGTGTGGCAGTATTTTCTGTGACACAGACAAAAACATTGAAAACTTGGGTGTAGTAAGAGTTTGAAGCGCCCGTACCAAATTATCAAACCATAATAAAACGGGAACCATTAGGCTCCCGTTATTAATTACACCACGTAATAAACTACATGTGTGAAATCATTGCATCGCCGAATTCGCTACATTTCAGTAATTTAGCGCCTTCTAACTGACGTTCGAAATCGTAAGTGACAGTTTTAGCCGCAATTGCGCCTTCCATACCTTTAACGATTAGGTCAGCCGCTTCAGTCCAGCCCATATGGCGCAGCAGTATATTCCCAATTAATCTATATCATATTGATTTTAAATAAATTTAAACTTTAATATTTATGGTTTTAAGTGTTTGAATTATACATATAACCCGTTGATTTATATCGTAGTGATAAATAGTTTTGGGGAATGCTTTTAGGGGCAATTAAGATTTGCAATTTGATAATTTACTGTATATAAATACACTGTATGAATTAACAGTTAAATGAGAGGTTACATTATGCCACGTATTGAAATTCTCTTTGATAAAGAAAACAACAATAAGCCATCTGAAAAAGTACGCAATGCCCTACGTGAACAAGTGATACACAAGGTTGGTGACAAATACGGTCCTCTAAACGTCAGGGTAGCGTTAAGTTCGTCAACATCATTAGTTGTTACTGGCGCTAAAACTGATGAGGCGACTAAAGAAATAAATGAAATTATCGAAAATATATGGCTTGATGACTCATGGGTACCAGCATGAAAAATGATCGTGGTGAAAGCAACGTTGATATTGTTCCTAGAATTACAGAAGTGAAGGTAGGCGTTAATAGCCCTTATGAAGTTCTTGTACTGGAAATCACTTTTGCTGATGGTTCCATTAACAAAGAAACTCGTGAGTGGGAAGATATTGATAGACCGGCACAGCGAACCTATTTATCTCGTGATATTGCAGAACATATGTACGCTAAGATCGGAGAGTATTTGGAAAAAACAGACAATGACTATCCTGAGCCAGTAAAAAAATATTTGATGTGAAAACGAGCCGCAGATATTGCGGCTTTGATTTGATAACAACTATATATTCATATTGCTATCTGTTGATTCTTGAATGAATTCTTCATCTAACTGTTCAAAAAATTCTCTAACATCAACATTTAATACTTTTAACGCTGACATCAATGTATCTATGTCAATTTTATTTATCCCTCTTTCGTAACGGTACAATTGCTGCTCACTCTTGCAACCTATAAGTTGAGCGAACTGAAAACACTTGTAACCAGACCC
Source organism: Providencia sp. PROV130 (assembly GCF_028482225.1). Classification (NCBI taxonomy): domain Bacteria; kingdom Pseudomonadati; phylum Pseudomonadota; class Gammaproteobacteria; order Enterobacterales; family Morganellaceae; genus Providencia; species Providencia sp. PROV130. The sequence goes on along the minus strand of NZ_JAMPQC010000016.1, from coordinate 346 downwards.
TATCCTTAACTTTTTAATTTTTTTCCCAATTAATACCGTATATGTATTTTTAGCAATCATTCATGCGACTCCATTCAAATAATGCTCTTGCTGCAAGCAAAATCGATTTAATGCCCCCTTTAATAAGTATATTAAAAGGGGATTTTTTATTCACCGCATAATGATACGTTTTATTATTTACTTTAAAGCGGTATTATCTTTTTAACTCCATTATCAGGTTTTATACAATCGAATATAATATTGCTAAATTTATTCGACTTTCTGCTCTGCCCTTTCCGCTTCTTCAGCAATACGTTTAGCTTCTTCTTGCGCTAATCGCTCTGCTTCTATCTTAGCGAGTCTCTCA
>NZ_JAMPQC010000015.1:0-55062 GCF_028482225.1 Providencia sp. PROV130 | reverse complement strand
AGTTAAATTAGTAAATCATTCAGTTTCATGAGGAGGATTTTATGCAATCTAACTTATCTCCTAAAGAAATTGTTGGGAGCAATATACATAAAGCTCGCCGAGCTAAAGGGCTAAGTGGTTCTGAGCTAGCTGACTTACTTTTATGCTCACAGCAACATGTTTCACGTATTGAGCGCGGCGTTATTCGACTACACCTAGAGCAAATTAAGCAAATTGCGAACTCGCTTGATATTGATATTAATTGTTTATTAGATGGCGTTGGATTTCAAAATAACTCAGTAAATTATATCCATAATATGGAATGTTATTTTAAAGCTGAAGGATGGTTTTCAGGATCTAGTCAATTTATGAAATAGGCTTAACCTTATGTCAGAAAATATAATAAAACCAACATTTAATATTATTGTAGGAAAAAAAATAAAAAAACACAGAAAAGAAATGAAATTAACTGCTGAGGAGTTAGGGAGATATATCGGTGTAAGTCAGCAGCAAATTTCTCGTTATGAATCAGGCATTAATCACATTAATATTGATTTTTTATCTCAATTATCTGAGTTATTTAAAGTACCAATTCAAGTTTTCTTAATAGAAGACTAAATATATTTTTAATTATTAATAATTAAATTTAATTTTTAGTATTTGATTTTTTTAAATCAAATACTAGTGCTTTGCTTTTTTCCAGTTCATTGCAAATAGAGTGTCTGCAATGAGCAATGAAAACTGACACTCATTCTTTATTTAACAAAAAACATAGGACTTTATATTCATGAAAATGAAATCTATTGCAATGGCAACTTTTATGGCTCTGGGTTTAGCTTCTGCAGCAAATGCTGCTGATCAAGGCCACGGTAAAGTAACGTTCAAAGGCGCTATTATCGATGCTCCATGCTCAATCTCTCCTAGCTCAATCGACCAAACAGTTGAATTAGGCCAAATTTCTAACATGGCATTAGTTGATGGCGGTAAATCAACTCCACGTCCATTCGAAATCACTTTAGAGAACTGTGATATCACTAAACTGACTAAAGGTGTTCAATTAACCTTTAGTGGTGCTGCTGCATCTTTCGACAATACCAATAAAACACTGGGTATTGTTGGTACTGGTGCTGGCGCTGGTGTTCAGATCACTAATGGTAGCGGCAATGTGGTGACTTTAGGAACAGCTGCACCATTCCAACAAGTTCAAAATGGTAACAACACACTGAATTTCGCTGCTTACTTAAAAGGTAATGGTGGCGATATCGACACTATCACTGCCGGTGACTTTAGCTCAGTAGCGGATTTCACTCTGTCTTACGAGTAATTCATCTTGAGCCAACAAATTAATTTGTTGGCTCATTCCGACTGAATTGGGTGTAAGAGAGGAAGCAATGAATCATTCGATAACCAGTGGAGTGTTTTCATTGATCTTAAGTATAGGCACGTTGACTGCGGTATCAACTGCACATGCTCAAGGCTCAGTGAGTATGAATGGAAGCATTATTGAAACAGCATGTGCAATTGATGTCGGCAGCCGTGATCAAACTATTGATATGGGAAGTATTGCGCTGACTCAAATTCGCCGTGATGGGCAAGGACCTGCTCGCCCTTTTGTTATCCGATTAGTGAATTGTGTTCTTGAACGCCAAAATCCTGACAAACCGAATTGGCAATACTTTCGCGTAACATTCGATGGCTCCCATGACAGGGGGTTATTTGGAGTAAACGGACAAGCTCAAGGTGTTGGATTACAAATTCAACGTGAGGGAGACGGTGAAATTGCCATACCAGGCCAAGGAATGTCAGTGAGCGCACTAACAGCTGGAACAAAAGATCTCACCTATCGGCTACGGTTGGTAGCGAACAACCACCCATTGGCATCAGGTCAATACTACAGTCAATTACGTTTCAAACTGGATTATGAATAGTCGGTTCCTCTAAGAAATGAAGATCTCCTGTAGGATGAGCTTCGCGAGCGAAATGACATTACGGATAAAAGAACGCAAAAGAAGGTCGAGATGATGACCCTGAATTTCATTCACACGCCTGTGTTACGGATAACTCGGCCTTGCAGATTAGGGCTTTTAGTCGCGCTGGCTATCAGCTTTGGTGGTCACGCATCCGATATTACATTTAATATGGATATGCTAGACGTCAATGATCGAAACAACATTGATTTAAGCCAATTTGCGCGTCCAGGCTATCTCATGCCTGGTGAATACAGTTTTACGGTTTTCTTAAACAAGCAAAGCATGCCGGAAGAAACTGTCTTTTACTATGCGCCTGAAGGTGAGTCGGATGAAAGTCTCCCTTGCCTGAACCCTGCTTTAGTTGAAAAGTTCGGTATCAAGCCTGAATTGATGTCGACATTGAAGTGGTGGCACGAAGGACAGTGTTTATCACTTGAAAGTTTACCCGGAACTGAGGTTAAAGCCGACCTTGCGACTTCGGCTATGTATATTAGTTTGCCGCAAGCCTACCTCGAATATACCGCTGAGAATTGGGATCCTCCCGCACGCTGGGAAGAAGGGTTACCCGGCGCATTGTTTGATTACAACTTAAATGCACAAGTGGGCCAGCAAACCCGCTCAGGACAACAAACCAACTACAGTACCAGCGGTAATGGGGTTGCTGGTGTTAACTTGGGTGCTTGGCGTGTTCGCGCTGACTGGCAAATGCGTATTGATAAGCAGCAAGGACAAAGCACGACCACATCACTAGATTGGACTCGTTATTATGTCTACCGAGCAATCAAATCATTAGGTGCAAAACTCACTTTAGGTGAGGATTATTTAACCTCTGATATTTTTGATAGTTTCAGATTCACAGGGCTTAGTTTGGTTACCGATACCAATATGCTTCCACCCAATCTACGTGGATACGCACCAGAAATTACTGGGGTCGCAAAAAGTAATGCGACAGTTATTGTGAGCCAGCAAGGACGAATTATTTATCAAACTCAAGTCGCTGCGGGCCCATTTCGTATCCAAGACTTGAATGATGCATTAGCTGGCCAAATCGATGTTGAAGTTAAAGAACAAGACGGTTCAACACAGAATTTCACTGTCAATACTGCAAGTGTTCCGTATTTAACACGCCCAGGACAACTGCGTTACAAATTAGCCGCTGGGCGCCCAACAAATTGGCGCCATCATGTTAGTGGCGATACCTTTGCAAGTGGCGAGTTCTCTTGGGGGGTTAACAACGGCTGGTCACTGTATGGAGGTGGAATTGGTGCGGAAAACTATGCATCCGCGGCTATAGGGATTGGTCGTGACTTAATGGTATTCGGTGCATTGTCATTCGATATTACTCATGCCCGGGCGCATCTAACCAACTTAAGTGATATTAGCGATAAAACGTATCGCGGAAGCTCGTATCGTTTAAGTTACTCTAAACGTTTTGATACCTATAACAGCCAAGTGACATTTGCTGGATATCGATTCTCTGAGCAAGGTTTTATGAGTATGTCTGAGTATTTGGATGCGCAGGAAACAGGTGCTCGCCAATACAACAGCAAAGAAATGTATACCATCTCTTATAACCAACAGTTTTCCGAGTTAGGGCTAAGTGCGTTCATCAACTATTACCATCAAACCTATTGGGATCAACCCGATAACGACCGCTATAGTATTTCATTAGCGCGCTATTTTGATATTGGTAAATGGAAGAATCTTAGCCTCAACTTGACGGCCTACCGAAATCGTTATCGTGAAAGTAATGATGACGGCGTATATGCGTCACTCACAGTGCCTTGGGGTGAAAAAAGCTCCGTTAGTTATAACAGTAGTTGGGATAAAAATGATAACTCACAGCGTGTGAGTTACTACAGCACCATCGATGAGAGAAATAACTATCAGCTAAGTACCGGATGGGCGCGTTCAGGTGCGCTCGTGAGTGGCTATTACACTCATCAGGGAGACTTAGCACAGCTCAACGCAAACGCAACATACCAACAAGACCGTTATCGGTCTGCGGGGTTCTCTTTGCAAGGTGGTTTCACTGCAACAGAGAAAGGTGCCGTACTGCATCGTGGTAGCCAAATTGGCGGTACTCGCATATTTGTTGATACCGATGGTGTACCTAATATTCCACTACGTGGTTACGGCTCTATTGTGCGTACCAACCGCTTTGGACAAGCCGTTATTAGTGACGTGAATAGCTATTACCGTAACCAAATTAGCGTTGATTTGAATGCATTACCAGATGAAGCGCAAGTGTCTCAATCTATAAAGCAAGGCACTTTAACAGAAGGGGCAATTGGCTACCGTCAATTTGATGTTGTCGCAGGAAACAGTGCGATGGCGTTGTTAAGGCTATCGGACAATAGCACACCACCTTTCGGAGCAATAGTCTTAAACGGTCGTGGTCAGCAAGTCGGTATGGTGGGTGATGATGGAAATACCTATCTTACTGGTTTAAATGCAAAAGATACCTTGCAAGTTCGTTGGGATGACCAAGTGCAGTGTGAAATCACACTCCCTGATACCTTGCCAGAAGATGAATATTTACAGGCAAGCTGGTTACTACCGTGCCACAAACCGGGAGCAAAAGCCGCATCGCCAGCGACCATAAAAACACAATCAGCGAGTCGTGCATTAGAAGCAATGCCGAAAGCAGCAGAACTGGTTGTGCCTGTAGTTGAAAGAACGGCGCCAAAGGAACCAAGTCGCTGGTTACAAAAATAATAAAAATGGTGGTACGCAAAGAGCGATGAGTGCTCCTTAACCATAGAAGATAACAATATGATGAATAACATGATGAAAAACAAATTAATGAACAAAAAAAATGCCCATAGAGCAGTATTCGCATTGGCTGGCGTTGTGTTGACTTCAACAACGCTATCTTCTGCTCAAGCGGCAGTTGCATTAGACAGAACTCGAGCGATTATTACGGGAGACGAAAAATCGATCAGTTTAAATATCAGCAATGAAAACAAACAATTACCTTATCTTGCTCAAGGTTGGGTGGAAAATGAGAAAGGTGAAAAAATAAGCGACCCATTTACGGTATTGCCACCGGTGCAACGTGTTGAGCCAGGGGCAAAAAGCCAAATCAAAATCCAAGCACTGCCAAGTGCAGCGGCACTGCCGCAAGATAGAGAATCCGTGTATTACTTTAATTTGCGTGAGATACCACCAAAAAGTGATAAGCCCAATACACTGCAACTGGCGTTACAAACACGTATCAAATTGTTTTATCGACCGAAAGCCATCATTCCGACACGTGAGCAAATGGATAACCCATGGCAGGAAAAAGTGACTCTTACTCGCCAAGGTAACCAGTATACGATTAATAACCCAACAGCCTATTACGTTTCTTTTGTCGATGCTGTTCCCAACAAAAATGGACAAACGGTCGCAGGGTTTGAGCCAGTGATGGTGGCACCAAAAAGCAGCAAAGCACTGAACGTCAGTGCAGACGCATTAGGTAATAAACCTGTGCTGACCTATATCAATGATTACGGTGGTCGTCCAACACTGTCGTTTACATGTCAGGGAAATAGCTGCCATGTGGTACCTGAAAAAAAATAGACTGATTTGAAATGCGCGATGAGATAGCAGGAGAATATCATGGCAAACACAAGCAGGATGCTCCGTTATGTGGGCTTAGGAAGTTTAGCGCTGAATTTATTCAGTAACATGGCGATGGGAACAGCTCTAAATAAAGTTGATAACTGGGATGTAGATGGTTCACATGGCACGCTATATGTCCATGGGGCCTTGACGGAAAGTGCTTGTCGTTTAGCAATGTCATCAGCATATCAAACTATTAATTTAGGTACTGTGGGAACCGGACAGCTTCAGCATGTCGGGCAAACAGGTCATCCTGTTGCGATTGAACTGCGTTTAGAAGATTGTCTAAGTGGTGAAAGCCGCAGCCGTACTGCACAGGGAAATCTTTTGTGGAGCCAACAAATGCCTTCAATGAAGATCCGCTTTTTGGCTCCTATAGATACTCAAGACCCGCGCTTGGCAGCTGTTATCGGTGTTCAAGGGATTGGCCTGCAATTAAGTGATGCAGCGCGTTCGCCAATTAACTTAGGTGAGTACAGTACACCACAGTTGGTTTCACCTGGACAAAACCAATTAACTTACTATGTAACGCCGGTACGTACCTCCGCTCAACTGAATGCTGGAGCTTATCAGGCGTTAATTAGATTTCAGGTAAGTTATGAATAGGAGCATGGAGATGAGAGGAACTTATTTTCTTACGATATGCTTTAAAGCGCTTGTCCTCGCTGGGGTAATTCTCTTTGGTGCTCTGATTTCACTCAGTTTTTCTTACAATGCTATCGCTGCAAACCTAAGCACTAATATCCAAATCCGCGTGACGGTATACGGTGAGCCGGAATGTACCCTTGGCGGTGCAACAACGACTTCGGTAGATTTTGGCGATATACATCAGGCAAAGATTGATGGTACTTATGGGCGCTCACCTATTAATTACAACTTGATATGTAATGGCTTATATAAGAATACATTAAAGATGACGCTGAAATGGACTGATAGGCAAATTAATGGTGAGTCATCCGTGACAACCAATCTCCCGAATTTAGGTATTGCCATTTACCGTGATGGAACCCGCCTTAGTAATGGTGCGACACTCAATTTTAATTATGGGAGTTCGCCTGCTTTGTATGCCGTCCCCGTTAAGCCTACAGGAGTAAACTTAACATCAGGTGGGGATTTTACGGGCAATCTCACGATGGTATTGGATTACCAATAGGATGATATCAATGAAATTATTCCGTTATCTTCTCTCGGTCTGCATGATGCTTAGCCTGTTTAGCCAAAGCCAAGCAGCAACACTTGGTATCCAGCTAAAAGGTCGATTATTGGTGACACCGCCCGAGTGCATTTTGAATAACAACCAACAAGAAACTATACATTTTGGCGATATATTGCTTCCGCGTATTGATGGAGTTCAATACAAGCGTACTGTACCGATGAGACTCAGCTGCACAAATCTAGCGAAAAACGCTATAAAGCTCACGCTTGTCGGTGATGGAACATCATTTAATAGCAATGGCGCATTAAAAACGAGTAACCCAAAACTCGGGCTTTCCTTTTATGTGAACAATGCTAAGCAAGTTATTAACCAGCCTTTCAATGTGTTATATACAGCGCTGCCAACCTTGGAGGTTGCTCCAGTAAAAAACAGTAATGCCAATTATACGAATACCGATGGCGGATTTTTTACAGCGCTGGCAACACTGAAAATTGAGTATCAGTGAGAATGATTATGTGGAATAACAATCAAATTAAGCATTGGATGGCAGGATTTATAATGGTGATGTCCATATCTTCAGCGCAAGCAAATTGGGCATTTGATGGTACGTTAATTATTCCTCCTGTTTGCCAATTAAGCCATGACGACCCGATAAAGGTTTCATTCGGTAAAGTCGGTGTACGAAAAATCAATGGTACCGCCTTCAAGCAATCTATTCCTTTTCAATTAGATTGTGTTGGCGATATGACACAACCGTGGGATATCAGCTTGATATTCGGAGGAACACCTGCGGGAAGTGGATTTGATAATGCGACATTAAGAACGGTGACACCGTTGAATAATGGCAAATTAGGAATTCAAATTCAGAAAAATGGCCAACCTCAACCATTGAATGAACCCTTTTTGATTAATGCGGCTTCACTACCATCCCTTTCAGCGGTTCCTGTCATGCGCTCAGGAAGCGAACTCGTAGGGGATAATTTTACTGCATCAGGCACGTTAACCATTATTTTTGAATAGGAGGCGGCAGTCATAACTATGAATGTTAAACGTAATATGAGCTTTGCCTTTGGCTTATGGTTTTTGGGTGCCACTGCCGCTTTTTCTGCCAATGTGGAATTTGATGGCACGCTAATTGAAGATGCTTGTGACGTTTATCCTGGCGACGAATCGATTGAATTAGATTTCGGAACGATCGTGGATAAATACCTGTATCTGAATACTCAAACAAATAGCCAACCTTTTACCATTCGCTTAATCAATTGCGATTTAGCGTTAGGCCATGAAGTGAAAGTCACATTTATGGGCGCAGAAAGTTTGGCTTTACCTGGTTTATTAGCGTTAGATGCTGGAAGCCAAGCAACAGGTGTGGCGGTTGGTATTGAAAGTATTTCCGGTGCGGCAATCAAAATTAATAGTGGCAGTTATACCCAAGGGTTGTATACCGGAAATAATAATGACCTACGATTTCAAGCGTATGTGAGAGCTGAGCCAGTTGCATTGCAAAATAAATCAATTGTGCTCGGTTCATGGGCTGCGAGTGCCACGTTCAAATTAGATTATGAGTAAATCATTATGTATGCGAAAAAAGCAAAAATATACGGAATGTTAAATACAAGCCATTTGAGTATTTTATTATTAATCATCGCATTAGCGTTTCTATTTCCTTCTCGCCCTGCCAATGCGATTGCGTATGTAATGCCTGTGAGTATGACCTCTGGAGCTTGGCCTCGTGTTGAGATGGACATTCTTTCTTGGAGTGAAGCAAGTGGTGTTACTAACCCTTGTTATGGATCAACCGAATGCTGGGTAGGCCCTGATGTTCTGTATGCATCTGGTGCGCCGTCGTTGAGTGGATCTTGCTTAGATTATGGTAACTGCATTCGAATTAACCAGTATCGAACAGCGGAAGAAGTCGCAGCGGCTTTTCGTAGTGCAAAAGGAATTCCTTATCGTGCATCGTTTGTCATTGATAGCCCAAATGCGACTTGTATTGGATTATTCTATGTTAACCATAAACCAACCCCGGGAGTTAGGAATGCAATCCAGTGGCCAGGTAGCGTCTGTGGTAAAATCCCACCTACAAATCAAACATGTAGTATATCTCTGCCTGCTTTTGTTAATCACGGGGCACTCAGTAACACGAGTTTAAATGGTAAAACAAACTCAGTTTCTGGCAATATCACTTGTACACAGGCGACAAATATCAATTTATTTGCTCGTTCAACCACGGGTGAGCGTTATGTATATTTAAATTCGACTTCTAACTTTTATTCAAATCCATTAATTAATAATCAAAATGGCTGGAATGGCGCGAACATGAACATTTCTGGGAATAATGCGGCGAATTCATTTACATTCACTTCTGAATTACATGCATCAGGAACGGTAACACCTGGGTATTACACTGGAAATGCAGTCGTCATTATTGCATTTAATTAGTTAATCAAAACCTTCTAACCCAATTCACTGACTTGATAGTTGAGAAGCGTATTTTTTAATAAAATACGCTGCTTTTATGAATATTAATTAGTTTTGCTTTTCATATCTAGGCACTGATATTTCTTTCAGTGCCTGATTTATCAAGCTTATTACTAATAATCCAATCAACGGTTACTGCTACAAAAATAATCACAAAGCAAATAGTCATTCTGTGATGGCCATCTTACTTTTGTTTTTACGCTATTCTCAAAAATATCCAGTCTTTTAATGGCAAATAATATAAATTAACACTTTATAATCGCTAATAAAAACCTCGCCTTCGCGAGGTTTTTATCTCTTCAGAAAAGCTCAAAACGAATTATACATTTTTCCTTTCGATGGTTTCTTCCCCCCAATATAGCCTATCCGCAGTAGTCTTCGAAAAGGCCAGAGGTAAAACTTCATCAGAACCTTCTTCCCAAATTTGTTCCGCTAACACTTCATCATTATTCGCTAATTCAAAAATAGCTTGAGCAATTTCAATTGAGGTTTCTCTAACTTTAGCCCATTCAGCTATATGGTGAGGATCTTTCATTATTCGCTCCTGATCAAATGGTTCTGGTAGAAATATTGAGAGATTTCAAGTCTGTGAATAAGATCACTACGACTTTAAATATATTGCCATTTTTACTTTTTAGTGACGATCTATTGAGCCCGCCACTATTCACTCACTCTAGTATATGACGATAAGTTAAGTAATAGGGATAAAAAAGTCATGAATATTCGCCATGTTGTTGCTATTGATTTAAGCGCATCTAGCGGTCGTGTCATGTTGGCTTGCTATAATGTGCATAATAAAAAATTATCATTAGATGAAATTCATCGTTTTACAAACCATTTGATCACTAAAGGTGAGGTTAATGGCCACTACCGTGTTCTAAAAAACATTATGAGGTTATGGTTATTCCAACGTATTTGCCTCGAGCACGATGTGCAAGATATTTGCAGCCTCATTGCTATTGAATGTATGCTCGAGAGTATCTCAAATATTTTTTGTATTAATGACTGAACATAAAAAGATAACTAACCAAATAATCACATACCCATACTATCATTGATGATAGTTTTTGATAAAAGGATGAATAATAGCCCTCCAATCAATAAAAAAATCCCTTAAACCGAAGAGTAACGAAAAGTTTAAGGGATAAATGCGCAAGTCTAATTAGAAGTATAAGAAGTAGAAAGTTACAACAAGGTTAACTATTGCGGCAACTGCCATTGGGATTGCCGTCCGTTTTACTATTTGAAACGGTGAAACCCCCGCAATCCCTGCAATTGCAACAATTGCTGCAGTGATAGGTGAAACTGTACGTCCAAAGCTTGTCATGATCTGCATTGGTAAAATGAGCGTCACCACATCCACTTTGAGAAAAGCAGCAATTTTCGGTGTCAATGCAGCAAAAGAGAAGAATGCTGCATTCCCTGAGCCCATTAGGAACGCCGCAAGTGCAAGGATGGCACTCATAACAATAATCATCGCCCCGATACCAAAGCCAGCATCTTGAGCAGCACTAATTAACGTATCCACCGCTCCACTTTTGAGTAATCCATTTGCGAAAAACTCCCCTGAAACAATCAAAGAAACCACTAAAACAAACTGTTTCCCCATGCCTTCAAAGAACAACATAAAGCTGTCCATGACGGCTTTCGCATCACGTAAACGGACGTATTCAAAAATCAGTGCAATGACAGTGCTGATGATCATCGCAGTGGTGACTTCCAACTTAATATATGGATGTAATAATGGGCTAAATCCGATAATTAAGATCAATGGAATAACTGGTAACAACGCATAAGACAATGGAACTTTATTACCGCTATCTTCTTTAATAGAATCAATTTTGCTCAAATCAAAAACAAACCCCTCACGCTTATCCCACCAACGCTGGATAAAGAAATGGGTGATTGCCACTGCTATAATAATAGGGATAGTTACGGGTAATTGATACTGAACAAAGTAAACGGCGGGTTCAATATCTGCTGTTTTCGCTGCCATAATGACATTACCGGAACCGGGTCCATGGTCAATAAACTGGCAACAACCGATAACTGCTAAAGCAGAAAGCGGGCTGATACCTGAACGAATTAATATTGGGTACATAGTCACCATTAGTAGCATCCCCAACCCGGCATGGCTTGGAATGAAAATAACGAGAATTTGCGTTACTAAAAATGAAATCACTAATAACAAATAAGGTGATTTAATAGTCTTTAGTGGCTTTTCAAAAATAGCAAATAATGCGCGACTTGCCCCCACATGCTCCATATAACGGGAGAATCCAGCAATCGCCATTAATGTTAACCCTAGACCTGCTAATCTAGAACTCATGATATCAGTAAAAATTTGGAAGATATCAAAGTACTTAAAATGCGTAGTTTTGTTTTCTGGTAACAATGAATTAAGATCTAAAGATGCGGTTAGGAGCAGCAAAAGCAAGCCCCCTAGCAACAAGACTGGCTGAGGCTTATAACCTCGAGCCAGCAGGTAAACAACCAGCGCTGTAACTAGCGCGGCAATGATTAAACCTGTCATAGAAGAATTCCCCAGTATTGGTGCAGCTTTATTGTTATTGGTTTAATGTTGAAAATGCTTGTGTAATATCGGATATCAAATCATCCACAGACTCCAAGCCAATATGTAAACGAACAAAAGGCCCGTGGCCTTCACGCCAATCTGATGCTGTTCTTGCACCGACTACGTTAGCGGGTAGTGCGAGGCTTTCGAACCCACCCCACGATGCACCGATACCAAACAGGGCTAAAGCATCAATAAAGTTTTCTGTTTGCTTAGTGGTATATTGTTTTTTGAATTCAATGGTTAATAAGCCGTTACTACCTTTGCAGTCACGCTTCCATAGATCATGTCGTGGATGAGATGGTAATTCAGGGAACCAGACTTTTTCCACTTCAGGACGCGTTTCCAGCCATTGTGAAATCGCTAACGCGGCTTTGCCATGCGCAGCTAATCGCTGCCCTAAAGTCCGCATTCCTCGTAAAACTAAAGCTGCATCATCGGGGCTACTGGCTTGACCTAAAGCTTCTGGCAAGGCACCAATTTTTTTCCAAGCTTTTTCTGTCGCGACCATAATTCCCATCATCACATCAGAATGCCCGCAGAGGTATTTTGTTGCTGCAATTACAGAAACATCCGCGCCTAATTCTAGTGGATTATAAAGCCATGCTGAGCCCCAAGTATTATCAACGCCGACAGGAATATCTCGTTCATGCGCGATGCGGCATATTTCGGGTAAATCCAACATTTCATAAAGTAATGAACCTGGGGACTCAACAAAAATAAGCTGTGTATTACTCTGAATTTTTTGTTCAAAATCTGAGCCATCTGTTTTAAAGAAGCTATAGGCAATATTGTTTGGTTTTAAAAAAGCATCGGCAATTTTGCGCACAGGCTCATAAACCGAATCCACAAACAATACATGCCCACCACTATGTACATAGCCCATAATAGTGACGGCAATCGCGGCTAGACCTGTAGGAAATAACTGTGCTCTATAACCTCCTTCTAATTCAGTTACCAAGCTTTCAAGTGCAAATGCTGTTTCTGTACCTCGCGCACCGTAACTTAAAACACGTTCCGTTGCGCGGCGATCGCGAACATCACGCCAGCTTTTAATTGAATCAAAAACAATAGTGCTCGCTCGCATTACTGGTGGATTGATTGGTCCTGATGTTGTAATAGTTTGTCGTCCACTATGTATCAATTTTGTATATTTATTTAATGTCATTATTTATTTCTCCAAATATAAGAATAGATCCCCTGATAATTAAAAGGAAGATTATTTATTTTTGATAATTTTTAATTCATATTATGTATATCAAATTACTTTTCTTTTAAAACATGTCTTATTTAAAAAGATGATCTTCATCATACAAATGAGCATTAATTAAATTAATGAAAACTTAAGAGAAAATTAAGAATTAAAATCGATAGATAACAAACAATAAATAAAAATACAACTAATTGATTTTAATGGAATTATAAATACATAAGAAAGCCTTTAATTAACATTAATCTTATTAAGGTGTTTATTTTTATTATTTGTTGCATAAATAAAGAAACTCTCTAACAAATAATTGATTTTTAATTTTCAATATTATTCTTACACAGGGGAATATTATGGGTACTAGTGTTTTTGATTCGGTATTATTAAAGAACTTATGGTCTACAGAAGAAATGCGAGCTATTTTTTCTGATAAGGTCAGAATGCAAAATTGGCTTGATTACGAAGCAGCATTAGCAATTGAACAAGCTGAATTAGGCTTGATTCCAAAGCAAGCTGCGAAGATCATTGCTGATACAGCAAAACTGGAAAAGTTAGATATGGATTTCATCTTAGAGCAAGTGCGTTTAACTCGTCACCCACTTGTTCCAACCATCCGTGGTTTAGAGCATGCTTGTCCTGAACATTTTGGTGAATACGTCCACTTTGGACCCACGACACAAGATGTTATGGACACAGGCTTAGTGCTTCAACTTAAAGAAGCTCATAACGTTTTTTTACGTGATATCAAAATATTAGGGCGTTCTTTATTATCGTTAAGCGAAAAGCATCGCAATACACCAATGGCAGGACGAACCTTAGCCTTACAAGCCTTACCGATTACCTTTGGACACAAAACTGCAATTTGGTTAACGGAATTAGCACGCCATTATCAACGATTAAAAGAAATCGAACCTCGCTTATTCGTTGGTAGCGTTGTTGGCGCTGTTGGAACTAAGGCCTCATTGAGCGACAAAGCAGATGAGCTTGAAGTTCGTGTATTAAATCGGCTCGGTTTAGGCACTCCTGAAATATCTTGGCAACCCGCTCGCGACCGATTTAGTGAATATGGCATGCTGATTGGTTTAATTAGCGGCACGTTAGGAAAAATTGCCAATGAAATTTTATTATTAGCTCACAATGAAATTGATGAACTTTCAGAGCCTTTTAGTAAAGGTCAAGTTGGCTCCTCAACGATGCCACACAAACGTAATCCTGCCATTGTCGAAAATGCGGCATGTGTCAGTAATACATTGAAAGCTAATCTTTCAGTACTTACCGACATGATGAAACACCAACACGAAAGAGATGGTGCGATTTGGAAGATGGAATGGAAAGTGATGCCAGAAATGTGCCTGATGCTTTCGGTGATCTTCGATAACATGAAAACGGTATTAGGGGGATTAAACGTGCATGTCGATAAGATGCGCCAAAATTTAGATATTTTAGGTGGATTTATGCTCGCTGAGCGCGTCATGTTTGCTTTATCAGACAAAGCGGGTAAACAAACTGCCCATGAAATTGTTTATGAAGCTTCTATGTCTGGCCAAGAAGAAGGCATCACCTTTATTGAGGCCATTAACCGTGACACGCGCATTCGTGACCATATAACGCAAGAAGAACTTGATGCCCTATTAGATCCAACGACCTATGTGGGAAATGCTCCTGAACAAGTCACTCGAGTAATAGAACAAACCAAAGCATCCGGTTGGCTTAATGACTAATTCATTTTAGCAAAGTTTAAATCTCTACTTTCTTAAAGCCAGTCAAGTGCTGGCTTTTTCATTCACCAGAGGTATCTATGACATTAAGCCAACAGCTAAGCCAATTTATCACATCCCTATCATTTTCTGATATTCCACCGCAGGTTGTTGAACGCGCCAAATATCATTTACTCGATACATTAGGCGTTGCACTTGCCGGAAGTCTCCAACAAAGTGCAACACAATGCCGTAAGGGAGTCGCTTATTTACCTGATCATCAAGGAAAAATTCCAATTTGGGGAAGTAACCAAACCGTTTCAACTACCACCGCCGCTTTAGTAAATGGTATTTCTTCACATGCATTAGATTTTGATGATACACACACCGACTCAATCACTCACGGTAGTGCCGTACTTACCCCTATCGCCTTTGCACTCGGAGAACATTTACAAGCAACAACGCAAGAGCTCCTTACTGCATGGATTATTGGCTGGGAAGTTGCTGCCAGAGTGGGGTTAGCAAGCCACAGCGGATTCCATCAACGCGGCTTCCATTCTACCGCCATAGCCGGTATTTTTGGCTCGACAGCTTGTGCATCTTCATTACTTAAATTAACTCGGGAACAAACGGTTCATGCTCTTGGACTAACAGGAAGCCAAGCCAGTGGTGTTGCTGAATACCTAACCAATAGCTCGTCTGCAAAATGTTTTCATGCGGGCTGGGCTGCGCAATCAGGCATTATTGCAGCTTGTTTAGCTAAAGGCGGAATGACAGGGCCAGAAACTATTTTTGAAGGGCGCTATAGCCTGTACCAAACACATGGTCTTCGTGAAAATGCGCATCCCGAGCAAGTCACCCAAGACTTAGGTAATGTTTGGCAGTTAATGAATGTTTCCATTAAACCCTATCCTGCTTGCCATTTTGCTCATGCCACTGTCGATTGTGGGAGACGATTATTACAACAAGGAATAACCCTCGAGCAAATTGCTAAAGTAGAATGCGTTGTCGATCCCGTTGCAGCTGCCTTAATTTGTGAGCCACCAGAACAAAAATGGGCTCCTCAGAGTGCCTATGCAGCGAAATTTAGCCTCCCGTGGTTGTTTGCCGCAGGCTTTATCGAAGACAAATTAACATTAAGTTTGCTCTCAGCCCAAAATTTACAGCGAACAGATATCCAAAACCTCGCGAAAAAAGTCAGTTATCGTTATCCCACTGAAAATGAAATTCCTTTTCCAACCTATTTTCCCGGCTTAATTTTTGTCACATTAACTAATGGTGAAACAATAACGGAACGATTAGATATCCAATACGGTAACCCACAAAATCCAATGTCGTTGGAGGATATTGTGAGCAAATTTTATGACAATGCAGAGTTGGTAATGAAAAATGAACAAGCTGCGCAGCTTGCTAAAAGTGTATTGTCCTTCGAAACGAAAACTATACCGGCTATCACACAGTTATTGCGTGTCGGTATTTAATAATACCGACTAACGAATAGAAGCCCACACTAAATGGGCTTCTATTTTTCTTTCCCCTTATTATTCATTTAACTGAGCAATAATTTGCTGTAAATGAGCAATAGCAACATCATTGAGAGGTTCTTGTGGAAGAATCGGGTCACCAACATTAAACCCTTGAATGTTTAAAGATGCTTTAATACATGATGCTAATGCATATTGCGTAAAAGCTTCGTTGATTTGCCACATTTCTTTCTGTTTTGCTAACGCTGTATCCCAATCCCCTCTAGTGGCCAACTCATATAGTTCAACACATTGTTTTGGCAATACACAGGCAGGACCCGCCATCCAGCCCACGCCACCTAATTTAATGACTAATAAAGGAATATGAGCTGAAGCACTAAAAATTTTAACTCGCTCACCGAAGGTGTTGATCATCGTTAATAACCTTCCAGTATTACTCGATGCATCTTTAACATATTCGATATTAGGGATATAGCTTAATTCATTCAAAAGAGAAATTGACAGCACATCCCCTAATAAACCAGGATTGGTATAGACCGTCATCGATTTTTCAGGAAAAGACTCTGCTATTGTCTGGAAATAACTCAATTGAGCTTTGTCACTCAGAGGGTACATTTTTTGGGATATCAGTACCATACCATCCACACCTAACTTGGCATATTGCTCTGCTTGTGAACACGCATCTGATGTTGAGAAACTGGCGACCCCCGCTAATACGGGTACCCGCCCCGCGGCTTGATCAACCGTAATGCGAACGACTTCATTTCGCAATTCTTGTGACAAATATGCGTATTCACCTGTACTCCCTAACGGACTCAACCCGTGAACTCCGCTCGAAATAAGATGTTCAATTAGATGACGAAGGGATGATTCAAGAATAACCCCTTTAGCTTGGTCAACTGGTGAAACAAGATAAGGAAAAATACCGTGAAAATGGGTCATAATCACTCCTAATTTTAGTTGTTATGGGAGATAACGTCTGTTTGTTCATTTTTTAATGAGTTAAAAAGAATTTGGGCGGCTTTAGTTGGGCTTTTTGAGTTGAGGTACAAGTTATATCGAATTGCCGGAAGTGCTGGTAACCCTTCATCTTCACCGAGTATGCGTAAATCCTCCCCAGAAAGTTCAATTGAACGCGCCATAATGCCCAATCCCGCCCTAACTGCAGCACGTGCACCAGATAATGTTGTTGCCATGTACGCAATTCGCCAAGGTATTTGCTGTTGATCGAGGTGATTGATCATCATCTCACGGTAAGTGCTCGGTTCATCTAGCACAACTAATGGCAGTGGCTGCTCTAAATTAAAGGTAAAATGCTTCCCGCAATACCATAGCGAAGGGGAAACACGTAAAACAATTTTAGGGTAACCAACATGTTCCTCGGTTGAAATGGCCAAATCGAGTTCATTATCCTCTAACATTGACATAAGAAATGGGCTACGTTTGACAATAATATCCATGATCAAATTTGGATAAGCCCCTGAAAATCTGGCTAGTAAATCAGGTAATATGGTATTCGCTGTGTCATCTGGCGAACCAATTTTTAATACCCCGTCAATTTCTTCATAAACTAGCGATAAACATGCCTCATCATTAAGCCGCAGAATACGACGGGCATAGCTCAATAGTTGTGTACCAGAATCCGTCAATGCTTTATTTCTGCCTTGCCGCACAAATAATTCCTTGCCAATGAGTGACTCCAACCTTTGCATTTGTTGACTCACCGCTGATTGCGTTCGGCAAACAGATTCTGCAGCGGCGGCAAAAGTTGCACCATCAACAACCGCAATAAAAGTACGAAGTAAATCAAGCTCCAAATTAAAAATAGGGCGTTTAGCAACTGGCATTTTAGTTATCTCTTTTCTTAAGGTATAAGATATCATTAAACAAGAGTGTTTAATTTACATACTAAGAAAAAAGCCTTAAAGAATCTATGTTAGAGCTCAATTGTTTGGCTCTAAATTGTAGCTACTTAATAATAAATTTGGCCACTTGAATATCCGCCATAACACGTTAATCTTGCAGAATTAAGAAAACAAAAAACCGTCGAAGAGCAGCGTAGCAGTAAAGACTTCTTAAGCACTAGCAGTGAACACACTATCCAACACGATGAAACCACTCATGAAAAAGGCAGCTTGCTCAGTGGCGAAAAAGTTACCATTACCACAGGGAATGACCTGACTGTCAAAGGCTCCTCGGTGGTGGCAGAGAATGATGTCACCTTAACCGCCGGCAACAAACTGCATATGGGCGGAGCTGATTGCTCAAAAAGACTTGAACCTCACGGGCGATAGCGTCCAAATCGACCCGGGCTATGATGCCAAACAACAAGAGGTCAGCGTCGGGGCGGCTACAAGGACTGGCAGGTGATAATTTAGCAAGTGCATTGGCAAATGCCTCGTCGCCGTACTTAGCGACATTAATAAAACAGCAAGTAGATGAAGATAATAAAACCGCGAATGCCATGGCATATGCTGCGTTAGGCGCTGTTATTGCTGAGCTAAATAATAAATCCGCTGCTGCGGGTAGATTGTGCCATATTCTTTATCCTCTCACCTCTGAGCAAGCATATACTCTAAATAATTCGGATTACGTGTAGGCAGCTAGTGAAGATAGCCGAGGAGCATAGATAACTATGTGACTCAGATAGCTGAACGAAGCCAACAACCCTGTAATTCGAAGTATGACGAATATACATTCATTATCGAAGCGACGTATATACTCACTCGGAGGTTAATGTGGGTTGAGTTAAGTTGACATGCATTGACTGAAAATGCGGAGAAAGTCTTGCAAGCACTGGATTTTAGATACAAAAAAGACGTCGGTTGACGTCTCTTGATGTTCTTATGGTGCGAAGGCCGGACTCGCCTTTAATAGGCAATGCATTGTTTTTATTTAAAATAAATTTATATGAAATTTTTTGTATACTTAAATGTATACTCAGTGGTTTGGGGTTTGAAAATTGGGCTAATCAACTTTTATTTCATAGATTTTATGGAATTCTTTACCTGCATACATAGTTCCATGAGTGAAGCCCGATATCTTAATTTGGATCGTCCCTTTCTTTAATGGGGTCCCTGATACAGTAATTGTGTGGAAATCTACATCTTTTTGAACTTTACCCAGAGAGTTTCTGTATGAAATCATTGGGCTCCATGACAGTCCAGAATTGCTGGGAATGATATCAAAAGAAATACTTTTTTCACTTATATATCCACCTGAAATATTAATTACCGTGTTATACCCCGCACCCGCCATAGCAGACGGTAGATTATCAGGTGTTACTTTGGGTGTAGGGTTGCCACACCCCATTAACGTTAATACTACCATCAATTCAATTTTAATTATAAATTTCATTATAAAGTGGAAGTAGCCCCAATGCGGTTAGCTGAATTTCGATTTCATTGGCTTTTCTAATATCATCTTTATTTGAACCGTCAAATACATTGTCGGTACTGATAATCAAAGTACCGTTATTTTTTGCATTTTCAATATCGATAAGTTGAGCAGCCATAGGTATTTGCTGCTGAGTTATTTTTTTATTGAGATAAAGCATCCAACCAACGGGCAGCCTATCTGGAAAAACATTTCTTTCATTCAATTGATATTGATTTGTTTGAACAAGCATAACAGCAATATTATCTTTATTGTTTAATATGTTTTGCAAAAAACCCTTTATTTTTGTTGTCAAACCCATTTCATTTTCAACCTTTAAAGAAAAGGTAATTCGAAAATTATCCGTACTTCTGCATATATAATTTTGCGTCCTTATACCAGCATTATCTCCATCCCAAATTGATGTTACAAATATGGGAGGGGTTTTATCTAATTTTTTTATAACTGAGTCGGCCGCTTCTTGAACAATTAAGCCTCCATCAATTATTTTATGCTTTAATGCCTCTTCTTTACTATATCCAGGTAAAAACCAGTTTTCAGAATGCGTTATTTCTTTTATATACTCTGAAAAATATAAGATGTTATCAACCGCATCCTGCGCTGTGTAATTTTTTTTACTCAAATAAATTTCTATAATCAATGAGATAGTCATTATCACTCCTTACGGCGTATGAAATACTTTAAGGTTGGAGAAACCAACGAACTCTCTAGCAAAGTAACCAGCGCTTTTGGGCTGCATGAAATGCCAGTGACAAAATGGAATATTTTGCAATGAGTCCATGACAAATTGGTGTCTGGCTGCCTGAGACATCACACTTGCTATACCTTGAAAACCATTAAAATAAGGTTCACCATCTGAATTAAAAAAACTGTCATATTTACCTTTTGCTTCTAAAAACAGACACTGGGTTTCTCTCCACCCATCAAAATGAACTTCCATGCATTCATATTCATTAATATAGCCATATGTACCATCAACACCTATTGTAGTTGAACAAATTCGCTGCTGATAAATTATTGATTCGAGAGACCACCCGTTAGTTGGCTGTTTATGTGGCCCAACCAATCCAATTGCTGTGCACTTTTTACACCCTTTACTTGCTTCAATTGCAGCGACTCCAATCGATGAACCTGCAACAGCGCCCGTAGCGGAACTTTGCCCACGTCCTCGGCGACCATTTTCA
Source organism: Providencia sp. PROV130 (assembly GCF_028482225.1). NCBI lineage: Bacteria > Pseudomonadati > Pseudomonadota > Gammaproteobacteria > Enterobacterales > Morganellaceae > Providencia > Providencia sp. PROV130. Next base: position 34,327 of record NZ_JAMPQC010000015.1, on the reverse strand, counting down.
TCCTCGATATCAGTTCCACCAATCGCAATGCTTTCATTTCCCCACTCATCATCGCTACTACCTGACGAAGAGGGAAAACCAATTTTTGAGGCTTCTTGTGTCACTGCGGCTAGGCCACCCAGAGTCATTAAACCTGCGCCTGCAACTATTAATGGAATTGGCATGCTAAGTTCTCCATTCAATTAATTTCATGGCTATCCGTAAAAAATCTTGATACTGCTGCTCTGGCACGCGATTTTTTTCCTCAAGCATATTTCTAATTTCTGGCTTTAAATGAAAGTCAGGGCTGCAAGCTTCGTAAAATAAAAATGACCGAATTAACGGTTCTTGAGTGAAACCGAGGGAGAGAACATATTGAAATGCGGATTCTAAGCGCCTATCTAATGTTCCGAGATTCTGTAGTTTATCTAAATGGTGTTTATAAAAATCAGCACTCACTTGAGTCACATAATCACTCTGTTCAATATTTTGAATTTTCTTTAATTGTTCTTCGCTAAACTGCATTTAAGCCACCTCCTTGTAATGCATAAAATCGTCCTTTAAAACGGTAATACCATGCAATAAGCGGCGTGGTTATTTCATGGAATTGTTCGGTTGTTAGAACTTGAGGTAAATTGTGGATTACACGAGGATCATAAAAGCGAAATAAAGTGGTTTTACCATCAGGCAAACTCACATTAAGCCGTTCAGAGAAGTGAGTCGACAATTTCTCAATTGATGAGTCACTGACTAGCCATGATAGTGCCGGAGATTCGGCTTCCAATTGCATTAAATCTGCAAGTAAATCATATCGTTTTGTCACATCAATCAGCCAAGGGCCAGCCCATGCGATTTCCGAATCTGGACGTTGTTTAAAGAGTGGACTTGCGGTTCCATAACGACTCTGAAGTTCTTGATCAAAGTAACGTTCATATTGCAGACCACAGATTAAACAATAATGCTTTTCATCAGGGTGACGTTCAAAATAGCTAAAAATAGGATGAGAATTATGCATTAATATCATCCTTCTCTTACTACTAACATTTGACCTGATTCAGCGGCTTTCATTAAACAACTAATACAGATTTTATTGGTTATGGCTGGCGGGATATCTGAAACAGATCCAGCACTAACAGATCCACTTTCATCGCTATAGCAATCATGAATGGAATTAATAAATCGTGCATGGCAGGGACATGAGCTCATACTTTCAAGCGTACCCGCAACTTTTCTTCCTTCATCCCAAACAGTGTTACAGCCACCGATAATATAAAAACGACCAGAATGCTTGCCACAACTGACCATATCGCCTTCACGAGCACCAGCAACACCATACCATTGCATGGTATTGTCTCCCGTTAATATTTGTCCTCCACAAGTCGTTCTATCACCAACCCGTAAAAAATATCCTATAGCCATAATCTATCCTCATCCATAACTGAGGATAGATTATTTTACACTTAAACCAAACTTACAATACTTAAATCAAATTCATGCTTATTTATGCGACTAAATGCATTATATTCAAGAAAAATGTTCGTGCATCTTTTCTGTCATCACCCACAGCGCTTTATTCAATTTAATATCACCATCAATGCCATTGACCGAACGAGTGCGAGCTCGCTTGCCTTTCGCATTTCTACCTGATAATCCGCCTTTGATTAAATTCTCCTGCAAACGTTGGTATACTGTCCAAAGATCATCTTTCTTATCTTCCCATCGACGAGGCTGCAATACTTGTTCTTCTGTAATAGGCTGATGTTCCTCACCAAAGCGATACGCCAACGCCGCAAGTGCTAAAGCTTGCTGCGCTGGTGGCGGTAACAATAGTGATTGCATCTGTTCACGCTTTTCAGCAACCGTATCAAACGTTTCCAATACCTCATACGCTCCTTCAATCACCTTGCCTACCACATCGCCTTTATGTGGTACACGCACTTCACCAAAGGTATCGCCGCAAACCAAACCATTTTGGCATACAGCTCTAAATAGACCCGGTAACATTTGATAACTGCTTGAACCATCATGACTATTTAAAATAATAATTTCAGGTACTTGTATTCCTGTAATTTGATCATGTCGCCGAAGTCTTAGCATATGCTTGGTATGCTCTCGACGACTCGTATCACGAACACGTGTCTGACAAGCAAAGAACGGGTAGAAGCCTTCCTTTTGAAGACTATCGAGTAAGGTAATAGTTGGGATGTAAGTGTATCGGTCTCTTCTGAAAATACGCTAGGTACAGTACGGAATAATTCTTCGATGTTTAACGGGCGGTCACGACGAATGCTATTCGCCGCACCAAAGCGAGAGGCTAAACGAGTCATAATTAATTTCCTTGAAAATAAAGTAGATAGATAAGACTGAGAGAATAAATTAAGGGAGAGTTAATCGATAAGATGGAAAATAGCTGAACTTTCAGGATGTTGAATAGCGTAATCACGAAGCTGATAGAAACGCTCAACGAGTAGCTCACTTTCAGTTCTAAATGACCACATGCTATACAGCATCAAACAGACGGCCACACCAGCCGCTTCAGGGCTGAGTTTCGCTTCATTACCATTATGCATATTGAACAGTGTTAATTTTTCGGGCCCTAAATCAGGATAAATAAACGCACCGCCATTGGGTAAGGTGCTGTACTCCCAATAGCCGCCAGTGTACTCATCACAGAATTGCCCCATGATAGTGAATATCACCACTTCAAACGTGGCGAAGCCTTTGACTGTACCAAAGTGGGCTTGCCAGAAATTTGGCCTAGCAGAAAGTGGAACAACATTAACTTGCATAAGTGTGTCAGGTTTTGAGGCTGAATAAGGGGATGATATGTGATATCTCCATGTAATAATTGAATAATAAATAGGCTAGGGAGTAAAAATAAGAATAAAATTGCGTTTGGTAAATGACGTGAAGCAATGCGTTTTTACATTAGATGTAAGAGGGGGAGGCCATTGATAAACAAAATAAGGTAGCCTGCTATGTTGAGCAGGCCATAAAAGATTAAGTTAAAAATAAGAATGATTATTTGAAATTAAATGTCCATGCACCTTGGTTAGTATCAACTACCACTTCAATCACATTGCACGGCGTTCCCCCGCGTTTACCAGTAAAAATACGCTCATACGTACTCCCAAATGACAGCCTTACAGGCTTCCAAGGGCGGTCCTCTGCATCCTTACAATTTCCTCGATTCACATTTATCTTTTTGATTACCACGCTATCGACACGCGAAGTGACATAGATTTTACTGTAAGACCGACCTGCGGTGCTGGGGCCTGCGCTCACTTGGATGGGGATATTATCCGCTAAACTTGAAAACGAACTCAGACCAAACAAAATAGCTAAAATGGCTTTTTTCATTACTTTCACTCTTATGATGTATTGATTATTTTTTTGCCAAGAACACGGTAAATAGTGATACTTTTTAGGCAACATGATGATGTGGGCTAGAATACAAATTTAGGCACACAACCCTTCTCTTCAAAGTGGGGAATGACGGCGGCTGCACCGTTGAGTGTAAACGTGGTCGATGTGACACCTTCGCCGGATACGGTGACTTGCTTCTCGCTGCGTAGCATATTCCAAGCCCACTGCACAAATTGCGCACCAATATGGGTTTCACTTTCGCTCACATTAGCAGCGTCTTCACCATCAAATTTCATCTCAAGATATTGGTCTGCATCCATACGCACTTGTTGGCCATTCACATCCGTAAATACCATCGTTACGGGTTGCTTGCCTTCATCATCACAGGTCAGATAGAGCTGGGATTGACCCTGCCCTAAAATAATAAACTCGGAGAGGCCTTGAGTTTTATGACTTGTCCAAGTGTGTTGGTTACCAAAAGCCTGAGTTAATATCGGGGTTAATGCTGAAATCAACAGCGCTGAAATAATGCATTTTGTTTTCATGATATTTTCCAATTAGAAGCCAGCCATATCACCGAGTGTGGTAATAATAAATAACAGGCAAGCCATAAAGATGATGAGTGTGATATACCAACGAGTAATTTTGCCAAGTAGACGTAACAGTGTTCTCATTAACGAAACTTCCCTATTAGCCAATACAGTAATGCAGCAAGTAGGGGGTCAATGATTATCCCAAGAAAGAACCAGCCCCAAAATGAACGACCGTTGCTTGATGCAATAATCCCCAATAATAGCGCCAGTCCAACCCACAGTAGCAGTAATGGCATGTGTGTTACCTCCTTAAGTGCGTGACAAACCCTGCGATTTATCGCATTGATTTTTATAAGTAAATATAAATTACAAATCTCTCTGAGAGAGTCTATAGTCTTAAACAGGCGGTGGATAATGAATAAAACCGATCGGTTCGATCGACAAATTCGATCATGACAACGTAAAATAATTTATCGATAGCTTCGTATTTCAGGAATGTAATTGAATTAATTGAAGAAAAATGACCAAACAGAACGAGCGGCACTCGCGATATGATGTGTAGTCGCTTGTAGCGCTCGACGAGCCACCTGCGGTAATGGGGCTAAATCAATCACTCGGTCAATAATCTCGACGACGGCATCGCCAAAAGCGCGACGAGCTTGAGAAATTACGTGAGATGTTTGGTAGGGGCTTTGCAAATGTGGCACTAACGGGCTGCGAGCTTGCTTTGGGAGATGAGTAATAATGCCCTCCACTAACTGGGATAAATGGTAACGACCTTTAATCGATATCGGGATAACGTCATCAAGGGCGATGCGCATTTGGCTTGCGACTAATTGATGCTTCAACACGATATGGGATAACTGCTGCTTTGAGGGTTGAGAGGATGCTCGATGCCATTCTTCAGTGGGCTCAACTTTATCCACCTGATTTAAAACCCAAACTATGGCGGGCAGAGCTCCGTTATACTCACTAAATACCGTTTGATAAAACTGCTCTTCAATGGAGAAAGCACGGTCATCGGCTTTCAGTACCCAAAGCACCATATCGAGCTTAGGTATCCACTCACGATAGAGCTCATGATACTCCTCATCACGCTGTTGGCTTTCTCCGACACCGGGCAAATCAACCAGTGTGAGCGTATACCGACCAAAGCGTAACTGAACACGCTGCGGTTGGCGGGTACAAGCCTCTACCGCACTGACATCACAAACCTGACTGCGGAACAGCGCATTGCACAATGAGCTTTTACCTACACCCGTTTTTCCCATAATGCCAATCACGGGTTCATAGATGACTAATTGATTAAGTTCCTTTAATAAGGCTTGTCGTAGTGAGCGGGGATAGCGTCGGAGGTGACGGCGAATAAGGGCATAGCCTGATAATTTTTTCATATTAACCTCAAAATAAATCCGCCATCACAATGGATGGCGGGTGGTTTATTGAGCTCTCAAGGATGAGATATCACTAAAATGATATATATCTGAAAAAATTTTAAATTAGCCATTGAGTATGAATAGAAAGACTACTCTTTTTTATCGTACTCACGCTCTATCAACGCATTGACGACTTCCTTTTTTGACATCAAATTAAAGCGCTTTTTAAGCGCTTCTAACTTAGAAATATTTTCCTTTTTAATATCAAAATGCACATCAACATACCCTTCTTTATTTTTTCTATTTTTCCAAGAAGAAAGCCCACTTGCCATTTTCATTTTTAAGTTTTCAGCAGCAAAAATACCGTTTCTTGATGACAAAAATAAATAGTCAAAAAAAGCGACTAAAATAGATTTTCTGCTAAGATTGTATCTTTCACCTAAGCGAAGAAAAAAATTAGCGTCTTTGTCATTTATAACAACATCTATAATACTGATACCTAAACGTTCCAAGTAATTATAACAATAATCTATTTCATCCGAGTTATTCATACTCAAAAGCCAGTTAGAAACTGGATTCCGTTCTGAACCTAACCAAATTTGATGGCATGCTTTTAATTTTTTCTCATTATCGCCTCGACCACCTCGGGGAGAACGTGAATTAGTAAACTTATCAAACCAAGCAATAATAGAATAGTAAAGAGAGCCAGATTGAAGATTAAGTATATTGTTTTTTTCTATTGCTGATAAGTCTTGAGAATTACCTCTATTATTTAACATTACAAATAATAACCAAAAACATGCTCGCTCATCATTTCTCAACCATTCAAATTCACTTTCCCTAATACTGTTCTCGTGATATTCCTTTAGCATTCGTTCCGTAAAATCATTTATATCACCTTCTTGACGTATAACTTTACTTATTGCATTTTCTAATTGTTTTATTACATCTTTAATATTATTGTAATTTAAATCTGAAATATAACCTCGCCACTTCCTATTTTTCTGTAAATAATGAATATAATAAATCAACTCTCTTTTGTTACTATTCAATAAATCATCATGATCAGAAATCATCTTCTTATTGGATTTATTTGAATGACGATTTTGGGGATAATTCATAACCACACCTTACAAATCACGCCGTGATAAGGTCAAAATATTACCATCTAAACTTCATGATTTATACCTGTTTTTTACATCAATATTCCATGCTTTATTCATGACGATTTTAATGGGTGTTAGCTAAGAATCAGGCATTTTTCCACCCTAAAATGCTTCTTATGGAACAGTATAGCTCTAATGAAGAGCTTCTTTATGGTCAACGAGCACTTGGTTAAAGTGAGAGAACATTCAAAACACTCAAATCCTAGGTGAGTTATTCAATACTTTTCCTACCAATTTTCTGGTTAAAATATTTCATTAAGGTTAATTAGTATTATTTAATAAAGAAGATAATTTGTTAATCGGCCGAGAGACTGGACTATCGATTTTATCAAGTATCCATTTCTATCATTACTATGAATAACACTGTCATGATAATAACCCTTTGATGCAAACACTCCGAAAGTGACTATGTGTCTTTCGCAACTGAGGAATTAAGGTTATTTCATGAAAAATAAAAAACCATCAACCATTCTACCACTACGTTCAATTGAACTACGTAGTGATAATAACATTTAATTGACATCAACCTTCCATCATTATCATCATGAAGATTTTTATTTTTATTCAAAATTTAAAGTATTGCGTTATCTCATGAGAAACATTATTCACTAAGGATAACCATTATGAAAAACGTAATTAAATTTAATCACAGACCTGACTATTCATTGCAACGTAAATTATTTAATCATCAAGATGATTTATTTGAGTGTTATTCAAAACTCATGATGTTGCGTATCGATTTTGCTTATCGTAAAGAAAGTGAATCATTTGAATATGCCGATATTCATCAAATCACTTCGGAGATGACATTGTTAATCGAACAGGTAAAAGATATTTCTGGCATCGTGGGATTTGCATGGGTATTAGAATATGGAGAACAACATCGTTTGCATATTCATGCAGCATTTTACATTAATGGTCAACGTCACCAATACATATGGCCGTTTTGGGAGGATATTCGAGACCAGTGGGAAGCGATGACCCATGGTGAAGGCTATGCGCATCGCTGTGAGCCCAAATCTCACTATCGCGTTCGTGGTGAGCGGACTATTAGCCACGCTGACGATAAAGGCCGCCATGGTATGAAGCACATATTGAGCTATCTAGGAAAAGAGAATCAGCGCACAGAACGCCGTGTTTATCAGGTCAGTGATATTCCAGAGGCAAAACAACGAGGACGTAGACGAAGTGTAAGATAACATTGAGAACAAATTAACATCGTAATTCAGTACCCCATTGTTCAATGGGGACTGTTTTATGTATGGATACAGGTCAGTAAACCTGACACCACTATTCATGCTGAGTCAAAAATAACGTCAGCCAGTTATTGTTTGAAGGATTCCCGCCACACCTATTATCTCTTTTCGAATCCTTCTCCTTTTTAATTATCGGAGAAACAAACAATGACTATTCAAACAACTGACACCCCATTACTGAACGACCAATTCATTGACATGAAATTTATCACTAAACTAACAGGATTAACGGATAAGTGGTTTTATAAGCTGATCCAAGACGGTGAGTTTCCTAAGCCTATCAAATTAGGACGTAGCTCACGTTGGCTGAAAAGTGAAGTCGAAAATTGGCTACAGGCTCGTATTACTGAATCCAGAGGACCTATATCCTAAGACACTACCGCTACTAACAGTAAACTATCTACATCCTCCAGTTAATGTCCCCCATGACTCACCCACAATCCCTATACCATACCTGATGCGATTGAGCGAGTTTTAGGCACCGTATGTCCTAGGCGCACAGCCTGTCTACTCGGTGGCGTTCTAATTTTCAATATGGGTTACCGAATCAGTTCTGAGCTTTGGGTACTCAGAACGTTTAGTTTGAATTTTACAGAAGGATTACACCCATGCTTAAATCATATGAAGTCCAAATGATGTTGGCCCTGACTCAAAATAATCGCTTCGCCGGTGCCACCCAAGAACAAAATTATTCACGAGAAAACTATTACGATTCTCACTGCGGTGAGTCTGTCACACTGCACAAGACACCGGCGGAGTCATGGTTTACCCATTCAGAGCCCCAGACGGCAGAACATTGTTCACTGGTCATCAGTAAGCTCAAGAACTTAGAAGATAAGGCACGGCTGAGCACACACATTCGTGTCAGTTTCACCAATTCTAAAGGTCACGGATTGGTTTCATGTGCAATGTCGTGAATACTTTACAAACAATCAAAAATGTTGCCCAAAATGTTATGAGGGGATTTAGTGTATTCCTACGAGGAATGTTACAGATGAACATAAACCCAAAGTAACAGATTAATCTTCCATAAGGAATAAATTCTGAATTAATGTATGGTCAAAATTCAAAAAAATTTTCCCAAATTAATAGCAAATCTTTTAACAAACATAAGATTTCATGATTTCTATAGGCTCGCAATAATGGCAATAAATTACTGAAGACTCTAATTCACCAATAAACAAATCGGTTCCTCCTTGCCCTATTTTTTCAACATGAGCTGATATTAATTTTCGTTCCTCTCCAGAGAACACAAATATGTTGTAATGAATAACCACGAAAATAGTGTTCTATCCTTGATAATCCACAAAATATGATTTACTCCATCGCATCAGTTGCTTGTTATGTTAATCTAATAATGTTTAATATTTATTAAGTATTATATTTAAACCTTATACTAAATTCTAATTAACGAGAGGTTTGTTGTGAGTAAATCAGAATACATTTATCTAATTAAGTGTACTTCTTGGCTAACTAAATTTCTGACCCACCGAGGATTGAAAATAACAGATAGCCGACCGTTATTTGAATACCATGCAACCAGTGAGGAGTATGAAGAATTAAAGCGGTTACTCTGCGGTGTTGGGCTGCCTGAAGGATTTAAAAACGATAAAAGTTATGCAGCATGCTTTACATTATTTTGCGCAGAATGGTATCGAAGGGAATACGAACGAATTCATGGCTGGAGTTGGGAGCCTATCTATAAAGCTCTTGGTTTATCTCTATCCCCTTCGGAACTGAGTCATATTGTACCAAAAGGCCTTGAAGACTACTGGGGACGCCCTGTTCGTTTCTATGATTCAGAACGGCGTAACTTTTTAGGATCTCTATTTAGTGAAGGGGGCCTACCCTTCAAGCTCTTGAACGAATCCGGTAGCCATTTCCACTCTGTTTTTTCTCAAATTCTTAATCATTACGACCAATCTCATTCATCAGGATATTCAGCTTTATCTTTAGTGCAAGTAGTTGTCGATAAATCACAGCTTCCAGCTGCTTTCAAAGAAGACACCTCAGTTGAACTTATTAGTTGTATGGCTGAGCAGCTTATCTCTCTTGTTCAAACTTACGAACTCAGCAATCACTCAGAGCCCGTCAAAGAACTTGACCGTGTTCATCCTAAATGGCGGGATAGTTTCCCAATGCCTCTTGATGATGAAACTGGCACCAGTTTCCTTAATGGCCTTTTGTGCACCGCCACTGTTGAAACTAAACCTCGATTACAAAAAAATAAAACAACTATCTGTAATTTCTTTTGGTCAGAACAACATCCTGATGAGATTCATGCACATATTTTCCTTCCTAATGAATTAATGTTTGCTATTTCAAGTGAGCCATCAACGACTCGTTTTGAACTCGCTGTTTATGAAGGTGATGAAGAAGTAACCAGTCTGGGGCCTGCATATGCAAGCCTAGAGAAAATGCAGGCAACTGTGAGGCTTCGCAAAAGCGAGATTCGTTTTGTCAGACAGCAACCAACTGCCAGCTTATCATTAGTGGCTCGAGCCGGAGGCATCATTGTCGGCAAGATCAAGTTGGATGGAGGAGAAATTGCAGTTGGAGATATTCCTTTAACATTTGTTCGTGACGAAAGTGGCTGGTTATTACAAGGTCAGGCTTCCTGTAGCGTACGTAGCAATGACGTGCTCATCATTCTTCCTGTGGAAGGTCATCTATCTTCAAATCATGATGATAGTTCTTCTTATACTCAAGCACTGGGATGTCCTGCCTTATCTATAAAAGGGCGTCAGGACGTCATTTTCGAAGGTGATGAAACGTATCGAATTCAAACCGGTCGGGAACAGGCTAAACATACCTATTTAGCTTTACAGGGTAATCAGTTCACCTGGCCATGTAGACCCTATGAAACATTTGTTGGTATACCCAAAGTCATTCACAAATTTGCCGTAACACAGAGTATTCGTTATGAACGTTTCCTAAGTGGCAAAAATATTGACGGATGCGATTTACATGAAACGATGGGGGCGCATTATATTTCGATTCGAAATGAAAATAATGAAACGCTATTACGCCGAAAGATAGGGATTTTACCTTCAGATATTCAACTAGAAATTAAAAGCAGAGAACAGCCAAACGAGGGTGTAATAATTATTTCTACCCAACACTCTTGTTGGTACAGATTAAAAGATAAAGAGCTCGAAGTTGGACGCAAAAAATCAGTAAATAAAACGGAAATAATGATTAAAGCAGAGGGGGTTCCACCAACCTCTTTAGTATTACAGGTGACGCCTAATCTTGCTGGTAATCCCATTGAAATTATTCTACCTTTCCCGACTAAGGGCTGCCTAGTTCTAGATGTTAATGGCCAACTCCTACCTAAAAATATAACTATTAATGACCTGTTGGGAACCAGAGCATTCCTCTTTGGACGCAATGGCGAACCAGCAAGATTCCGCCTTGAACTGCGCTTAATGTCCAGAGCGAGACAGCAAGCGTTGCATGAGTGGCGTTATACCGCAGGCGAACGTCCAGTTGAACTCAATTTGTATAGTCTAAGAGAACATATTGAGAACTTACTATCTCTGGAAACTGGTATTGACCAAGTTGTGGAAATGCGTATAGATGGCTCTGGAAGTATACATACCTGGCAAATTCGCCGATATAAATACAGCCTTAACTACGATTATGAAAGACAGATTCTTTCTAGCAACTCAATGACTACTCGTTCAGGACAGATTCCATCACCAGCCATCATGCTGCTAAGTGAGCCTGAAAGAAAACCCATTTTTCTCACTTCACTAATGAGCGAAGGTGTACCTGTTGGTGAATTTGAGCTCAGTTCGGTAATACAGAGGAATGGGCCTTGGTTGGCAGTTCCAGTAAAAGGTGAAGAAACCGCATTTCGACCATGTTTTATTCGCGGCGCCCCCCCCTTACAAACTGAAGTTAACACCATCCAATCTATGCAAAAAGCGACACAACTTTTTGACCCTCGTTCAGACGTGAATACAATCGCCTTGGTTCTCGACCAAATGGCTAGTAGCCCAGCGCATTCAGGCTGGCAGTTCCTACGAAGTTTATATGAACAGTACGGATATTTACCTCTTGCTACCTTCGAAATATGGAGAGCACTTGTTCAACATCCGCAAGCGTTAGCAATGTCATTGTTTAAATTTGAAATGTCTATTGAATATCTCAACCGCATTGAAAATGAATTTCCTATTTTCTGGGAATTTTTACCCATTCTTGAGATTAAAGGCGCAGCAGAAAGATTTCAGGCCTTCCTAGCCCATAAAGGGGCACCGGAAGAAATGCAGAAAAAATTGCTGAATAAAATGTATCAACAATTAGGGACTATTTTTCCTACCTATGCCAATGAAGTGAAGGAGTGGTTAAGTTTAGGTAAACAACCACATTCAATACCTCATGAGATGATGAGAGAAATTGTTCAGGGTTGGTATCAGGATCTTCTGCGTGAGCATAGTGAATCACGTTGGCCTGAATATGGTGGTTCTCGTCTTTACAACTGGATCCTGTCGCAAACAGACTCTGCAATTGATGTCTCTCCCGATACGAAATACCGCTATTCTGTTGCCTGGTTACCCGTATTTTCTGCAGCTGTCGCTAGTGGCAAAACAACATTTGAAAGTGTTTTTGGCAATGAACCAAGTACCGTTTTTTTCTTAAGACAAGTCAGAGATTTTGATTCGCGTTGGTTTAACGCCATTTTTCAATACAGCTTATTGCGTAATATTGCCGAAAAATAAAAAGGGACAAGAATGACTACACGCTATTTTTCTTCACTCATTGAACAATCACTCGCTCGCTCAACAGAAGCGACACTTAGCATCATGGGAGTTACAAATCCTCAACTCCGGGCGCATCTTGCCCTGCAGATGGGGGCTGATTGTGGCACAGCAGGTTCTTTCCTTACATCTCCAGTATTTGAGCAAACATTTGGTTGGGAAGAATCAAATTACACAATGAGAATGCTAGCTACAGAGAAATTATTGCTGAGCAAAGAGGTAGTTGACTCTCTGGATAGTGAAAAAAATGGGAGATATCGTTTTGGCGCTAATTGGAAACCTTTTACTCATCAGTTAGCTAGCTGGAAAGCGTTACTTGAGAAAAAGCATTCAGTTGTTGTTACCAGTGGGACAGGCTCTGGTAAAACAGAATGCTTTATGGTGCCAGTTTTAGAGGATCTTTATCGTGAGTTGCGCGATAGCAGCAATCAACCGCTAGTAGGGGTAAGAGCGCTATTCCTCTATCCACTGAATGCTTTGATTAATTCGCAACGTGAACGTCTAGATGCATGGACCAGTGGATTTGGTTCAGGGATTCGATACTGCCTATATAACGGTAACACAGAAGAATTGCATGCCTCGGTAAAAAGCGAACAGGCAAACAAGCCTAATGAAGTTTTATCACGTGAAAAAATGCGCGAAGAGCCAGCACCAATACTAGTAACAAATGGTACCATGCTGGAATACATGATGGTTCGTCAGGTTGATGCTCCAATAATTCAGCAATCGAAAGCAGAAAAATCATTGCGTTGGATAGTTTTGGATGAAGCGCATACTTATGTAGGGTCTCAAGCCGCCGAGCTTGCCCTACAACTTCGTCGTGTAATGACTGCGTTCGGTGTCACGCCTGATGATGTTCGTTTTGTTGCAACGTCAGCCACCATTGCAGGAAGCGATTCAGAAAAGCAGTTAAAAAAATTCTTATCAGAGCTGTCAGGAATACCACAAGAACGTATAGATGTTTTGGGAGGTAATCGCGTTATTCCTGAACTTGATGCATGCAAAAATTATCCAGTCACACTGGATGAGCTTGAGCAAATACCAGACTCCGATAGCGAAGGAATTAGCCTTGAGCGTTATAGTGCATTAACACATTCCCCAGAAGCCCGCTATATACGCGAGATGCTAGTTAGCCAACCTCGCCCAGTGAAACTGGATGTAATGACAAAACGCTTAAATGAGCTAACAAAGAATCATTACACGCAACAAGAAATTTTACGCTGGATCGACCTCTGTACGGGCACAAGCCCTAACGGGCAAGAGCCTGCTTTTCTCAAAGTAAGAGCACATATTTTTCAACGTAATACCCAGGGTATATGGGCCTGTGCAGATAAACATTGTTCAGCAAAACATAACACTGCACTGGAAGAAAACTGGCCTTTTGGCTACGTGTATGTGAACCAACGACAAAGCTGCCAGTGTGGTAGCCCTGTTTTTGAGCTTGCGTTCTGTAATGAGTGTAACGAACCACATCTGTTGGCGAAGGATAAAAAAGGTCAGCTTGTACAGTGGGATAATAAAGGTGGCGATGAATTCTCACTTCATGATGATTTCCCAGATGACTTTGAAACATCGGGAGAGAAAGTTCAAAAAGAACATGTATTTCAGGCTCCGCAAATTATTGCGCCGGAATGCAATACTGAGGCCGGATATATAATTCAGCGGCTCGATCGTAATACCCGGAGCATTGGCGTTGTTCACAAAGACAGTCTTCCTTTAGCAATGAACGAAAATGAACAAATTTGTAGCGCCAGCAATTGTGGCTATAAAGGAGGGAAAGGTCAGTCCCCCTTTAGACGCGCTTTGCTAGGAGGTCCTTTTTATGTCACGAATATTGTGCCAACCGTGTTGGAATACTGCCAGGATTTTGCCAACGATGAAGGTAAAGAGGGGGTTGGTCCACTATCATTGCCCGGAAGAGGGCGACGACTGATTACCTTTACCGATAGCCGCCAAGGAACGGCAAGGATGGCAGTAAGAATGCAGCAAGAAGCGGAACGTAGTCGTTTACGCGGTAGTGTAGTGGAGATACTTTCCTGGCATCAGAGAAAACAGGCTGTAAATACTCCTAACGATCAGGCTGATGTAACAAAACTGGAAGAGATGGCAACACAGGCCAGAGATGAAGCAAAAAAACTTCGTGACTGGGGTATGCCTGAAGAGGCAATTCACGCTGAAGAAAGAGCGGAACGCCTGGAACAGGCTATAAAAAAAGCAACAGGCGGAATAGTTAATACCATTTTAACTTCGCTGACCTGGCAGGAGATGATTAATGAGCTTAAAGATAAGGCGGATATCAAAGGCTCTATTCTGCAGTACAACCACTATCTTAAACCTGAAATTTTTACTGAAAATAGTGGACCGCTGAAGCTTTCAGAGATGCTTCTATTTCGTGAGTTTATGCGCCGTCCAAAACGAAGCAACAGCCTTGAAACACAAGGGCTGGTGCAGATTAGTTATCAAGGGTTGGAAAAGCTACATACCCCCCCTATTCACTGGCATGAACAGGGGCTAACTCTGGATGATTGGCGTGATTTTCTGAAAGTCGCACTGGATTTTTATGTCAGAGAAAACAACTTCATCCAATTGGATTTAGAACTGAAGAACTGGATTGGCAGCCGTTTCTCTGCAAAATTTGTACGCAACCCTGAATCAAAAGATCCTGACGATAACCAAGTCAAGCGTTGGCCTCAAATCCGTCACGGCAATACCACCCATCGTTTAGTTAAGTTGCTAATACTTGGGGCAAAATTCAGCACTGTAAATACGATTACTATCGATATAGTTAACGCATGGTTGAAAGAAGCTTGGCTCCAATTAACCGGCCCTTTGGCTGTGTTAAAACCTGATGGTAACCGTTTTTACTTGCCGAAAGAACATCTGACATTCTCCTTGATTCAAAAGGCGAGTATTTGCCCTGTTACCAATAAATTTTTGGATACTACTTTCAAAGGACTAACTCCTTACCTACCTAGACATATCCAATTTGAACACCTAAATAATACACAATATAGTGCCTATATGGCACAGGAAGTGACACTACCTGAAGTCTGGAAACACGACCATTCACAGCTGGATTATGCAGAAGGGTTAGCACAAGTCCGGGAATGGGTAGCGCAAGATCCACTTGTGGATCATTTACGTTCGCAAAACCTCTGGACGGATATTAACGACCGTGTGGTAGAGGGCGGCTTTTACTACCGTACTGCTGAGCATTCAGCACAGCAATCAGCTGATCGTCTACAAAGTTACGAAAAGATGTTTAAAAACGGTCAACTTAACGTCCTTAACTGTTCCACTACCATGGAAATGGGTGTAGATATTGGCGGTATTTCCGCAGTAGTGATGAATAACGTCCCCCCTCATCCGGCAAACTATTTACAGCGTGCGGGACGAGCCGGACGTAGTAAAGAATCCCGTGCAATCTCCTACACCCTGTGTAAAGGGAACCCACACGACCAACAGGTTTTCGCCAATCCACTTTGGCCGTTTGAAACAGTGATCCCCGCACCGATGGTGGCAATGAACTCAGAACGTTTAGTACAACGCCATGTTAATTCACTACTACTATCAGAATATTTATGCCATGTAGTGGGAGAAACTGAGAAAGAAAAAACCAATCTAAATAGCGAGTGGTTCTTTGGTGAAGAGTTTGGGCAGTCTGTATGTAACAGCTTTAAGATTTGGCTTGAACGCCCTACCCTTAAAATTGATGATGCGCTTGAGCGTCTAGTAAACGGCACCGCGCTACATGGTGCTCGAGCTGAATTATTGCGAGAAAAAACTTTCCATGCAATTACAGTATTACAAAAGCGTTGGCTAGAAATTTACCACGATCTAGAAAAACAGAAAAAGGACTCTCAGCCAAATACTCCATATCGTAAGCGCTTAGAGCTGGAGAAAAAACGACATTGTGATGAATACCTGTTGCGCGACCTGGCAGCACGAACCTTCCTACCAGGCTATGGTTTCCCGACGGATGTCGTGAACTTTGATAACTTCACTATGGAAGACTATATCCGCGAGAAAACGCATAAAATCCGTAACAAGAGTGACCGTGAAGATAACGTTTCACGTTATAAAGGACTACCTTCACGCAACTTGTCTGTTGCCATTCGTGAATATGCGCCAGGAGCGGAAATCATTCTAGATGGAAGAGTATTCCGTTCTGCTGGTGTATCACTACACTGGCACAATATCAATGCAGATACTAACGAAGCCCAACGGTTGGACCGCGCCTGGCGGTGCCACAAATGCGGTACGTTAGGCTATGAAGAAGGTATTGGTAGCTCTGTAGAATTATTTTGTACCAATGGAGACTGTGGTGAGCGAATTACTCGTGACAACACACGTCAAGTGCTGCAACCCGCCGGGTTTGTCACAGATGCTTATGATTCAGTAACGAACAACATTGAAACGATGAAGTATATCCCAGTAGTTCCGGCCTGGGTATTTGTTAAGGCAGAGCGTTTGCCGCTACCAAACCCAGAGATGGGTTTTATGGCTTCAGGCGCTAACGGGCATGTATTCCAGCAGAGTATGGGCGAAGGTGGACATGGTTATGCACTGTGCCTAAGCTGCGGTCGTGCTGAATCGATGATAAGCGAAAAAGACATACCAAAATCAATGGAAGCCCATTACCCGCCGCGCCCAGGAAAAGCCGATCGCGACAGCCAGAATCAGAGAGTTATTTGCCCTGGTTCTACCGCATTAAATACAAAAGTCACGTTAGGGGCATTAGCTCGTACTGATGTATTTGAACTGATTTTACGTCGCCCACAGGAAGGTGAGTATATCCCAGATGGCTCAGAGGAAGGACGTATTGTTGCTATGACACTGGCTGTTGCATTACGTCGAGCACTCGCAGGTGTATTGGGTATTTCTGCTTCGGAGTTAGGCTATGCGGTGCGTCCTGTCAGGTTAGAGAACGAGGAATCAGTACTGGCCGTTCAGCTTTACGATGTCATTAGCGGCGGTGCTGGATTCGCTTCCAGTGCACCATTACATATCGAAGCGATACTGCAGGGAATGGTAAAGCAGCTAGGGTGCACCCACTGCGATACCGCCTGTAGCGATTGTTTACTCGATTCGCAAACGCGTCACGATTATGACCTTTTAGATCGCAAAGCCGCACTGGCTTGGCTGGGAAATGACTTCGGCCACTATATTGGTTTGCCAGACGAGGAGAAGTTCTCACTACCCGATGCGCAGTATTGCCCTGGTACCATCGAAGATGCAGTACGCCGTGCAATTAACGAAGGTGCCGATAAACTTACGCTGTGGATGAACGGGCCACTCAACGAGTGGGATTTATATGCTCGCCAGTTCCGCTCGGCAATTCTGAACTACCGGCTAAAAGACAATGTCGCGGTTGAGATTGTCCTTCCCGATGACGTTGATGATCCGGAAGTGTTGCACGAACTGGCGCAGTTTGCAGCTATTGGGGTGAGGTTGTGCCATGCCGAACAGGAAGAGTCATTCCCCATTGTGGCGCAGATCGCTTTCACCGATCGAGTCATAACACTGGCATCACGCAGTCAGCAAGCAACGGTACCAGGTCCACACTGGCATCAAAATGGTGAACTGGTGGTTCGCAGCCAATACTATAAACCTGCCGAACTGCGTGAGTTTATACTGCCAGAACTTACAGCAAACTTCAGCGACTTAGTAAAAGACCTTCAAATTCATAAAGAGCTGAATAGCCCGTTTTCACAGTTTGGCCAACGTTTCTGGGATGTGCTTTCTAACAGCCATGAAAAAGCACAAAACCTGATGAAGACAAACCGAATTACACATATTCATTATACCGATCGCTATCTGCAAAACCCGGTTGCGCTGGCGCTGCTGAGCTCATTACTTAAGCCGTTGAAAACATTAATGACCAAAGATGCAAAAGTAGCGATTGATACCTTATTCAAAAACAAAGATCGCACAGGAAATCGACCGTTCCACGACTGGATGAGTGAAGCTGATTTTCAGAATTTTGCTGATCAGTGGTTTGCTGCATCAATGGGTAAGGCGACCGATATAACGGTGTTCAACTACTCGCGAGATATTCCACATCATCGTAAATTGGTGGTGAATTTTGACAATGGCCAGGTTCTAAAAATCCGCTTTGATCAGGGAATGGGCTACTGGCGTATCGACTTCCCATATGCCTGGCACAGATTTGATTTCAATGATGATGTTGCTTCTCAGCTCCATAAAATGGCGAAAGCTTGTATGGAAGGAAAGGTGGTTAACGGAGAGGAAAACTGGTCAACGGATGTGGTAGTTGAAGTGATAGAACCTTAAGAGATTATCGCTCCCGACAATACGTCGGGAGCGATTGTCTGTTATTTCTTTTTACGTGAGGCTTTTTTACTACCGCTAGCGATACGTTCGGCCTTAATTTTCTCAAGTAGAGCAGCTGCACTATTTTCACCGCTGATCAGGTCTGGGTTTTCTGCGCGCCATTGGGCGGTCAGTTCACCACGGAATGCCTTCGCCAGAATAGACTGGGTGAGGTTGTTGACGCAAGCCAGTGCATTATTGACCAGCTTTTCAATGGTATCGGCGTAGCCGAAGAGTTGCTCGACACGGCGGACGATTTCGTGTTGTTCGGGGAGTGGGGGTAATAAAATTGGAAGGGATTTTATTCTTGATAAAGCAAGCTTTCCTTGCGCACCCGATTTTATTTCTAATTGAATAATATCCTGCAGATAGCTGCTTCTTAGCCATAGAGAAAGAAATTTATTAAATATTTTTTCATTTAAATTACATAGCTTTGCAGCATTCTCAGTTAAGTTCGCATTATTATATTCCTCAGGAATAATTCCAGTATCACCGATACATGCGCCAACTATAGTTATATAAAGATCGCCGGATGAAACAATATATTTTGAAATAGTTTTCTGGACATGTTTTTCTAAATATAACTGTCCTCCAGCCACAACTGTCCCATTTTTCAATTGACCCGCTCTAATATATGGAAAACCTGAATTTTCAGCTATTAATGATTCGCCTTTAGGTAAGCGTTTTCCGCCTTTTACATTGGCGATCTGATCTATTTTACTGACTATCCATGAGGCTGGAATGGTAAATTTTAACTCTGTATTTTTATAACCATTTAATACGTGTAAATCTTTTGTAAGCTCTCCACTCACCGCCGCTGCCAACACCGCCTGCCGAAAACGTTTCAGTATTTGCGGAACTTGCTCAAGACGTGCTTTGGTGGTGTCTACCTGCACCAGCAGGGTATCGAGTTTTTCAGCGATTATTTTTTGTTCAACAAGTGGAGGTATTGGCACTATAAGAGTAGATAATTTTTGGGCATTCACATTTTGGACTGCATTTCCTGCCGACATTGAGGAAAGCTGATTCCAATAGTTTCCAGACTCTAAAAAACGCTTAAGGTAGGGCTCTGAAAAAAAATCAGATGGTTTAAAACGAATAAGATAGGAAGCGAACACTGCGTTACTTGGTGGATTCTTCAATAAGGAACTAAAACCTATTGATCCAGCCCGAGATATAACAATATCCCTATCATGTAATTGATATTTTGATACATCATCAGGGATATCTAAACAATACGGTACATTAGACCAATTGACAGCACCCTTTGTAATATCGGTAGTTCTTAAATATTTTATTTCCCCTGAAGCACTGGACTTAGTTGTATACCCATATTGCGGCTTACTACATATTTCAGAAAGCTGGCTTTCAACCCACCCCTCCGGCAATTTCCCTGCACTCATTCCTTCACCTCACCAAACGCTTCGCTCAGCAACTGACGCTGAGAATCGGCCTCATCATCCGCCCCCAATTCGCGCATCAGGGCATCCAGCTCTCCCATCGCCTGTACTAGCTCGGTCATCGCTTCTGCCGCTAACACATCCGGCTCCGGCAAGTTGTCAGCATCGATGCTGTCCTTATCCTTCAGCCAGGAGATATCCAGCGAATCAGATTTAGCAGTACGAATCCACTCGCTGCTGAACTTGCGCCAGCGGCTGGTGGCTAGGTGCTGGTCGGTATTTTTGTTCTCTTCGCTGTCGGCGATATCACTCTCTTCAGCATTAAAGCTCCATTCACCCTCAGTACGCGGGCTTAAGCCGTGTGGGTCTTCACCGTAGACGGTTTCGAACGGCTGAAGGTGCTGCTCGGTAAATGGTGTGCGCTTGCCAAAGCTTGGCATATTGGTACGCAGGTCATACACCCAGACATCGTCGGTGCAGTTCTTATCCTGGTTAGGATTTGCCACCGTGCCTTTAGTAAAAAACAGAACGTTGGTTTTTACGCCCTGAGCATAAAAAATACCGGTCGGCAGACGCAGAATAGTGTGCAGATGGCACTTGTCCATTAGGTCACGACGGATATCGGTTCCCTTACCGCCTTCAAACAACACGTTATCTGGCACAACCACTGCAGCACGGCCGCCAGGGTGCAGCGTTTCGATAATGTGCTGCATAAAGCACAGCTGTTTGTTACTGGTTGGGTGAACAAAGGTGCGGGTAATATTGGTGCCCGCTGCACTACCAAATGGGGGATTGGTGGCGACAATATGTGCTTTTGGCAGATTTTCGCCGTCACTGCCTAGCGTGTTCCCCAAGCGAATAGCACCGCCGTGTTCGAGATTGCCTTCAATATCGTGTAGCAGACAGTTCATCAGCGCCAGACGGCGGGTACCTGGTACCAGCTCAAGGCCGATAAAGGCACGATGAATTTGAAAATCCTGAGTATCGCCATCAAGATTGTCCAGATCGTTGGTTTGTGATTTTACGTAACGGTCAGCTTCAATCAAAAAACCTGCCGTACCCGCTGCCGGATCCTGGACAATTTCACGCGGCTGCGGCTTCAACAGATGAATGATAGTTTTAATCAACGGACGCGGAGTAAAGTACTGACCTGCACCGGACTTGGTTTCGTTGGCATTTTTCTGCAGCAGCCCTTCGTACATATCACCGAAGTCATCGCGAGATTTGCCATCACTGCCGTTATACCAGTCAAGCGAATCCATATTGCTGACCAGCTCGGTCAACTGTTTAGGTTGGGTGATAGTGGTATTCACGTTCTGGAACACCGCTTGCACTAGCTTCTGTTCATCTGCGCCCAAGTGGACCAGCAGGTTACGGTAGAACTGTAATTGCTCCTGACCAATACGGGATTTCAGGTCGTCCCAACGATAGCCTTCCGGCAGATAATCGTCTTCCTGACGGGTCTCTTTACACATTTTCAAAAACAATAGCGAGGCGAGCTCATTAACATAGTTTTGATAAGAAACACCACCATCGCGCAAATTGTCACAAAGTTTCCATAACTTAGCGACCAGATCATTATTATTCATGTTTAATTCCCTAAAAAGCAGCGGCCCTTATTTAGGACCGCAAAATATTTAATTACTGTGGATGATAACGTGTCAGGCCATCTGGTCCCAAATATAATCACTGAATTTATCCAGCACGCTGTCGAGATCATCATCAAAAGTGCGTTGCAGCATCACCTTACCGCCGCGACGGTGGAAATTACCGGTTTTAAACACATCGTCATCAAGCACGACTTTCTCTTTCAATGCGGTAGCTAAACGGTCGAGCCAAGCCTTCTGTTCACTGTTCCAGTCGTTTTCACTTTTAATTCGCTCCAAAGCATGATCGACTCGTTCATCAAACGACTTTAACGCATCACCGACAGCTGCACGACGAATATGACCAATAAGCCTTGCGGCGATATCCTCATTGCGTATCTCTTTCCATGCGCTACGTAGTGACGATTCTTCGAAGTGCTGGCGGTCAAACCATTCTTGTAGTTCAACAAGCCCTTTGCGGGTGAGATCCCTTGGGTGATTGATGACAGCCTGAAGCGCAGGCTGAGCATTAGGGGCTAGTTTGGCTCGTTCGACCAGTTCATCAAACGCGTCCAGAAAGTCCTGCGGCGTGTCATAATCACCGTACAAGGATTTCACACTGATCACTTCGTCATCAATATCGAGGAAGATAGGCGCATCGCGCAGAGCATTAATATCAGCCTTCAATTTTTCCAACCGAGAGATAAATCCCGGTAGCTTATTAAATACTTCTGCACTCCACTGTGGCCCTTTTTTACGCAAGCACATTCCCAAGCTACCGAAACCGACTCCAGCGGCATCCTGACAGAGTTCATCCAGTCGGCGTATCTGCTTATCCACTGATTCACTTCGGTCACGGTTATACATTGCCAGACTGATAATACGCTGCAGTTTGGCGATCAACTGTTCATGGCTGTGCTCGGCGTAGCTGCGACCGTCCGCTTCGGTAATTTTGTATGTTTCGGAGTCAGTGATTTCGTTGACCAGCGTTTTCAGTTCCACCTTCGGGCGGATCACCACCGGGCGCATCGTGTCTACACTTTCCAACGTGCTATAGATGTCCACACAGTCGAAAATCTTGAAGCTGGTTTTACCCACCGCCGGGCAAAGACGAGTAGCACGGCCTTTCATTTGCTCGTAGAGGATGCGACTTTTTACCTTGCGCAGGAACACGATGTTGCAGATCGACGGAATATCTACGCCAGTGCTCAGCAAATCAACCGTGACAACAATATTTGGCAAACGCTCTTTATTGAAGCGTGTGATCATCGTTTGCACTTTCTTCGCATCTTTGTCGGCGTCGCCGGTGATCTTGATGATTGCATCATGTTCCAACTGCGGGTACTGTTTTTTAAATGCTATACGTAGCTCTTCTACTACCATATCTGCATGGCTATTGGTGACACAGAAGATCAATGTTTTTTGTTGACCCGTCGGGTCCAAATATTTAGTCAGCTCACCGCAAACTGCACGGTTAAAAGCAGGGATAAGCAGACCTCGGTTAAAATCTGCAACTTCAAAATCCTGATCGTCTGCCAGTGTGTCGTTGATCACTTCACCTTGCGGGTTCAGACGCTCCACTTGTTCACCTTTCGCTAAATACACACCATCCTGGGCATTGCGGGTAATAATTTTAATCGGCGGGTCCTGATCGATAAGATAACCATCGATCACAGCAGTACGGTAGGTATAGCGATAAACCGGTTCGCCAAAGATATCAACTGTATGTATGGCTGGGGTGGCGGTAAGGGCAATTTTTACTGCATCGAAATGGTCGAGAATACGACGATAGGCCGATACATAATCTAGCTGACTGCGGAACTGCAGTTCACCTTCAGTTTGTTCCTTATCAAGAACGTAACCACGATGCGCTTCGTCCACCACGATGCAGTCATAACGTCCCACCGGCATCGGTTCGTCTGACTGTAGAGTTCGTTTAACCAGTGATTGGACTGTAGCAACATGAATTTTAGTGCTGTCTTCAGGGAATTTATCCGTCAGACCTTTGATGTCGAAAATACTGTTAAAAGTGTCTCCGTTGATACGTGTATCTTCAAATGCCCCCAGAGCCTGTTCACCGAGTGAGCGGCGGTCAACAAGAAACAACACTCGCTTAAAGCGCTGGGACTGGATCAGGCGAAACATTAGCGCGATAGCTGTACGGGTTTTCCCAGTACCGGTTGCCATGGCCAGAAGAATTTCTTGTTGCCCTGCAACAATCGCGTTCTCTACTGCGCGAACAGCATCTTCCTGATAGTAGCGAAGCCCCAATTCACTCATACTCGGATTATCAGCAAACCATTGATTTTGCTTCTGGGGATCGCAGCCCAACATAGCCATAATTTCTTCTGGCTGATGCCACTCTGGTAGGGCTTTTGGCATATTGGCTGGATGACGAACATCGCGATACCAAATACCGCTTTTTGTTTTCATTGCAGCTCTGTATTCACGCCCATTAGTCGAATAGCAGAAGGGAATTTTGAATTGCTGACTACCGCTGCTGTCCTTCCAACTAACTTCATAATCTGGAACTACTTCGTGAACCTCATCAAGTGAATTGTTCTCAAGTAGCACTTCACGCAGGTAGGCATTATCAAAGTATTTACTATAGCGATATGATTCAGGAAGTTTGCCAGAAACATCGGTATTTTTACGTTTAGCTTCAATGACGGCAACAGGTTTGAGTCCGACAAACAATACATAATCTGCAAAGCCTGGATTACCATTTTCATCTTTACCAGTTGGCCATTCAGCAATCGCCTTATTTACACTGGGTTCAGGGCGAGCACCTTTAGAAAAGCGTAATGTTTTACTGTCAGCTTGCCATTTAGCTTTACGCAGTTGAGCGTCGATCAGGAAACGACTTTCCTCTTCACTCAGATCCAGCGTGCGTTTTATTGCCTGGTTGGTTATCTCTTTATGATAAGCCTTCCGTTCCTGCTCAGTCTGCTTCGCCAACTCTGCATTTTTTGTCGCTAGCTGTGCTTCCAGGGCAGAAATACGCGCTTTGGACTGTTCTTCTGTTTCATGCTGTTTACCTTCGAGAATGGCAATATAACCATTCAGCGCAATCATTTTTTGCTGCTGAGCATTTATCTCGGCCTGGCTTTGTACCTTTTCTTTTGCCTGTTGCTCCAGTTGCTTCTTGAGTACCAAAACTTCCTGATGATAGAGACTCTCCCCCCTTTCAGGCAGAACAAATACTGGAAGCGCGAAGTCATAATCTTTAGTTACCAGACGGTAGTACCAAACACTCAAACGAAAACCAAGCCGCAGGCACATCTGCGCATCATCAAGATCATTATGATATTCATGAACAGCTTGGTTACCGATGCGGCGTAGCTTATGAAAAATCGAGAGTATGCTGTCATCAACGAAGGGGATCTTACCCAGTTCGCGCAGCAGATCGTGCTGGTTATCACAAGGAGGTATATCCAATAACATACCTAGATGTTTGGCTGTAGCTTCGCCAAACATGCGCATTTTTATAAGTGTAATGTTGGGGTCATCTGGGTAGTTATTTTCTGCTGCGCAGGCAATAGTATAAATGAAATCATTAACGCCTTTCAAGAAATCGAAGTTGGATTTATTCATGCGCCTTCCATGTTCTGCTCAGTACCACAAGAAGCAAAGCAGTTAAGTCAAACTGTTAGAAAACAAAGATAAATGTATCTTATCATTCACCGATTACTCGGGCAATTAATAGAAATGTTTGCGCTGAGTTATGCGCCTACAAATATCACAATTAGCAAAAAGCAAGGCATGCCAGATGCATGCCTTACTGTATCCCTTTTAATCAGCCCGAACTCAACTTAGCAAAATCAAACGGACTAACTCCTTTTTCCCTATTCGCATCCAGATAATCCGCCCACCATTGCACCATCAGCCGTCTTTCCTCAATATGCTCTGCCTTATGAATATAAGCAGCTCTTACTGAGTTACGTTCTTGGTGGCTCATCTGGCGTTCTACTGCATCCTTAGACCACAAACCTGACTCAATCAAAGAACTACATGCCATTGTTCTAAAACCATGCCCACAAACTTCCGTCTTAGTGTCATAGCCCATTACACGTAATGCGTTGTTAACCGTGTTCTCACTCATTGGTTTTCTAGGATTATGATCACCGATAAAAATCAGCTCGTGATTACCGCTGAATTGATAGATCTGCTTTAAGATCTCAATAGCTTGCCTGCTCAAAGGCACTAAATGAGGAGTACGCATTTTTGATCCGCGATGGGAGTGCTTAACCCCTTCTATCGCTTCACGTTCAGCAGGGATCGTCCATATGGCATTCTCAAAATCGATTTCATCCCAACGAGCGAAACGCAGTTCACTGGAACGTATAAAGACTAATAAGGTGAGTTTGACAGCTAAGGTTGTTAATGGTCTCCCCGTATAGCTATCGATGCGCTGTAAGAATTCAGGTAGGCGTTTCAGTTCTAAGGCTGCTCTGTGGACTCGTTTACCTGTCGCAACTGCACCAGCCATATCTTGCGCTGGGTTATAGTCGATTAAACCACTTTGTACGGCATAACGCATTATGGCTGTCACACGTTGTTGTAGACGTGCTGCCACCTCAAGACGTCCAGACATCTCTACGGCCTTAATCGGTTCGAGGAGATCGCGAGTTTTTAGTTCGGCAATATTACGTTTACCAATAGCAGCAAAGATATTGTCCTCAAGGCTTTTGAGGACTCTATGGCTATGACCTTCTGACCACTTCTTATTCGTCGCATGCCAATCACGAGCGACTTTCTCAAAGGTATTGAATTCCTTTTGTTGCTCTTCTTTCACTTCTTTGCG
Organism: Providencia sp. PROV130; assembly: GCF_028482225.1. NCBI lineage: Bacteria > Pseudomonadati > Pseudomonadota > Gammaproteobacteria > Enterobacterales > Morganellaceae > Providencia > Providencia sp. PROV130. The sequence goes on along the minus strand of NZ_JAMPQC010000015.1, from coordinate 7,765 downwards.
TTTTTCGCTTGGATCTACCCCACTTGCAACAAGCTTTCTTGCTTTATCTCGTTTTTCACGGGCATTCGCTAGGGAGACATCAGGGTATACTCCAAATGCTAGCATCTTTTCTTTACCGCCGAAGCGATAACGGAAGCGCCAATATTTAGAGCCATTAGGATGAACCAGAAGAAATAGTCCGTTACCATCTGTCAGCTTATACGCTTTATCTTCAGATTTCGCAGAACGAACCTTAGTATCGGAAAGTGCCATTTTAACTATCCTCGCAGCCGAATTGCGGGTACAAAACTTTATCGAATCGGCATATACCCGCAAATGTACCCACATCATTAACTTGATGTCGGTTGAGTTGAGTATACGTTGGTAGAGTTAAAATGCGAGAGGAACCTTGCAAACACTGGATTTCAGATACAAAAAAAGACGTCTGTTGACGTCTCTTGATGTTCTTATGGTGCCGAAGGCCGGACTCGAACCGGCACACCCGAAGGCGGTTGATTTTGAATCAACTGCGTCTACCAATTCCGCCACTCCGGCACGAAGTGATGTGTTTCTTGGAAAACGCTGTCATTATACTTGCCTTGTGTCTACTGGCAACACTTATTCGTGAAGATTCAGTTTGTTCGCTTAAAAAAAAAGCATATTCCTTAGAACTAATAAAATCACAGGGAAAGCTTCTTTTGTTTATATATCTATTAATGAGTATGTTAACTTCTCCCAAATTATTTTTCTTATCGCGAGGCTCTGTGACTGGCGGCAGGTCATTATTTTTGTTAGTTTATCTGCAATCTAATGTCAATATTTAAGGTTTAATCATGGGTTTTGTTGGGTGGATAGCAACAGGTATCTTTATTGGCATCTTAATTGGTGTGGTAATGAAGATTTTCGCGAAGAAAAAATAATATTGGCTGAAAGGCCATTTGCAAACAATCATATCGGCTGGCTTCCAACATGAAGAAATCATTTCTAAAAGTTCTGTCTGTATCTGCATTATCCTTAGCGTTAATGGCCTGTTCAAGTAAGACAGAAAAAGCACCAAAGTTTTTGCAAAGTAATGATATTGAATCCTCTGACTGGCAAGTTTTTGAGGGAGATAGAAGGACTTACGAGCGCGTCGCTAAGATTGTCGATTTATACGCTAATCGCATTTTTAATGAAAGCAATGCACGGGGCATGGCTATCATTGTTATCGATAATAATCAGGCGTTATCGCGCTATTATGGTGAAACTGCACCTGGTAATGGTAAAAAACCTGGCCCAAATTCATTAATTCGCATTGCATCAATTACCAAGTTAATGACAAGCGAAATATTAATTAAGCTTGAACAAGATAAGAAACTGCTAATTACGGACCCATTACAACAATACGCCTACCATGGCGTTACTGTTCCTGATAATGCCAGTGGGCAAGCTATTCGCTTATATCATTTAGCAAGCCATACCAGTGGCTTACCTCGCGAACAACCTGGTGGGAAATGGGGACGCCCTGTTTTTATTTGGCCAACTCAAGATAACCGCTGGACCTGGCTAAAAACAGGTAAGTTAGATGCAACACCGGGAACAGAAGCTTCTTATTCCAACTTAGCGTATGACTTATTGGCAGATGCGATGGTTAAAGCTTCAGGAGTCTCTTACCCTCAGCTATTTAACCACTATGTTACTTCTCCCGCCAAAATGACGAATACCACTTACACCCCCAATAATGCACAATGCGCACGGTTAATGGAAGGAACAAAACCTAGCCCTTGCCATAACACTCTTGCAGCTGCAGGAAGTGGTGGTGTGTATTCCACCCCTGCAGATATGCAAAAATGGATGCAACAATTTTTATCGACAGACAGTAACCTAAGAAAAGTCACAGCAGCCCGTGAACAAGGCATCTATTTTCCACGTGAAAAACTTTTAGAAATTAAAGGGATGGATGTTGCAGGCCATGCTGATGGGCTAGGGCTTGGATGGGTGTATATGAAACCGAAAAATGGCATTCCTGGTATTTACCAAAAAACAGGTGGTGGCGGTGGGTTTAATACCTATATGGCGATGATCCCACAGCAAAATATCGGTGTATTTGTCGTAATGACTCGTAAAGATGGAAGTAAATTCAGTAAGTTAACGATTGGTGTTAATGAACTAGTCGCCTCATTATCTACTAACCATGCGTATGGGAAACATTGAAGGAGTACCGCCGAAGCATTACAAACAATGGCGAGCTACACCCCGACTCTAAAACGTGGATTTACCCGCGTTATCACATTAATCGCGACAACAGCCTGAGATATTCAGGCTGTTTTTGATAATTTTACTATTCATTTTTAAAATCAATTCATTCAAATTCCCGATAATCTTTTAGCCTTCCATTAACGCATGAAGGACTAAAATGAGAACAAAAAACCACGCGATAACATCAAGCTGTCAGGCTACACAATACCCGAAAATTAGCCAATTTGAATTAGTAGAAATTTTAAATAACATTAAAGGGCATTGTGCTAAAAACCCAGAATATGTAGAAAATAAGTCTATTGCTACTCAATATCCCTACAAATATTTCGAAGGCTCAGAATTACACGCTATCAAAGCTTACCGACAAGAAGAAAGACGAATATACCGGGAAAAGTGCCAAACGGCTTTTAAATTTAAACGACAGAATAGTATGAGAGGTGGAATTTTTTCGCTTGCTCAGCAATTAGCAAACCGGAGTCGCCAAAATATTTTAGCTATCGATAACCAAAGTAATATCTCAGGTACCAGAAAAAAGTTATTTCAACCGCAAACAAGGATAGTAGCCTTTATCAGTGCATTAGGTTACGCAATAGTTGGTTAATAATAACAATATTAATGCGCTATTATTCAAGCTATTTCTTAGGTTTATTATCGTTTTATGCAATGCTATAAGCTAGTTCAAGGCTAATCTTAATCCCTCTTCAACTTCGTGAATAGGAATTAAAATGCGTATTTCTCCATTTTTTTACATCATATAACACGGCCCTGTACCACTAAACAGGGCAAAGTTTCTGAGTTAGTTCTTCAACTTAGAAAAATCTATAACCACCAAAACACATTCCCCGCCCCACAAAAACCAACATCAATAGAAATAGATCTAGAATCACTCAATGCTCATCCCTTAAAAAAAAATCACAAGAAATTAGAACAAACACCTGAATATAAAAAACTTGTCAGTGAAGCACGGAAAGAATCACAAACTTCATTCACAGAGTAAGAATGCAAAAAAACTTATCTTGTTCGCCAGTCATATACGGCGAATGGCGGTATTTTTTCTTATGCTCAACAGTTAGCTAATAAAAGTCGATTTAATGTTGTTGGGATCAAAGGCCAATATATCAGTACATCTGCAAATAATAGACAACAACAAATTTTATTCCGCCCTCAAAATAACCTATTAAGTATTATCAGTAAATTAGGGAATTTATTACTCAGTAAATGACAATAAAAAAGGCTGTGATACCCAAAGATACACAGCCTTTAATAAGCTATAAAACGTTATTTTCGTTTTACTAATAATACGATACTAACAATTAAAAACAGTAAGCTTGGCAAAATTGCCGCAACAATAGGTGGCACTGAATAAACTAGACTCCAGTTACCAAACCCTTGGTTAAGTACGTAGAAGAGGAACCCCCCCACAATACCTGAAATAACACGTACCCCCATAGGAACGGTACGCAATGGCCCAAAAATAAATGAAACGGCCATTAACATCATGACGGCTGCAGATAATGGCGCTAATATTTTTTTCCACATACTGAGCTCATAAACCGCAGCAACTTGGCCACTTTCTTTTAAGTACGAGACATATTGATACAGGCCACGGATGGAAAGCGAGTCAGCATTCAGTGAAACTATCCCTAGTTTTTCTGGAGTTAAATTGGTTTTCCAATCAACCGTTAATCTCTGTGAACCTGTGATTTTTTTCTCACTACTTAGAATTGACTCGTCCACTTGAGATAATACCCAAAGCTGATTTGTCGAGTCATACTCACCGTTCGCGGCAAACATCACTGACTTCAATTTACGTTGGTCATCAAAACGATATACCGACACATCTTGAATCGATGTCGCATTATTAATCCGCTGAATGTGGATAAAATCATTGGCATCTTTTGCCCACATGCCTTCATCTGTCACAACTAATGAGTTACCCACAATTTTTTCTGCGCGATAATTTCTTGCCCACTGCTCACCTGCAGGAGCAATCCATTCACCAATAAACATGGCGACAATGACCAATGGTACCGCCGTTTTCATCACCGATAATGCGATTTGCAAGCGAGTAAAACCGGAAGCTTGCATTACCACCAACTCACTACGTGAAGCCAGCGCTCCTAACCCCATTAGTGCTCCCAACAACGCCGCCATTGGAAAGAAAATATCAATATCTTTTGGAACAGTTAATAAGGTGAATACACCCGCACTCAATGCCGTATAGTCGCCATCACCCACTTTGCGAAGCTGCTCGACAAATTTAATGATCCCTGCGAGGGAAACGAGCAAAAATAGCGTCACTAAAATCGAATTTAAGATGGTTCGACCGATATACCTATCTAAAACACCAAACATCAGGCAACCCCTTTACTCAATTTAAGACGCATACGGCGCATTGGGACGGTATTCCACGCATTTAGGACTATCGCTAATACCAAATACCCCACGTTCACCGCCCACATGGTATATCTTGGGTCAAGGTCGCCCTTATCAGCACTGTTACGCAATGTACTTTGTAATAAAAAGAAAATGAGGTACAGCAACATTGCTGGAAGCATACTGAGTACCCGCCCCTGACGTGGATTAACCTCGCTTAACGGCACAACCATCAAAGCCATGACGACAACGGAGAAAACAATGGTTAAACGCCAATGAAACTCAGCGTTCACCTCAGGCGTATTTTCAGACCACAGTTGTAGCATATTTTTTTGCTCAACTCGGTCACTACGCGTTTCTGCAGTTTGGTGATCAACGATGGCTTGGTAATTAACAAAGTCAGTTATGCGAAAATCGCGTAGTAACGCGGTTCCTTCATAACGAGTACCTTCATTTAAAACAACGACTTGTCGACCATCAGGGTCTTCTTTCATATAGCCGCTGTCCGCAACCACAACAGAAGGTCGTTGTTCATTAGCGGCGCGTAGCTGTGCAAGAAACACATTCTTGAAGTTGTTACCTTTTACATCACCGATGTACAGCACATAGTTGCCATCTTTAGTGGTTTTAAATTGCCCTTCCACCATTGCAGCTAACCCGGGATTGGCTTTCGCATCAGCCAATACCTGCTCTTGGTATTGGGATGACCACGGCAACATCCACGTAATGTTAGCAATCGCGACCATCGCGGTAATGACTGCAAGAACTAACGCGGCTTTCACTAAAACACTTTTACCTAAACCGCAGGCGTGCATTACCGTGATTTCACTTTCAGTATAAAGTTTACTGTAGGTCATCAAAAGCCCAAGGAATAGGCTCAAAGGTAAGATAAGCTGCGCCATTTCAGGCACACCTAACCCCAGTAAAGGAAGTACTAAGTTTGAGGGAATATTGCCCTGAACCGCAGCGCCAAGAATATCTATCGACTTCTGACTAAAAAAGATTAGCATCAATACAAAAAGTATGGCTAACTGACTTTTCAGGGTTTCCCGTACCAAATATCTAATAATGATCACGCTTATTACGCCTGTGAAAACTTGTCTTTTGGGAAGAAAATGGCTAAGTTCGTTCGATGTCTGCCATTTACTAACATATACTCTAGTTTATTGTATGGCTAGAATGATATAAAAGCATTATCTATACTGATTGAAATATCAGAACATGCTTAATATTCGAGAAACCGGATATACCCGCCATACTTCATGGTGTATCGCGATTAACAGCATACAACGTGAGCTATTTCGCGTATAGATGGTTAGTTTAACATAAAGAGTTCATTCTCTATGAGGTAGATCATGCGAAACGCTAATTTTAGCGGGAGCATCGGCCTTTGTCTTTAAGATTCAGGAGAACGCATGGAGTTTAGTGTAAAAAGTGGTAGCCCGGAAAAACAGCGCAGCGCATGCATTGTTGTCGGAGTCTTTGAACCACGCCGTCTGTCCCCAATTGCTGAACAGCTGGACAAAATAAGTGACGGATATATCAGCGCCCTGCTGCGCCGCGGCGAACTTGAGGGTAAAGTGGGGCAATCCCTGCTACTCCATCATGTACCCAACGTTCTGTCTGAACGCATTCTACTTATCGGTTGTGGTAAAGAACGTGAATTAGATGAGCGCCAATTTAAACAAATTATTCAGAAAACCATCAGCACACTGAATGAAACTGGCTCAATGGAAGCTGTCTGTTTCTTAACTGAATTACACGTCAAAGGCCGCAATAATTACTGGAAAGTGCGCCAAGCCGTCGAAACAGCCAAAGAGTCGCTGTATGTATTTGATCAACTAAAAAGTAATAAAACAGAGCACCGCCGTCCGCTGCGTAAACTGGTTTTCAACGTGCCAACTCGCCGTGAATTAACCAGTGGTGAACGTGCTATTTCCCACGGCTTAGCGATTGCTTCAGGTGTTAAAGCGGCGAAAGATTTAAGCAATATGCCGCCAAACATCTGTAATGCAGGTTATTTAGCATCTCAAGCTCGTCAATTAGCTGATATTTCAGACAGTAAACTCACCACTCGAGTGATTGGTGAGGAGCAAATGAAAGAACTTGGAATGAATGCCTATCTAGCGGTCGGTCAAGGTTCACAAAATGAATCGCTAATGTCCATCATGGAATATAAAGGCAGTCCAGACCCAGAAAGCAAACCTATCGTTTTACTTGGTAAAGGCCTAACCTTTGACTCCGGCGGTATTTCAATTAAACCATCCGAAGGCATGGATGAAATGAAATACGATATGTGCGGCGCTGCAAGTGTATATGGCGTCATGCGCTTTATCACTGAATTGCAATTACCAATTAATGTGATTGGGGTTCTTGCTGGCTGTGAAAACATGCCTGGTGGCCGTGCTTATCGCCCTGGTGACATCCTCACTACGATGTCTGGGCAAACTGTTGAAGTCCTCAATACGGATGCCGAAGGCCGTTTAGTTCTGTGTGATGCACTCACCTATGTTGAGCGTTTTGAACCTGAGCTGGTTATCGATATCGCCACCTTAACAGGGGCTTGTGTGATTGCATTAGGTAGCCATTACACTGGGTTGATGTCAAACCATAATCCACTGGCTCACGAGCTGTTAAATGCTTCTGAGCAAGCAGGCGACCGTGCATGGCGTTTACCATTAGCAGATGAATATTTTGACCAAATCACACCAAATTTTGCTGATTTAGCCAATACCGGTGGACGTCCAGCGGGTGCTATCACTGCAGGTTGTTTCCTGTCTCGCTTTGCAACGAAATATAACTGGGCACACCTTGATATCGCAGGAACTGCTTGGCGCTCTGGTGCCGCGAAAGGTGCCACTGGCCGCCCTGTTTCCATGCTAGCGCAGTTCTTGTTGAACCGTGCAGGCCTTAATGGTGATGAATAACCCGATTTAGCATTTTAGCTGTACATCACTCATAAAAATATCCCGATGAGCACTTATGCGATTCGGGATATTATTTTTGGCTTTTCGATACACATAGAAGCCATTTTGAGGCAGCAATAAAAAAGGTTATAATTCAACATAGACATCATTCAGCGCTTGATCACCAAAAACGTGTAGCCCACATCTCATACAAAAGTATGTGACTAAAGCGAAAGCGCGTAGCCAACACCCCTACAAATTGAAGG
>NZ_JAMPQC010000014.1:0-180526 GCF_028482225.1 Providencia sp. PROV130 | reverse complement strand
TATGACGGGTATATGAAAAAAGGTACGTTTTACCAACTAGAACAGGCATCACCACATCCTGAACTTAAAGCCCATGAATGGCTGGCTTGTGAGCTTGCTGCACAAATGTGGCGCAGTGGAAAGCGTGTTTTGGTTGCTTGCGAAACACAGCAACAAGCTGAAAAGATTGATGAGGCCCTTTGGCAACGTGATCCACACCAATTTGTCCCACATAATTTAGCTGGGGAAGGCCCGCGTTATGGTGCACCAATTGAAATTTGCTGGCCAGCCAAAAGAGGCACAACACCTCGCGATATACTGATTAATTTACAAAATCAGTTCGCAGATTTTGCCACGGCTTTCCATGAAGTGATAGACTTCGTACCTATTGATGAAACTTTAAAACAGTTGGCGCGTGAACGGTATAAAACGTACCGTAGCGTCGGCTTCAATTTGACTATGGCGACGCCGCCAACTTACTGAATACAAAAAGATAATGGAAAAGAAACCAGATAGCCCAATGAATGAGCCCTCGCTCGATAAAACATATAACCCCGCAGAGATTGAGCAATCACTGTATGCTCACTGGGAGAAAAGCGGTTATTTTAAACCTAATGGGGATACCACCCAAGACAGCTTCTGTGTCGTCATTCCGCCACCGAACGTCACTGGTAGCCTGCACATGGGGCATGCCTTCCAACAAACTATCATGGATACCATGATCCGTTACCAACGTATGCAAGGTAAAAATACCTTATGGCAAACGGGAACAGACCATGCAGGTATTGCAACTCAGATGGTCGTTGAGCGCAAAATTGCAGCCGAAGAAGGTAAAAACCGTCATGACTACGGCCGCGATGCGTTCATTGACAAAATCTGGGAATGGAAAGCGGAATCTGGCGGTACAATTTCACAACAAATGCGCCGTTTAGGCGACTCTGTTGATTGGGATCGCGAACGTTTCACCATGGATGAAGGCTTATCTAAAGCGGTTAAAGAAGCGTTCGTTCGTCTCTATAAAGAAAACTTAATTTATCGCGGCAAACGCTTAGTCAACTGGGACCCAAAACTGCACACGGCAATTTCTGACTTAGAAGTTGAAAACCGTGAAGTTAAAGGTTCTATGTGGCACCTGCGTTACCCACTGGCTGATGGTGCAAAAACCGCTGAAGGCAAAGACTATTTAGTGGTCGCAACCACCCGTCCTGAAACCATGTTAGGGGATACCGGTGTTGCAGTTAACCCTGAAGATCCACGCTATAAAGATTTAATTGGCAAAGAAATCATTCTGCCAATCGTTAACCGCCGTATTCCAATTGTGGGTGACGAACATGCCGACATGGAAAAAGGCACTGGTTGTGTGAAAATCACGCCAGCTCATGACTTTAATGACTATGAAGTTGGTAAACGCCATCAGTTAACGATGATTAACATGATGGACTTAGACGGTAACGTTCGTAACGAAGCGGAAGTTTTCGATACCAACGGTAACCCATCCACCGCTTATAGCTGCGAAATTCCAGAAGCGTATCGTGGCATGGAACGTTTCGCGGCGCGTAAAGCTATCGTGGCAGAATTTGAGCAATTAGGCCTGCTGGTTGAAGTTAAACCGCATGACTTAACTGTGCCTTACGGTGACCGTGGTGGCGTAGTTATTGAACCTATGCTGACCGACCAATGGTACGTGCGCACCGAGCCTTTAGCTCGTGATGCTATCAAGGCTGTTGAAGATGGCCGTATTCAGTTCGTTCCTCGTCAGTACGAAAACATGTATTTCTCTTGGATGCGTGATATTCAAGACTGGTGTATTTCTCGCCAACTTTGGTGGGGTCACCGCATTCCTGCATGGTATGACGAAAAAGGCAATGTCTATGTGGGTCGTAATGAAGACGAAGTTCGTCGTGAAAACAACTTAGGTGCAGATATTGCTCTTCGCCAAGACGACGATGTACTGGATACTTGGTTCTCTTCCGGTCTGTGGACATTCTCTACTCTCGGCTGGCCAGAAAATACCGATGCACTGAAAACCTTCCATCCAACAGATGTATTGGTCAGTGGCTTCGATATTATTTTCTTCTGGATCGCCCGTATGATCATGATGACCATGCATTTCATCAAAGATGAAAACGGTGAACCACAAGTACCATTTAAAACCGTTTACATGACAGGCTTGATCCGTGATGAAGAAGGCCAAAAAATGTCGAAATCCAAAGGGAACGTTATTGACCCACTGGATATGATTGACGGTATTTCTTTAGAAGACTTACTTGAAAAACGCACTGGCAACATGATGCAGCCGCAATTGGCTGAAAAAATTGCTAAACGTACTCGTAAAGAATATCCAGAAGGCATTGAAGCCCACGGTACTGACGCCCTACGCTTTACTTTAGCCGCATTAGCTTCAACAGGTCGTGATATCAACTGGGATATGAAACGCCTGTCCGGTTACCGTAACTTCTGTAATAAATTATGGAATGCGAGCCGCTTCGTTCTGATGAATACCGAAGGCCAAGATTGCGGCCAAAACGGCGGTGAAATGAGCTTCTCATTGGCTGACCGCTGGATCATGGCGCAATTTAATCAGACTGTAAAAGCTTACCGTGAAGCGTTAGATACTCACCGTTACGATATCGCAGCGGGTATTTTGTATGATTTCACATGGAATGAATTCTGTGACTGGTACTTAGAGCTGTCTAAACCTGCAGTTCATAAAGGTAATGAAGCGCAAGTTCGTGCAGCGCGTTTCACCCTGATCGAAGTGCTGGAAGGCTTATTGCGCCTTGCTCACCCAATCATTCCATTTATCACTGAGACTATCTGGCAACGAGTGAAAGTCGTTAAAGGTATTGACGCTGATACCATTATGTTGCAAGCGTTCCCTGAGTTCGATGCCGCTAAAGTGGATGAACTTGCGCTGAGTGACCTTGAGTGGATCAAAGAAGCGATTATTGCCGTTCGTAACATTCGTGCAGAAATGAATATTTCTCCAGGTAAACCGCTCGATGTGATGCTGCGTGGTGCTTCTGCTGATGCGAAACGTCGTATTGAAGAAAACCAAAACTTTATCAAATCGATGGCGCGTTTAGAAAGCATTCGTGTGCTGGCTGAAGGCGAAGAAGCGCCTGTTTCTGTCACCAAACTAATTGGCGGTGCAGAGCTCCTTATCCCAATGGCAGGTTTAGTGGATAAAGACGCAGAGCTGGCTCGTTTAGATAAAGAGCTGGAAAAAGTGGTTAAAGAGATTGAAACCATTGAAAACAAACTGGCAAACGAAGGTTTTGTAAGCCGTGCGCCTGCTGCTGTCGTTGAAAAAGAGCGTGAACGCTTAACTGCTAATATTGAAGCAAAAGCTAAAATTGAAGCACAAAAAGTGACCATTTCCTCTTTGTAATCATTAAGCTTTAAGTATCTGTCCCTGACTCGTCGTTGATGAGTCAGGGCTTTTTTGTATTAGGGCATTGAAAATATTAAAAATGTGCCAATATCATACATATTGCGACTACCAATGCCGCAATGAAAAATATAATTAATACAAATAAAAGAGATGTTCCCATGACAACAGACACAAACCAAACCGTTAAAGTTCGTTTAATTCAACCTCAAGACAACCCTGGGATCGCCGCCGTTATTCGCGAAGTTTCCGCTGAACATGGCTTAACTGCGGACAAAGGCTTTGCCGTTGCTGACCCTATTTTAGATACCTTATTTGAGGTGTATAGCAAACCGCGCAGTGCTTACTGGGTAGTTGAAATGGATGGCAAAATTGTTGGCGGTGGCGGTGTTTCACAAGTTGCTGGTGGTGATAACGAAACAGCAGAACTACAGAAAATGTATTTATCTTCAGTACTACGCGGCAAAGGCTTAGCGAAGCAAATCGTACTGATGTCTCTGGAGTTCGCTAAACAGCAAGGCTACACCCATTGCTACCTAGAAACAACCAAAGAGCTCCAAGCGGCTATTAAGTTATATGAAAAATTAGGGTTTGAATTTATTGATGAACCGTTAGGAAATACGGGTCATAGTGACTGTGAAATTCGCATGTTAAAGGCATTATAATTCTACGCTAAACGAAAAAGGATAGTTTTTAGCTATCCTTTTATGCAGTTGCATGATGCGACTAATAATTAATGAACGCGATCTTCAGGGTCGATATCGTCACCGTCTTCGTCGTCATATTCTGCATCTGGGTCTTCAAAATACGTGCCCCAACCATCATAGTTGATGCCCATTTTCTCAGCCAGTTTCATTAATTGTTCAACTTGTGCGTCAATCAGCTCTGCATTTAAAGCACTTTCACTGATTACATCACAGCACATCAGGGTTTCACCCGTTTCAATTTCGAGTTCTTCCGCATCCGTGACTTCATAGCCTAGTTTAAAAGCTTCAACAGCCGCTTTTTCTAACAGTGCAAAGTTGTCAGCAGAGAAATGATGCTCAATCGCATACAATGCATCAGGATCGCTGCCATCTTCCAATAATTCTTCGATAATTAAGCGAGTTTCTTCGTACTGCGCATCCAATTCAGCTTTATCTACCATATCCACACCCCTTTTATTTCTTTGTCGCTCGTCTTTCTTTGCGCCATTCTCCCATACGGTTGACAGTGAAACCATATATTTAAAGATAATTTCTTTTGCATTGGGGGTTGATTTTGAATTTTTATGAATATAAATTGAATATTAATTCAAAACAAAAAGGCTACCAATTATGAACCCCCTATATAATAAACCTTTTCTAAGGTTACTTGATTTTACTTCTAGCGAAATTCATTCACTTTTAAAACTCTCTTCTTGGCTAAAATCAGAAAAAAAAGCCGGTACAGAACAGCCCCTCCTTTCAGGTAAAAACTTTGCGCTTATTTTTGAAAAAGATTCAACGCGGACACGCTGTGCATTTGAAGTTGGTGCATTTGACCAAGGCGCTAGAGTCACTTATTTAGGGCCTTCTGGTAGCCAAATCGGCCACAAAGAAACCATGAAAGATACCGCTCGAGTATTGGGCAGGATGTATGACGGCATTCAATACCGTGGGTTCGCTCAAAGTACAGTAGAACTCTTAGCCGCGCACTCGGGAGTGCCTGTATGGAATGGACTAACTAACGAATTCCATCCCACACAGTTATTAGCCGACCTGCTGACCATTCAAGAGCACCGACCAAATACCCCCTTCTCAGAAATTAAATTTGCCTATTTAGGCGATGCACGCAATAACATGGGTAATTCGATGCTAGAAGCCGCTGCGCTTACAGGTTTAGATTTACGCCTTGTTGCGCCGAAAAGCTGCTGGCCAGAAGAAGAATTAGTGAATACTTGCCAAGCACTGGCTCAAAAAACGGGTGCGAAAATCACACTCACGGAAGATGTCGCCGAAGGTGTTAAAGATGCCGATTTTATCTATACCGACGTGTGGGTATCGATGGGAGAAGCCAAAGAAGTATGGGCACAGCGCATTAATTTATTAAAACCATACCAAGTGAATATGGATGTGATTAAGCTCACTGGCAACCCGAATGTTAAGTTCTTACACTGCTTACCTGCATTCCATAATGAAGACACCACATTGGGAGCGCAACTTGCTAAAGAATTCAATATGTTTGGTGGGTTAGAAGTCACGGAAGAAGTCTTTGAATCACCTTACAGCATTGTCTTTGATCAAGCAGAAAACCGTTTACATACCATTAAAGCGGTAATGGTGGCGACATTAGCGCCAGAACTTCCTATTAATGTTTTTTAAATTCCTACCCTCAACTCAACCAAATGAGTTGAGGGTAACCTATCATTATGGACGTTCACCTTTCGCCAAACGCTGATTGATACAATCAATAACCGATGGCAAATCCGCTAACGTATCAATCACATAATGAGCACCAGCAGCATACAATTTCTCGGCGGCTTGTTGTTTTAACGAGTTAACCGTATCTACAGTCATCTCTTGATACTCTTCCCATGTTTTACCAAACTCATTACCCGAGATAGACAAACCAACACTCCACATCCCGGCATTACGTCCTTCTTCAATACCAGGAACAGCATCATCCACTTTAATACAAGCTGATACGGAGCCGATACCTAACTTAATCACGTTCTGAAGTGCCATCCAAGGCCCCGGTCGCCCACCCGCGGGAATATCATCGCTCGCGACCCAGTAGTCGGGTTGGTAGCCCAACACCTTTGCTGCTGGAACTAACTTCTCCATCACGGCACGAGGGTAACCTGAACAAGAGCCAATTTTAATATTTTGGCTGCGTAATGTAGCAATTGTGTCGATAACTCCAGCGATTGGCGCAGCAAAGTCAACCACTTTAGCAATTTGCAATGGCATAAAAGCCGCATAGATTTTATTGATATCCTCACTACTCATTGAGCGGCCAAACTTCGCGTTCCATAAAGCGTCTACCTCAGGCAATTTACCCAGTGCTTCAATATGCTGCCATTTTCCTAGCCCCATAGGAATGCGCGCTTGAGCCAGTGTGATATCCATATCGAACACAGATTTAAATGCTTCAATGAAAATCTGAGTAGGCGCAAAAGAACCAAAATCAACAGTGGTACCCGCCCAATCAAGAATAACAGCTTCAATACGGTTCATTTCTTTCCCTTATTTTTCCCAGTAAATGGCTTTTTCTATTGCTACCAACAAGGCATCAATGTCTTTTTCATAAACTTCACCAATGTTTCCAATGCGGAAACAATCACTTTGCGAGACCTTGCCCGGATAAATGACAAAGCCTTGTGATTTTAAATTTTGATAAAATTGCTTGAATTGGTAATCAGGCGAATTTGGCGAATAAAATGCGGTGATAATCGGCGAATGGAGACCATCTTCTAACAATGTGGTAAAACCCAATTGACGCATACCGACCACCAGCTTATGTTGATTTTGTCGATAACGTTGAAAACGCGCGGCTACGCCACCTTCTTGAGCTAACTCTTTAAGTGCCTGGGCAAATGCTAATACCGTATGGGTTGGAGAAGTAAAACGCCATTTACCATGGAAATCTTCCATACAGCGCCACTGCGCATACAAATCTAGCGATAATGAACGGGAACGCCCTTTACAGACCTCAAGTGCATCAGCACGAGCAATGACAAAAGCAAACCCCGGAACTCCCTGAATACACTTATTTGCCGAACTAATGAGAAAATCAATGTTAAGCTCAGCAATATCCATGGGAATTCCGCCAAAACTGCTCATTGCATCCACGATATAACATTTTTGATACTGTTTCGCTAACTTCGCGATTTTCTCTATCGGGTTTAAAATCCCAGTCGTGGTTTCACAATGTACCATCGCAATATGAGTGATTTGGTTATCTTGTTGTAATAACTGCTCGACCCGTTGCAGATCAGGCAAAGCCACTTCACCACAATCATAAACACAATGGGCAACACCTAAGCCTTGGGCCATTTGTGCCATTCGAGCCCCATAGGCGCCATTACTGATAATCAAAACTTTCTCTTTATCACCGATAGCACTACCTAAAACAGCTTCAACTGCATAACTTCCACTTCCTTGAAGTAGTACCGATGAATACCCTACGTTGGCCGTTGCCAGTGCCACTAATTGTTGGCGAATATGTTGTACAACGCCTAAATTGTAATCATCATCCCATGTGCAGCTATCAAACAACATGGCTTCCTTCACCGTTTTAGATGTTGTGAGCGGTCCCGGTGTTAATAGCAAATAATTATTGTTTATCATTCAACTCACCTTTGGTCTATACCAGATTGCTATTATAATGGTCGTAGGTGATTCAAAAGGTCAAAGGAAAAGTGTGCGTGAAACAAAAAATTCATATAACTATGTATAATATGACTGAAACAATAATAGGAAATAATCATGAAATTATCAGCGGATGAAACCCCACAATACTTGCTTATCAAAGCTCAACTACAGGAAAGGATTCAAAATGGTTCGTTAAAATGTGGTGATAAACTTCCCTCTGAACGCGAACTTTGCGCCATTTTCAATACTACTCGCGTCACTATTCGCGAAAGTTTGGCACAGTTAGAATCCAGTGGAGTCATTTACCGCTCTGAACGCCGCGGTTGGTTTGTCACACCTGAGCGCCTCTGGTTAGATCCTACCCAAAATACCAATTTCCATAAACTTTGCCTTGAACAAGGTCGCCAACCGAAGACAGTCTTACTGGATGGAAAGGTCATTCCCGTTCCTCTCGAAGCGATGACTCCCTTAAAACTCCAATCATTTGAACAAATTTATTTACTCACCCGCCTACGTTTTGCGGATGACAGACCTGTTTGTTACTGTGAAAACCATTGCTTACCTGCTCGCGTTCCTGAGCTGCTACGTTACGATCTTAATGGCAGCCTAACCGAGGTATACGAAGCCCATTTCAATTTAATTTATACCAGCATGCATTTGTCTTTTTACCCAACAGCAATGCCGGCGCAAGCAGCACAAGCACTGGGGGTTACCGTTGGTCGCCCAGCCCTATTGTTGCAGCGCTTAAACTATGACCAACATGGGCGAATTTTAGATTATGATGTTGAGTACTGGCGTCATGATAGCTTGCGCATCGAAGTCGATACTTTGTGATTATTTCTGCCTATAGAAAATAATTTTAGCTATTTAGCTGCATTTCATCTTTCTGTCATATAAACCCGTTAGCGTAAAAAACATCTGGTATATACCAGAATGCATTTTACCTTAACAGGAGAAAACCATGAAACGCACCTACTTAGCTGGCCTATTAATGGCAGCCCTTTACTCTACCTCTGTTTTTGCTGCTGATGTTGTGACTGTTTACTCCGCTGATGGGCTGCACGACGGCAACAACAGTTGGTATAAAAATCAGTTCGAGGCATTTACCAAACAAACCGGTATCAAAGTACAGTATGTCGAAAGTGGTTCAGGGGCGATAGTTGAAAGGCTCGCTAAAGAGCGTACCAATCCACAAGCCGATGTGCTGATTACTGTTCCTCCCTTTATTCAACGTGCCGCAAAAAACCAGTTATTAGCTGAATTTACGCCAGAAAATGCAGCAAATATTCCTAATTCCAATCACTATTACACACCGTTAGTCAATAATTACCTGACTTTTATCTATAACGCTAAACTGCTTAAATCCCCTCCTGAAAATTGGAGTGCCCTACTCGATTCTCGCTTTAAAAATAAACTGCAATATTCAACACCGGGGCAAGCAGGTGATGGCACTGCAGTGATGCTTCAAGTTTTCCACAGTTTTAATGGCAAAGATGCCGGGTTTGATTACCTCGGCAAATTGCAAGCTAATAACGTTGGCCCATCGGCCTCCACAGGTAAGCTCACCGCACTTGTCAATAAAGGGGAACTGTATGTCGCTAATGGCGACTTACAAATGAATTTATCTCAAATGGCACGTAACCCTAATGTCCAAATTTTCTGGCCAAAAGATGCCAATGGTGAACGTAGTGCACTGGTTTTACCTTATGTTATCGGTTTAGTGAACAACGCCCCTGAAACAGAAAACGGCAAAAAGCTGATTAATTTCCTTTTAGATAAACCCTCACAAAGCCGGGTCAGTGAGCTTTCATGGGGAATGCCCGTTCGTTCAGATATCACACCATCTGACAAGCAATACCACACTGCTGTCCAAATGTTAGAAGGTGTGAAAACCTGGCAGCCAAATTGGGATGACATTGAAGTTTCCCTATCCGATGATATTTCACGTTGGCAAAAAGTCACTGATGGTGAGTAACTTGTGATGTTGATGAAACGAAAAGTCACTACAGCGATGCGACAAACCGAGCACTCAGGTATCAAACTGGAGTCTTTGCGGGTCTCCTACCACAACAGTGTGGTATTAAAACCATTAGATTTAACCATCGATCCCGGGGAAATATTGGTGTTGATTGGCCCATCAGGCTCAGGGAAAACGACGGTATTACGTGCTATTGCCGGGTTTGCTCAACCTGATAGCGGGCGCATCTTATTAGGTGATATGGATATCACCCACCTTCCTCCCTACCAACGCGGGCTTGGTATGGTCGTGCAAAACTACGCATTATTTCCCCACATGAAAGTGGAAGAAAATGTGGCATTTGGCTTACGAGCTCAAAAGCAACCTAAAGCACTCATTAATGAGCGAGTCGTTGAAGCCCTTAAAATCGTCGGAATGACGGATTACGCAACCCGCTATCCTCACCAACTTTCAGGGGGACAACAACAGCGTGTTGCAATTGCTAGAGCGATTGCCGTAAGGCCTAGAGTCCTGTTACTCGACGAACCGCTTTCCGCACTAGATGCGCAAATTCGCCATAATATGGTCGAAGAAATCGCCCGTTTACACCGCGAACTGCCTGAATTGACCATCCTTTATGTCACCCATGACCAAACTGAAGCACTCGCGCTTGGTGATAAAATTGGCATCATGAAAGAGGGCTATTTAGTGGCTCATGGGGAAAAAAATGCCTTATATCACCGCCCACCCAATTGTTTTGCTGCTGAGTTTTTAGGCCGAGCCAATATTCTAGCCGCGACAGCGCTTGGCTTTTCAACAAGCCCCAGAAAAGTCAATGTCAGTTGTGGTGGAACATTGCTGGAAGCGCATACATTGGGCATGCGAGCTGGCCCCCACAAATGGGTGTGTATCCGCCCACAACATATTACGCTAGTGCCAAACTCCAATGCCACCAACCAACTACAGGCCACATTAACATCTACTCGCTGGCAGGGGGATTTAACACATTTAATTTGTGATGTTGCAGGTGAAACCGTGAGTGTCGCCGTCACTCACTTGGTCTCACCACCTAAAATAGGTGAAAAACTCACCTTATGGTTTTCACCTGCGGATACCGTTTTAATTGGGGAATAACATGTCACATATTAGCGTGCCAAAAGGTTCATCAATAACGATAAAATCCATTTATTGGATATTGCCACCATTACTGGTGTTAGTTACGCTGTTTTTTTATCCCTTATTGTTGATAGCGCAACAAGCACTACAAAATGAGGCGGGAAAATGGGGATTGGACGCATTTTGGCAACTTATTGAGTCAAAGCGCTTTATTAATGGATTATGGAACACACTCTACATCGCCATTTTAGCCACTTTAGGTTGCCTTGTGATAGGCAGTGTCCTATCACTTATCTTAGTGTTTATTCCTTTCCCGGGAAGCCGGTTTATCACGCAAGTGATTGATACTTTTATTGCTCTACCTACATTCTTGATAACCCTCGCTTTTACCTTCATTTATGGTTCTGCAGGGCTACTCAATGGCACCTTGATAGCATTGTTTGATTTCGAATTGCCGCCCGTTGAGTTCCTTTATTCAATTCATGGCGTGATCTTAGCAGAAATTACCGTTTTTACCCCTTTGGTCATGCGTCCCCTTATGGCGGCGCTGCGCCAAATCGACAAGAGCCAGTTAGAAGCCGCAAGTATTTTAGGTGCACATCCTGCACGGGTTATCGCGCAAGTTATTTTCCCTGCAGCACTTCCCGCTCTATTAGCAGGGGGTAGCCTGTGCCTGCTGTTAACTACCAATGAATTTGGCATCGTACTGTTTATCGGAGCGAAAGGCGTCAATACCTTACCGATGATGGTCTATAGCAAGGCAATACTAGAGTCAGATTATGCAGTAGCATGCATGATTGCCTTAATTAACATCTTGCTTTCACTCGGGTTATTTTTTCTCTACAGAATGGCAACTACTCGGCTTGGGGGAAGGAATTAATGATGTTGATTTGGTCTAAAAAAGGGCGAGCAACTGCCACTATCATTGCCATCACCTTATTCAGTTTATTGTTTTTACTGCCTTTAGTGATGATTTTAATGTCAAGTTTCAGCCGCCAATGGAATGGTATTTTGCCTTCAGGGTTTACTCTTGAGCATTTTGTGAACGCGTTTAGTGGGCCAGCTTGGGACGCTATTTTATCCAGCCTAGTGGTTGGTTTTAGTGCCAGTCTATTTGCGTTGTTTTGTGGGCTTTGGGCTGCGTTAGCACTAAGAAGACATAGTGGGAAAATACAAAAGTGGCTGAGTATTGCATTTTACCTCCCTAGCGCCATTCCTTCTGTTTCTATCGGGCTTGGGATCCTTGTGGCATTCAGCCAAGGCTATTTACAGATGAACGGCACCTTTTGGATTGTATTTAGTGCCCATTTTGTGTTGATTTCAGCTTTTACTTTTAGCAATGTTTCTACTGGGTTAGCGCGTATTTCTCCCGATATAGAAAACGTGGCTTTTAGCTTAGGCGCTTCTCCTTGGTATCGTTTATGCCATGTGACCTTACCACTATTAATGCCATGGATGATTTCAGCATTGGCATTAAGCCTCTCATTGTCTTTAGGGGAACTTGGCGCCACGATGATGTTATATCCCCCCGGCTGGGCGACATTACCTGTTTCCATTTTCAGTTTAACCGATAGAGGTAATATTGCAGATGGTTCGGCACTAACGATTGTATTAGTTTCGATTACATTATTACTAATGATGAAATTAGAGAAAGTAGCGAAAAGACTTGGACAAAAATAAAAGTTGTCACGCTAAATAGCCAAGTAAGCCCTACCTACTGAGCTATTTAGCGGCTTGTGTGCTATTCCCACATATACTTATCTTTTTTTGTCCAGCCTTTGGATACCATGCATTCCAAGTAATAATTATTACGGGTGTCTTCATTGACATCAATCACATAGCTTTCCATAACTGGTGTTTGTTCTTTATAGGTTTTGTCTTTGCCACAATCATCATCTTTTTTGCATTTTTTTTCGACATAAGACATAACAGAGCGCTGTGCAACTTCATTTTTGATTGGGTACAAATGAAGGGCTTCAGGTTTACAAACTGCATTCGCCTCAGCTTGAGTGAATTTTGAGCCACCAGAAACAGGTACCCAAACAGATGAACAGCCAGAAAGAAGGAATGCCAATAGAATAAAAAGTCGTGATTTCATAATGATCATATTTAATTAAAAAGAAAAAATATCTTACTCGTACATAAAATGTGTGTAAATAAATGTACTGTATATTCAATCATGTGATTTAATTTTGGTTTAAAAAACACCAATGCTCAGCACATTTCCTATTGAGAGATACTATTTCTCCCATTTTTCAGTTAGTTCAAATATTCACCAAAACGCAAAAATAAAAAAAATGTATTTTTCTTTATGCAAACGCTTGCGTCATAGAATCAGATGCGTATAATGCGCCACAATTTGCCGGGAGAAACCATGAACGCTGCTGCTCTATTTTTTACAGAGAACACCTCCACTGCACTGCCTTCTGGCGGTCTGGACAGCCTGTTTTTCCCCTTCTTATTTATAAAAAAGCCCCTCAATGAGGGGCTTTTTTTTGGCCTATAGACCTAACATGTCTTGCTGACACAGGAGAACAACAATGCCGAACCCTTTATACCACCGCGATATCATCTCGATTAATGATTTAGACCGTTCAGATCTTGAATTAGTACTTAACGTCGCTGCTTCATTAAAAAAGCAGCCACAACCCGAGTTCCTAAAACATAAAGTTATCGCAAGCTGTTTCTTTGAGGCCTCGACACGCACGCGCTTGTCATTTGAAACAGCTATCCACCGTTTAGGCGCTTCTGTTGTTGGCTTTTCTGACAGCACCAACACCTCCCTCGGTAAAAAAGGGGAAACATTGGCCGATACTATCTCTGTTATCAGCCAATATGTGGATGCTATCGTCATGCGCCATCCGCAAGAAGGTGCCGCTCGCCTCGCTAGCCAGTTTGCAGGCCATATTCCTGTCATTAATGCAGGCGATGGCTCGAACCAGCATCCAACGCAAACATTACTCGACTTGTTTACTATCCAAGAAACGCAAGGCCGTTTAGAGAACCTACAAATTGCCATGGTCGGTGACTTAAAATATGGCAGAACCGTGCATTCTCTTACACAAGCACTGTCTAAATTTGAAGGTAATCACTTCTACTTTATTGCTCCCGAAGCGCTTTCAATGCCAAACCATATTCTGCACATCTTAGAAGAAAAAGGCGCAACCTACAGCCTGCACAATAACATTGATGAAGTGATGCCAGAACTCGACATTCTGTATATGACTCGCGTACAAAAAGAGCGTCTCGACCCTTCTGAATACGCGAATGTGAAAGCCCAATTTATTTTAAGTGCCGCTGACTTGCATTGTGCAAAACCGAATTTAAAAGTCTTACATCCATTACCTCGAGTTGATGAAATCGCGGTTGATGTAGATAGCACCCCATATGCTTACTATTTTCAACAAGCAGGAAATGGGATTTATGCAAGGCAGGCGTTGTTATCTCTGGTTTTAAATAAAGAATTAGCTATCTGAGGAGGAAATCATCATGACACACGACCATAAATTACAAGTTGAAGCAATCAGCCACGGTACAGTGATTGACCACATTCCTGCTCAAATTGGTTTCAAATTACTAAAGTTGTTTAAACTAACAAAAACAGATGAACGCATCACAATTGGCTTAAATTTGCCATCAAGCAATCTAGGTAAGAAAGACATTATCAAAATTGAAAATACCTTTTTAACCCCAGAGCAAGCTAACCAATTAGCCATGTATGCCCCTGAAGCCACTGTGAATCGCATTGAAGATTACCAAGTGGTCGAAAAGCTTGAACTCACACTGCCTCAGTATATCGACAATGTGTTAATTTGCCCAAATAGCAACTGTATTAGCCATAATGAGCCCGTATCAAGCAGTTTCCGAGTGAAAAAAATCGGCAAAGAAGTCGCACTGACGTGTAAATTCTGTGAAAAAGAGTTCGATAGAGACGCTGTGATCAATAACCAATAAGTTGTTTTTGCGTAGACTGCGGTGTTGTCTAGGTGCAATCCATGTTTATAATAGCGCCTAATACCCCATAAAGTTATACTCAAAGTCACACCAAGCCACAAACACCGCTGTGGCTTGCCACATGACGAGTATTTTCTCTTTACGTGATGAAACGGAGTAGTTATGTCATACGAAATCAATACAGAAAACGCACCAGCAGCGATCGGTCCTTACGTTCAAGGCGTAGATTTGGGTAGTATGGTTATCACATCAGGTCAAATCCCTGTTGACCCTAAAACCGGTGAAGTGCCTGAAGATATCGCAGCACAAACTCGCCAATCACTGGCTAATGTAAAAGCGATTTTAGAAAAGGCAGGCTTAAGTGCGGCCAATATCGTGAAAACAACGGTATTTGTAAAAGATTTAAATGACTTCGCGACAGTGAATGCCACCTATGAAGAGTTTTTCAAGCAACATAATGCACCATTCCCAGCTCGCTCTTGTGTTGAAGTTGCTCGTCTGCCAAAAGACGTAAAAATTGAAATCGAAGCAATCGCAGTACGTAAATAACGATTAGTTCGAGCCAAACACCCCATGCTTTGAGTGGGGTGTCTTTATTTTTCCCGCTGATTTTGTCACCCCAAACGTATTACCGTCCTCATAAAACTTCCCGATTGTACACTATAACTCTACTTTTCCCGTTTTCCGCTGATGGAAATTCGATTACACACACTTTATTTGCATGATTAAAATGAATCCTAGTAACTGAAAAGATTTATTTCCTCTGCGCTTTTGATCTTCATACAAATTATTTTTTTCTTTGTTTTAAATCAAATGTTGGCGATCTAAATAAAAGCAATATCCCACATATTGTGCTTTAATTACACCAATTGACACAACATATAGTATTTATTCACATTTTATCCACAGATTAGTACCCGTGATAAACATGGCGAATAGCTGAAGTCGTATTGTGGATAACTTAACAAGGAGAATGCCCGTGGGAACGGTTGTTATTAAAAGAGATGGTTGTCAGGTCGGTTTTGACCTTCCACGAATTCAGGAAGCCGTTAAACGCGCAGCGGCTGCTGTGAATGTTAAGGATGACGATTATTGTCTTCAGGTTGCTTCTGTCGTCACAGAACAACTTTGCAGCCGTGACCGAGTGGATATCGCTGACATTCAAGATGCGGTTGAAGACCAACTAATGGCCGGGCCTTATAAAGACTTAGCTCGTGCTTATATTGAATATCGCCACGATAGAGACAGCGAACGTGAAAAACGCAGCCAATTGACTCATGACATTCGTGGGCTAATCGAACAAAGTAACGTCTCTTTACTCAATGAAAATGCCAATAAAGACAGTAAAGTGATCCCGACACAACGCGATTTACTCGCGGGTATTGTCGCTAAACACTATGCAAAACAGCATATTTTACCAAGAGATGTCGTTATCGCACACGAACGCGGTGAAATTCACTATCATGACCTCGACTATGCACCCTTCTTTCCAATGTTTAACTGTATGTTAATTGACCTTGAAGGCATGTTAACTAACGGGTTTAAAATGGGAAATGCCGAAATAGAGCCGCCAAAGTCTATTTCAACCGCAACAGCCGTTACCGCACAAATTATTGCCCAAGTCGCGAGCCATATTTATGGGGGCACAACCATTAACCGTATTGACGAAATTTTAGCGCCATATGTCGCAATTAGCTTCGAAAAGCACCTAAAAGTCGCCAAAAAATGGGGAATTGCAGACGCAGAGGGTTATGCAAACAGTCGTACTGATAAAGAGTGTTATGACGCCTTTCAATCTTTAGAATATGAGGTTAATACACTTCACACCGCAAATGGCCAAACCCCGTTTGTTACCTTTGGTTTTGGCCTTGGAACCTCTAAAGAAGCACGGTTAATTCAGCAATCTATTCTGAAAAATCGCATTGCCGGCCTCGGTAAAAATCGTAAAACGGCAGTTTTCCCCAAACTCGTATTTGCAATTAAAGATGGTCTAAACCACAAATTAGGTGACCCTAGTTATGATATCAAACAGCTCGCTTTAGAGTGTGCCAGTAAGCGCATGTATCCCGATATTCTTAACTACGACCGTGTCGTTGATGTCACTGGGTCATTTAAAACACCAATGGGCTGCCGCAGCTTCCTGGGTGTCTATGAGGAAAATGGGCAACAAATTCACGATGGGCGCAACAATTTAGGCGTTATTAGCCTCAATTTGCCTCGTATTGCTATCGAAGCACAGGGGAGTGAAGATGCGTTTTGGGCATTACTGGATGAACGTTTAGCCATTGCCAAAAAAGCCTTAATGACTCGCATTGCCCGTTTAGAAACCGTAAAAGCACGTGTTGCCCCAATTTTGTATATGGAAGGCGCCTGCGGAGTTCGCTTAAAAGCGGATGACAACGTTGCTGAGATCTTCAAAAATGGTCGCGCGTCCATTTCGTTAGGTTACATTGGGTTGCATGAAACCATCAATGCACTTTTTGGCACACAGACCCATGTCTATGATGACGAAAAATTACGTGAAAAAGCTGTCGAAATTGTCAACCACTTACGCCAAGCTACCGATGAATGGAAAGCCCAAACAGGCTATGGTTTCAGTTTATACAGCACACCAAGTGAAAACCTATGTGACCGCTTCTGCCGTCTCGATACCGCTGAATTTGGTGTGATACAAGGTGTTACCGACAAAGGTTACTATACAAACAGCTTCCACCTAGATGTTGAAAAACAGGTGAATCCTTACGATAAAATTGATTTTGAAGCGCCTTACCCTGCACTCGCGAATGGCGGTTTTATCTGTTATGGCGAATATCCAAACTTACAACATAATGTTAGAGCCTTAGAAGACGTGTGGGACTACAGCTATCAACATGTGCCTTATTATGGTACTAACACACCCATTGATGAGTGCTATGAATGTGGTTTTTCCGGTGAGTTTTCCTGCACCAGTAAAGGCTTTACCTGTCCTGCTTGTGGTAACCATGATACTAACCGAGTTTCGGTTATCCGCCGTGTGTGTGGCTATTTAGGCAGCCCAGATGCAAGGCCATTTAATGCAGGTAAACAAGAAGAAGTAAAACGCCGCATTAAGCATTTAGGTAACGGCCAAATAGGTTAATACTATGAATTATCACCAATATTATCCTGTCGATGTCGTCAATGGCCCCGGAACTCGCTGTACACTGTTTGTAGCAGGGTGTGTTCATCAATGCCGTGGTTGTTACAATCAAAGTACATGGCGAGTAGATTCAGGCGTGCCATTCACCCAAGAAATGGAAGATCAAATTATCCAAGATTTGCAAGACTCGCGTATCCGTCGGCAAGGGCTTTCCCTCTCCGGCGGAGACCCGCTACACCCAGCCAATTTGCCTGCGGTGCTCAAGTTAGTAAAACGCGTAAAAGCCGTCTGCCCAGATAAGGATATTTGGTTATGGACAGGATACATATTGAGTGATTTGACGCTTGAACAACAAAAAGTGATGAGTTTAGTTAATACCGTAATTGACGGTAAATTTGAGCAGGATTTACATGACCCACGCTTAATTTGGCGCGGTAGCTCCAATCAAGTGATCCACAAATTGCGTTAAATTTGGCATTCCCAATGTAGTTTGGTACCAAAACCTAATTTGTTATCGACCATTTTGACATTCCGCAAGTGGAGCTGCCAAACAGGCAGTTTCGCTACTAATGCCACAGGAAAACGACGACAGTAAAAACCGCGGGCAAGCCGTTCTTCCTCACCTTCTAATATTTTAATTTCACCTGTAAATTGAATACCTTGTATTGCATTAACGGCTTTGGTTTGCGCTGATATTGTGCCAGCCACTTGCGGGTTAGCCACCATCAATTGCCCATGCCTTGAATTCGCGTCTGTCATTAAAACCAGGCACATCGTTTTCGCATCAAATGCATAGTAACAACTGGCAGGCCAGATATCATTGTTATGGTGAGTAAAAAGAGAGAAAACGTGTTGGCGGGCAATATAGCGTTGGATGTGTTTTAAAGTTTGTTCAGGCGTCATAGCGGTTTCCATATAAACCCGTTCAGAACAAGCTTTCGGGGTATTCCCCTTAAGCTTGCTTAAACTGTTCTGAACGTAGGCATA
The DNA here is from genome assembly GCF_028482225.1 of Providencia sp. PROV130. Classification (NCBI taxonomy): domain Bacteria; kingdom Pseudomonadati; phylum Pseudomonadota; class Gammaproteobacteria; order Enterobacterales; family Morganellaceae; genus Providencia; species Providencia sp. PROV130. The sequence continues at coordinate 161,690 of NZ_JAMPQC010000014.1, read as the reverse complement.
AAATTCGCTATTACTATACTCTAACTAGCTGAAATATTAACCTAAATATTTTAGGCCTATACGCCAACTAAATTCGAGTATTTACTCTAAATAATTCGAGTTGTAGCTAGGCGGCAAGTGAACGAGGCGCTAGGAACATACATAAGTATGTGACTAGTGCGAATGAACGTGGCCAACAACGCTACGGCTCGAAGTATGACGAATAAACTGGCTTTTTAGACTATCTAACCCAAATCTTTACTCTAAATAATTCGAGTTGTAGCTAGGCGGCAAGTGAACGAGGCGCTAGGAGCATACATAAGTATGTGACTAGTGCGAATGAACGCGGCCAACAACGCTACGGCTCGAAGTATGACGAGTAAATATGACGAATAGGATTATTTATAGATAGCCGCAGTACCATTCATAGAATTCTCACCACCAGCAGAAATCACACGGAATGAAGTTGCACCAGCTTCATCAGCTTTTTTGGCTAATTGTGCGGTCAGGTCATTGACACTCACTGCACCTGTTACTGAGACATAACCCGCAGCTGGCTGACTAGTATGTTGAACTTCCTCAGCAGCCATTGAACCGAATGATACAGCACCTAAAGCTAAAGCAGCAGCAAATAATGTTGATTTTTTCATTGTATATTCCTTCTTGTAAACTTGATTTTTAGTTGGGATTTTTACTGTCCCTCTGTGATATGGATCATATTATGCGCTTTAGTTTGAAAAGAAAATTAGCTAATTTTGCTATAGTTATTCAAATAATTTGAATCATAACTTAGATTGAGGTTACAAATTTGTGACACTTTCATATCATTTTTTATTTAAATTTTAATATGTTATAAATATCTTACTTAACGAACATATTCGTTGTTCACCTAATATTTTTCCCTTATAAATCAGCACAGAATGATAAAAACGACACTAAATAATAGCCAATTAAAACAAAATGACTGGTATCTTTACTTGGTGAGAGCGAAAAATAACGCCTTGTATTGTGGTATCACCACCAATGTGCAACGTCGTTTTGAGCAACATAAGGCAGGAACAGGGGCAAAAGCATTGAAAGGAAAAATGCCACTGACATTGGCATTCTCGTGTTTTATTGGTTCTCGTTCAGCAGCGTCGAAAATAGAATATCAAGTTAAACAACTGAATAAAAAAACAAAAGAAAGGCTGGTCATAGACCAGCCCGATGACTTAGTTAACTACTTAGCTAACTATAAATTATTGAAGTGTGAAGAGTAAGTCACCAAACCTTGGTGTTCTCCAATTTCCCCATTCTCTAAGCCACAAACCAAAAAATGAGCTTGTTGTTCAGGCCATTGGCAGCTTATACCGTGGCTTGCTGCGGGTTCAAAACCGAAACGCGAATAGTAGCGTTCATCTCCCAGTACAACAACCGCACCATAACCAAACTCATTGAGGCTATCTAACCCTTCATAGACCAGTTTTTCTGCAATCCCTTGGCCTTGATGCGCCTTATTTACCGCTAATGGTGCAAGACCAACCCATTGCACGTCTTCATCGTTAACGTCGACAGGCGTGAAGCCAACATAGCCAATCACTTCACCATCATCATTTGTTGCCACAACCCCGAGAGTTAGCAAGCCATCCTCACGTAAATGTTGAACAAGATTAGCTTCTGCTTCAGTTGGAAACGTTTCACGCAATAATTTATCAATACCCATTGCGTCGACAGGGATTTCAACTCGAATTAGCATGAAGTTAACGCAGGCGATTTATGCTCTACGTCCTCACTCTCATGCACGGTTTTAATTACATCTGCCAATTGTAATAAAGCAAAACGCAACGGAGCTGGCATGTTTTCGAGTTCAAAGGCATCCATTAAGTTTTTCACATAGAGGCCAAGCTCTGTATCCCCTTCAATCACCAACCTACGTTGGAAAAAGAGCGTATCAGGGTCTTCTTTACGCGCGGCGATCAGTACTAGATCATTCGCATTACCACTCACACTAACATCAGCCTCTGCATGCTGTTTGACGGACAGTTGGCCACCTTGCAAACTGATAAACCAGACTAACGCTAAGTCACGAACTTCAACCTTTAGCCATTTGTCTTCGAGAAAATCAAGTTCCCCTTCCTTCACTGATTCACGAAATTGCCAGCTTAGCAATTGCTCGAGAACTTGGCGCTGCAATGCGAATGGGGTTACTTTTAAAGGCAGTTTCAAAAATGAAGGGCCTTTCGTGATGAGTTGAGAACGAATTTTACCTAACACAGTACTGACTCCCATAGTAATTGTCTGCCCGTTTTCGTGTAACTACTTAACAGCAGTAGCAGCTCGAATTATTTAGGGTAACATATTGCATATTTAGACGATTAAATTTTCGACGCTAATAACCCCATTTATTGAAGTCATTAACCTAACATTTGACTCACGATAAGTTATCTTGCCAAAAAATGATATTATTGGCTTGATCCTATATCAATTTTTGCCCATCCCGCCAATATTTATTTCTCACTTCCCATGGATAAAAAATTATCGCTAATTACTCATCCACTCCAATAAACGATCAAAAATTAGTCATAAATAATTCATATACCCTATTTATAAAACTTATCCTCTTTCATTTGGTAAAGTTGCTTTATTACCCACCAGCCCCCTTATTTCCCTATCGACCTTAATTAACGAATACTGATATCCATTAACAATTTCTCTGCTCTAAATCAAAATCTATAACAGTTCTGTTGACTAGAATATCAGCTGTTAAATTTTACACAGGGATAGGACAATGGAATTACTCTGCCCCGCAGGGAATTTGCCCGCTTTAAAAGCGGCGGTCGATAACGGCGCTGATGCCGTTTATATTGGACTAAAAAATGATACCAATGCACGGCATTTCGCAGGGCTCAATTTTACTGAAAAAAAACTGCATGAAGCTGAGCGTTATATCCATAACCGTAAACGAAAATTACATATTGCGATTAATACGTTTGCACATCCTAATGGTTACGAACGTTGGCAAAACTCCGTCGATCTTGCTGCAGATCTCGGTGCTGATGCCTTGATCTTAGCCGATATTGCCATGTTAGAGTACGCTGCCAATAAATACCCGCATATTGAAAGGCACGTTTCTGTCCAAGCCTCAGCAACCAACACTGAAGCCATCCGCTTCTATGAACGTAATTTCCAAGTCCACCGTGTTGTCCTTCCACGTGTGCTATCTATTCACCAAGTAAAACAGTTAGCCAAAAATAGCTCTGTCCCACTGGAAGTGTTTGCTTTTGGTAGTTTATGTATCATGGCTGAAGGGCGCTGTTATCTGTCTTCTTATCTCACAGGTGAGTCACCAAATACGGTAGGCGCATGCTCTCCAGCCCGTTTTGTTCGTTGGCAACAAACGGAGGAAGGAATGGAATCACGCCTCAATAATGTGTTGATAGACCGTTACCAAAAAGATGAAAATGCAGGCTACCCAACGCTATGTAAAGGACGTTATCTTGTCGATGAACAGAAATATCATGTCCTTGAAGAGCCCACTAGCCTCAACACCATTGAATTGTTACCTGAACTGATGGCAGCAAATATTGCCTCTGTCAAAATTGAAGGCCGCCAGCGCAGCCCTGCTTACGTGACTGAAGTGACGCGTATTTGGCGCCAAGCCATCGACCGCTACAAATCCAACCCTAACAGCTTTGTCACTGACCCGAAATGGCTAAAAGCGTTAGGCGGGCTTTCTGAAGGAAGCCAAACCACATTGGGTGCCTATCATCGTAAATGGCAGTAATTTAAAAGGTAAATATCATGCAGTACTCGTTAGGATCTATTCTTTATTACTGGCCAAAACAAACGCTGGAAGATTTTTATCAACACGCCATGCAAAGTGACGCTGATATTATTTATCTCGGTGAGACGGTATGTAGTAAACGTCGTGAAATGAAGCCCAATGACTGGATAGAACTCGCGCAACAGCTTGCCAAGAGCGGCAAACAAATTGTCCTGAGTACCCTTGCTCTCCTTCAAGCACCTTCAGAACTTAAAGAGATCAGCAAGTTAGTGGATAATGGCGAGTTTCTCGTTGAAGCCCATGATTTTGGTGTGATCAACATGTTAGTCGAAAGAAACCTTCCTTTTGTCGCTGGCCACGGTTTGAATTGCTATAACGCACAAACCTTAAATATTCTCTTACGCCAAGGTATGGTGCGCTGGTGTATGCCTGTAGAGCTTTCCCGAGATTGGCTAGTCAACTTACTCCACCAGTGCGATGACATCGGTATTCGTGGCAAATTTGATGTTGAAGTAATGAGCTACGGCCACTTACCACTTGCCTATTCCGCACGCTGCTTTACTGCACGCTCTGAAAATAAGCAAAAAGACGAATGCGAAACTTGTTGTATAAACTACCCACAAGGGCGCAAGGTGCTTTCTCAAGAACATCAACAGGTGTTTACCTTGAATGGTATTCAAACGCTCAGTGGCGCTTGCTATAACCTTGGCAATGATCTGCATTCAATGCATGACCTTGTAGATATTGTACGCATTTCTCCTGAAGGTATTGAGTCACTTGAGATATTCAAGCAATTTAAAGCAAATGAAAATGGGGATATTCCATTGAATATTTCAGATAAAAACTGCAATGGTTATTGGCGACAAATTGCAGGATTGTCGATGGTGCCTTAAATCAATTACCCACCTCATAACCGTCTATCCTCAGGTAGTTATGAGGTAAATAAAATGATTGATATAGACCCAAGCACCGTTTCTTGACGTGCAAAATCCCGCCTTACCGAATGCAGCCAAACAACTATCCCTGCAGCTATACGTGATGCCTATCAAGTATTTGCCTCAATGCTAAGTACAGGGACCCCTCCTGATGACTGGGAAACCTTAAGCCAAGAAGCAAAAATGACAACAAAGCCGTTGATCCTAACTCAGCAATAGGTTTCCTACTCAAAAATAACGGTTAATGCCGATGCCTGCGCCAACGGTTAAACATATGGCTAATATGGCGTAACTCCCCATCTCTTAACATACCAATGAATACCCCAATAACCGTGTAAATAACGCCTAAAATCAACATCATCACGATATCCATGAGTACATCACTAAACGGTAGTCCCATTTGGTTAAGGCCTGCCATGGCGTTTGTAGCCCATGTTGATGGCAATGCAGAGGCAATCATACGTACCCAATCAGGCATCGCCTGTAGTGGCCAGATCGTGCCTGACATATAAAACACTGGGGTGGTAATAAATGCCAAAGTTAAGTAAATCATCTCAACACTACGCAAACATTCCGTCACCAACTTGCCAAGCCCTAAAACAGCCAATAGGAATGGGAACGTGAACATCCAAATCACATACAATGGCGCTTCTTGTCGGTAGCCCAATACCCATGGCCAAAGCGCGAAAAATACAGTGGATAAAAATAACCAGATCGGAATTAAAGCAGATAACGCCCCTAAATAAACGGCTAATGGCGGCTTTCCTTTAGGTGTAGAACGTACCGCGATACTGACTCGTACACAGGCAATCAGTAAGGAGTGCTGCAATAACATCACCAATAAACCAGGAAAAACAATCGCTGCAAAGCTGATCCCTGGGTTATACAATGGCTCAGTTTCACTGCGGATAGGGGTAATAATCACTTTAGCCTGCTCTTGGCTATAACCGGCTTTAGTGAGTAATTGGGTGTTATAAGCATTGAGTAGGGTTTGGTAGGCTTTTGATAACTCTTGCTGAATTTGCCCGCTCGCTAGCCGGTTGGTTCCATCTCCATACACTGGCACCGTGATATTTTTACCGCTCAATAAATGTTGTTGAAAATCCGCTGGAATGATAATTATTGCAAATAGCTTTCTCGCAATCATATCTTGACGTGCTTGAGCAAGGTTATCATAACTTTGCAATTCTACTTTCGGTGTCGCATCGAGGTCACGGATTAACTCGCGGCTTGCTGTGCTGTGGTCCATATCAATCACAGCAACAGGTAAATCCCAAAGAACCGGCTTTGCATAAACTAAGCTCATGACGCACAGAGAAACCAATAATAATAGCCACATCGGTTTTTCCAGCATTCCCAGCAGCACTTTACGAAAGGTTGCAAAATAGATAGCCATCAGACAACCCCTCCTTGGTTTTCTAACCGTTTGACTAAACGCTTACGAATTAAAAAGCCAATTACAAATGGGTAAATCAATAAGAATAGACACACTTGCACAATGCGAGCAAAGGAAATTTCCCGCAAGAAAATATCAAACATGGCATTTAATGTATGTGTAAGTGGTTCAATATTCGAAATAATTTGTGCAGGCAATATCATTGACAGTTCCGGTACCGCCATCCCCGAAAAGGCCAAAGCGATACTCACCAGCATCCCTATCAAGCTATACGCCATAATGGCACTTGAGGTAAAACTAAACAGCAATAAACCAATACTCTGCGCTGCTATGACATAGAAAAACCCTAATATAATCATATACAACGGATTTCCTACCACTTTAGCATCAAAAATAGTGACTAATGCCGCAATCTCTACAGCAAGTAATGTACTGAAAAATAAGGTATAAGGGGCTAATTTCCCAAGTAGCGCCATCACAAACGGCTTAACGCTTTGTAAGGTAGAGCCTCGTGACATCGTATAGATTGTTGCTGTAACAACAAATAACTGCAGCATATGAATAGTTGCAGCAAACTGTTGATAATAAATATAACTACCGCTCGGGTTGAATAAACTGTCATAAGAAAGTGTCACTTGGGCTAACGGAGGTAACGCCTTTCCCATTGACTTGGCCATTTCTTGGCGATACTTCGCATTCAACTCTGCCACTAACCCACTAAAATCTTGAATCGCATAACTGCCTGATGCATAGAAGAGCGCATTATAATACATACGTAACTCAGGTTGACGCCCCCGTAAGACATCTTCTTCGAAGTTATGAGGAATGTACAATAACGCGTAATCTTTTGAACTACCTAGTCTTTTTAATGATGTACTGAGATTGTCATCAATGGTTTTCACATCCGCATGTGGACCCGCATCGAGGTCACGAATAATTTGCCGAGACACTGGGCTATGGTTATTGTCCACCACAGAAACGGGTAAATCCATCAATGTCCCCTCTGAAAAGTTAGCACTAACTAACGTAAACAGCATTAATGGAAACAGCCAGCTTAACCAATGAAAAACAGGGCTACGAATAGCCATTTGGGTTTCACGGCTAAAGGCGTGCTCAAAACCGTGCCAAGCGAACTTAAATTTCATGGCAACACCTTTTACTTATCCCAGTGCCATAACACACTCATACCAGGCCTTAGCCCTTCAATCGGCTCTACAGGGTATAAACGAATTTCAAATGTTTTTAAATCGAAGTCACCGGTTGCACGAGTCGCTCGTTTTGTCGCATAGTCACCTTTCGGTGCGATATAGCGAACCTCAGCCTCAATTAACTTATTCCCCAAGGCAGGCACATCAAGTTGCACTTTGTCGCCTTTTTTCACATCAACTAAAATATCTTCACGCAAGTTATAGACAAAATAAGCTTGAGGAAGTCGAATTAATGAAATTAAAGGACTACCGGCATTGAAAAGTTCACCTATTTCAGCAGGAATAGGGCCAACTTCGCCATCTACAGGGGCTTTTACTTGCAAGTCATCAATTTGTACTTGGATTTCAGCAAGTTTATGCTCTGCTTGTTGTAATGCCGCTTCATATTGTTGGCGTTGCTCTATGCGGTCACCATGTAAGCCCTCATCTAAGCGCGCTTTTGCACTTTGCACTTGCGAAAAAGCCACATCTTTGGCTTTACGTGCATTATCAAGTTCATTCGCGGAAACATACCCTTTACCTTTCAAATTACTCAAACGAGCATATTCACGAGATGCATTTTGATATTGAGAATTGGCTTGTGATAATGAGGCTTGTAAATCGCGGATGGTTTCAACACGAGTCCCATTCATGGATTGTTCTAGTTGCGCTTTTGCTTGGTCTCTCGCGGATTTCGATGCTTCATATTGCGCTTGCAGTTCTGGGCTCTCTAGGGTTATCAGTAATTGCCCTTGTTTGACATCATCGCCACGCTCTACGTGGCGTTCAATCACTCGTCCTTTTGCCTTCGAGGTGACGATGACCTCAGGTGCATCCACCTCTCCCTGTAACAATAAATATTGGTTATGGGAATGAAAAAGTGCCGCTGCTGCGATTAAGATAAGCATCAGCAAAATCAGTGCTATTGTTCTTTTTTTCATTATTTATGTGAACCTTAAATAATAACGGGGGAAACTATTATCCCTAGAGTATGACAAGAAAGTTAAATACAGCGTTAATAAATTCGTGCGCAAGATCACGAAAAGGTAGGACATTGACTAATATTGGAGCGATTTCTGCCTTATGTCAAATAATGATGAGTGTACTTTTCTCAAATGCCGATTACTTAGCCAATGACTTACGGTATAATGGCTAGCCAAATAAATACTAAAAATAGATAACAATAGTAAATAACTCAACCCCAAATAAGAACCCCACAACGTGAAACATAACGAGCCAATGCTCTAAATAATTCGCGATGTGGGTAGGCGACGAGGAAGCGAGACCCTAGGAGCATACATAAGTATGTGACTAGGGCGAGATGACGAAGTCAACACCCCCACATCACGAATTATGACGAGCATGTACGAATTTGATTTAATATTACTCCTACTCCAGCAGATGTGTGTCTACCTCGTTATTGCTTGGGCGCTTAGCCGCACACCATTAGTTATCCCTCTTCTGAAGGTAACCATCCGCTTACCGCATAAAGTCATGTGCTACCTGATTTTCTCTGTTTTTTGCATTATCGGTACTTATTTTGGTTTGCATATCAATGATTCTATTGCTAATACTCGTGCTATTGGAGCCGTTCTTGGCGGCCTATTAGGTGGCCCAGCAGTGGGCTTTGCTGTTGGTTTCACTGGCGGGCTGCATCGGTATTCATTAGGGGGAATGAGTGCCTTTGCCTGTATGGTCTCAACAATTGTTGAAGGGTTGATTGGCGGGTTAGTTCATCGTTACTTTATGAAACGTGGCGAAATCAATAAAATTTTTAATCCAATGATTGCCAGTTGTGTCACTTTTGTCGCTGAAATCATACAGATGCTAATTATTTTATTGCTGGCAAAACCTTTCGATGAAGCCCTCGAACTCGTTAAAAATATCGCTGCACCGATGGTGATCGCGAATACTATTGGTGCGGCAATGTTTATTCGAATTTTACTCGACCGCCGTGCGATTGTTGAAAAATACACGACTGCATTCTCTGCTCAGGCGCTAAAAATTGCTTTAACGACTGAAGGGATTCTGCGTAAAGGCTTTAATGCTGACAACAGCATGAAGGTCGCTAAGATTATTTATCAAGAGTTAGAAATTGGTGCTGTCGCTATTACAGATCGTGAAAAAATCCTCGCGTTTATTGGCATTGGCGCTGACCACCATCGACCCGGGACACCAATTTCGTCAAGCCAATCAAGGCAAGCTATTGAGAATAATGAAGTCGTCTATGCCGACGGCAATGAGACCCCGTATAAATGTTCATTAAGCCCCACCTGTAAACTCGGCTCTGCGTTAGTGATCCCATTACGCGGAGAAAACGAAAAAGTCATTGGTACCATTAAACTGTATGAAGCGAAAAATAGCCTATTTAGTTCCATAAACCGTACCCTCGGTGAAGGGATCGCCAGTTTGTTTTCTGCACAAATTTTAGCGGGCCAATATGAACGCAACAAACAATCATTGCTGCAATCCGAAGTTAAGCTGCTTCACGCGCAAGTGAATCCTCACTTTTTGTTCAATGTGCTCAACACGCTGCAAGCCGTGATCCGCAAAGATAGCCAGCAAGCAGGCCAGCTTGTGCAGTATATTTCGACTTTTTTTCGCAATAATTTAAAACGGCCTGAACAAAATGCCACGCTTGGCGAAGAAATTGAGCATATCAATGCCTATTTACAGATAGAAAAAGCCCGTTTTCAAGAAAGCTTACAAATTCATATTGAGATCCCTGATGAAGTCAAACAGGTTGAACTTCCTGCATTTACCCTGCAGCCGCTGGTTGAGAATGCAATTAAACATGGCACCTCACAGTTATTAGAAACGGGTTATATTACAATACGTAGTTATATCGGCAGTGAACATGTGTATATCGAAATAGAAGATAACGCAGGGCTATATAAGCCAGCAAAACAGTCTGATGGCTTAGGGATGGGCTTAGTCGATAGGCGCTTACGTTTAAAATATGGTGAGCAATATGGCATCAGCGTAGAACACGAGCCAGAAAAATTCACCCGAATGAAAATTCGCCTGCCTTATTTGGCTACAACATAATAATGATTAAATTACCTCTATGAATGTATTGATTGTTGATGACGAACCTCTTGCACGGGAAAATGTGCGTTGCCTACTCGAAGAACACGATGATATTGAAATTATTGGCGAATGTGCCAATGCAATAGAAGCGATTGGCATCATCCATAAAAAGAAGCCTGATGTGGTCTTTTTGGATATTCAAATGCCACGCCTAACTGGTTTAGAAATGGTACGCATGCTAGATCCAGAAGACCGCCCTTATATTGTCTTTCTTACCGCTTTTAATGAATTTGCCATTCAGGCTTTTGAAGAACATGCTTTTGATTACTTGTTAAAACCCCTTGAAACAGAACGATTAGAAAAGACCTTAAACCGCCTACGCCAAGGTAAACAAAAGCAGAACCTTGAACTGCTCAGCAACAATGAGCCGCTGAAATTTATCCCTTGTACAGGCCATAGCCGTATTTATTTAATGAAACTTGATGAAGTGCTATATGCCACGTCGCGGATGAGTGGCGTGTATGTGATGAGTACGCAAGGATTGGAAGGTTTTACAGAGCTCACTCTGCGAACACTAGAGACTCGAACACCTTTAGTGCGCTGCCATCGCCAATATTTAGTCAATATGACCCAATTAAACGAAATTTTGTTTGGTGATGGTGGGCAAGCTGAACTGGTACTCAGTTCCGGTGAACATATCCCTGTTAGCCGCCGTTATCTCAAACCACTAAAAGAGGCACTGGGGCTAGTTTGAGTAGTTAAATAATTAAAATCTCTGGCCCGCGTAATTCGAGAAGATGTAACATTCTTAACGCGGGACCACTCGGTTTTTTTTCTTCACGCTCCCACTTAGAAACACTTTCTTTCGACATCCCAAGCGCTAATGCAAGCATCGCTTGTGACATACCATATTGAGCTCTAAGCTGCTTAATTTTTGCGCCACTCATCATTGGGACAACTTTTATTTTTTCATTTAGTTTTCTAGCGTTAACTTTTTTTTCTAGATCATTAACTAAACTTTCTGGTGCAGCATCAACCTCGCGTAACTCTTTTGCCAGCTCAAGCATATTCTCTAATTTATTGCTCATCAGTTAGCTCCTCTAAAATACCATGAGAAATTAATTCAAACAGTTTTTCATCTGTATAACTCAAAAAAAGGCGTGATAGCTGTCTATATCCCTCTAAATCATCATCTTCAATTTCTTTCGCTTTTTTAGAACTAATATTATTTTTTTCCCACCCATCTACGAAGAAAAGGTGATGATTTATCTTGAAGAATATAATGACTCTAATTCCTCCACTTTTTCCTTTTCCATTAATTGCCATTCTTTTTTTAATCACCCCACAACCTAAATCAGCCTCGTAAATCCCTCGTAAAACCTCATTTGCTGTTTCAAATAAGCGTTGATCAGTGATCTTTATTTTCTTAGTACTGCGTTTGAATGATGAAACTTTATAGAATGCCACAACTACTCTCCATGTAGTACCGGTTACTATAGTAACAAGCACCATACCAAGAAGCAATATAGTCGATTATTTAAACAATAAAAAAACCCGCACTTCAATGAATGCGGGTTTTGTGTTTTAGTAGGGAATTAATCCCTATAAAACCAAGTCATTATGCGTTATGGCTGCTGCTACGGCGACGAGGTGCCGCATTCGTGCCATCTTGGCGTGGAGCAGAGTTACCACGGTCACGGTTACCACCGCCACGACGCTCACCGCCGCCACGACGTTCACCACCGCGCTCACCGCCACGGTCATTACGGCGACCTGCACCGAAGCCACCTTCGCTACCGCCCTCACGACGTGGACCACCACGGCGCTCACCGCCGCCACGACGTTCGAACGGTTGTGCATCACCGATCAGTTGCATTTGCGTTGGTTTATTCAGAATGCGTGCGCGACTTAAATGTGTTAGCACGTCCGTTGGCATACCTTTTGGCAATTCAATTGTCGAGTGCGTTCCGTACAATTTGATATTACCGATATAACGGCTGCTGATATCCGCTTCGTTAGCAATCGCACCAACAATGTGACGAACTTCCACACCATCATCACGGCCAACTTCAATACGGTACATCTCCATATCACCCACATCACGACGCTCACGACGGCCGCCACGCTCACCGCGTTCAGCACGGTCAAAACCATTGCCATTGCTGTTACGATCACGACGGTCACCACCACGGCGGTCATCACGGTCGTTGAATTCACGACGTGGGCGACGCGGTGCATCTGGTGGCAGGATCAGCGCACGCTCACCTTGTGCCATTTTCAACAATGCTGCTGCTAAAGTTTCCATATCGACATCTTCTGATGGAGACATTTTTGCTAACAGTGAACGGTATTGGTCTAAATCGCTGCTTTCTAATTGCTGTTGAATTTTCTCAGCAAATTTCGCCTGACGACGTTGGCTCAGCAGATCGGCATCTGGTAACTCAACTTCAGGAATAGTCAGCTTCATCGTACGTTCAACGTTACGTAGCAGACGACGTTCACGGTTTTCAACAAACAGTAACGCACGGCCCGCACGACCCGCACGACCAGTACGGCCAATACGGTGAACGTATGATTCCGCATCCATTGGGATGTCGTAGTTAACAACTAAACTAATACGCTCAACATCCAAACCACGCGCTGCAACGTCAGTTGCAATCAAGATATCTAAACGACCATCTTTTAAGCGCTCTAAAGTTTGCTCACGCAGTGCTTGGTTCATGTCACCATTAAGTGCCGCGCTGTTGTAGCCATTGCGTTCTAACGCTTCAGCCACTTCTAATGTTGCATTTTTGGTGCGTACGAAAATAATCGCAGCATCAAAGTCTTCTGCTTCTAAGAAACGTACTAACGCTTCATTTTTACGCATGCCGTACACAGTCCAATAGCTCTGGGCAATATCTGGACGAGTGGTAATGCTAGCCTGAATGCGAATTTCTTTCGGGTCTTTCATAAAACGACGTGTAATACGACGAATTGGCTCAGGCATTGTTGCAGAGAACAGCGCAGTTTGGTGCTCAGCTGGAATTTGGCTCATGATGTTTTCAACATCTTCAATGAAGCCCATACGCAGCATTTCATCAGCTTCGTCTAAAACTAAGCCTTTTAATTTAGAAAGGTCTAACGTGCCACGTTTTAAGTGATCAAGAAGGCGGCCTGGTGTACCCACAACAATTTGCGGTCCTTGGCGCAGTGCACGTAATTGTACGTCATAACGTTGGCCACCATACAGGGCAACAACATTAACGCGGTTCATATGTTTAGAGAAATCGCTCATTGCTTCCGCCACCTGAACAGCCAACTCACGAGTTGGTGCAAGGACTAAAATTTGCGGAGCTTTTAAATCTGGGTCGATGTTATGCAGCAATGGCAAACTAAATGCAGCAGTTTTACCGCTACCTGTTTGTGCCATACCTAATACATCATTACCATCCATTAACAATGGAATACATTGTTGTTGGATTGGTGATGGTTTTTCATATCCCAGGTCGTTTAGTGCTGTCAAAATAGATGCTGATAAACCTAACTCAGCAAAAGAAATATCGGTCTCAGTAGTCATGTAAAGGTGCCTCATACATAATGGCAGCCAGTTTACATAACCATGCGAAAATCATTTCGGTCATTTTCATTTAAAATGTGAACTGGCTCAAATTGTGTTTATTAAACGAACAAATAGGCCGTCACCCCGAGGGATGATGACTTAAAAAAATATCGTGAAATGTTCGTCAGCTATTGCTGGCCCGATTCTAAAAGGTCGTCTTGTTCTTGGCCTAACAGCGCCAATTCCAACAATGCATAGCGGTGTTCAACAAAGCTGTGAGCGTTGTTAGCTACCGTCAGTTTGAATAACGCAACTGCGCTATCCTTATCCCCCAGACTTAGGTAATGCTTACCTAAATAGAAGTTAGTTTCACTGAGATGCTCAGCGAGCGAAGTGTTATCCGTAGACGTTTCTTTCAAACGCGCCATCAATGTATTTTCATCGATATTGCCAAGATAGAATTCTACGATATTCCAGCCCCATTGCCCTTTCTCCGCTTGGTTGTAGCGGGCGGCAAGATTATCTTGCGCCATACGCGGGTCTATGTCTTTCTCGACGAGATAAAGCCACAGAGTACGAAAAGGATCATTTGGATCTATCTGATAATACGCCAGCAGATCATCCTGCGCTAGTTTGTATCGTTCACCGTAATATAATGCGATGCCACGATTCATTCGCGCGAAATTGTAAGTTGGATCAAGCTCTAAAACAGAATCAAACGCTTCATAGGCAGCATCATAATTGCCTGCCTGCGTAAAATATATCCCTAAAAAATTAAAAACTTCAGGAATATCAGGACGAATGGCTAACGCAGTTGAAAAATCATTACGCGCCAGTGCCCTTAAACCGAGACTATCATACAACACACCGCGCTCATATAAAAGCTGTGCGTATTCATCATCGGTTAAAGACCGGCTCGCAAGGATTTGTTCCATACGAGCCAGTATCACTTCTTGTTGCAATGAAGGTTGAAGTGGAACGGCAAATACCTCGTTCTTTCGCCAATCTTTGCTACTACATCCAATAATAACAAAAAAGATAAGCGCCAAGAGCACACGCGGTAACGTGCGATAATCTCTCACCCGAAGACAGATACTGTTCGACATACTCCGCCCTTACATTACCACGCTTTACAAATTATGGTTTCAGCAAATTTAGGCTGATAGCGCCCTAATTTAATAGAGCGCTGTTAGGTCAGCTTACTCTGCTGAGTCCTGCGGCTGTGCAGTTGGTTCTTCAGTTGCTACCGCTTCTTTCATGCTAAGGCGGATACGACCTTGACGGTCAATTTCCAATACCTTAACAGGAACTTCTTGACCCATTTGCAGGTAATCTGTCACTTTCTCAACACGCTTATCCGCGATTTGAGAAATATGAACCAGACCTTCTTTACCCCCACCAATCGCAACGAATGCACCAAAGTCGACGATACGGGTTACTTTACCTGGGTAAATTCGGCCCACTTCAACTTCTGCAGTAATGTCTTCGATACGACGAATGGCTTCTTTCGCTTTCAGGCCATCAGTTGCGGCAATCTTAACAGTACCATCATCTTCGATTTCAATCGTTGTGCCAGTTTCTTCCGTTAATGCACGGATCACTGAACCACCTTTACCGATGACATCTTTGATTTTGTCTGAGTTAATTTTGATCGTGTAAATGCGTGGTGCAAATTCAGAGATCTCTTCACGTGGACCATTAATTGCTTGTTCCATTGTACCAAGAATGTGCAGACGCGCACCTTTTGCTTGGTTCAGAGCAACTTGCATGATTTCACGTGTGATACCTTCGATTTTGATATCCATTTGCAGCGCACTGATACCTTCACGGCTACCAGCTACTTTAAAGTCCATGTCACCTAAGTGGTCTTCGTCACCTAAGATATCAGACAGAACAACGAAATCGTTACCTTCTTTCACCAGCCCCATTGCAATACCTGCAACAGCGGCTTTAATTGGCACACCAGCATCCATCAGTGCTAATGACGCACCACAAACAGATGCCATTGATGATGAACCATTAGATTCAGTGATTTCAGATACAACACGGATAGTGTATGGGAAATCAGCGTGGTCTGGCATTACTGCTAACACACCACGTTTCGCTAAGCGGCCATGACCGATTTCACGACGTTTTGGTGAACCCACCATGCCAGTTTCACCAACAGAGTATGGAGGGAAGTTGTAATGGAATAAGAAACGGTCAGTATATTCGCCCATTAATTGGTCGATAACCTGCGCATCACGTTCTGTACCTAACGTTGCCGTTACCAGTGCTTGAGTTTCACCACGAGTAAACAGCGCAGAACCGTGAGTACGTGGCAGAACACCCGTACGAACGTCCAGAGCGCGAACCATATCTTTTTCGCGGCCATCGATGCGTGGCTCACCACGGATAACACGGCTACGAACAACTTGTTTTTCTAAGCTTGCCAAAATGTCAGCAACTTCAGAAACATCAACATTTTCGTCTTCAGCAACTAATACTGCAGTGACTTCTTCTTTGATTAAGTCAACCTGCGCATAGCGCTCTTGTTTTTCAGTGATGCGGTAAGCGTCGCCCATACGGCTTTCAGCTAATTGTGCAACACGGTCATGCAGAGCTTGGTTAACTGGCTCTGGCTGCCAATCCCATTTCTCTTTACCAGCTTCTTTCACTAATTCATTGATATTCTGAATAACAACTTGTTGTTGGTCATGGCCAAATACCACCGCACCCAACATTTGCTCTTCACTTAACAGTTCAGCTTCAGATTCAACCATCAATACTGCATTATCGGTACCTGCAACCACTAAGTCCAAACGGCTGTTTTTCAGCTCGTCCGCTGTAGGGTTCAGAACATACTGGTCATTGATAAAACCAACACGTGCCGCACCGATTGGGCCATTGAATGGAACACCTGACAGTGCGAGTACTGCGGACGCACCGATCATCGCAACGATGTCTGGGTTAACTTGTGGGTTAACAGACACAACAGTTGCAATGATTTGGATTTCGTTCAAGAAACCTTCTGGGAACAGAGGGCGTAGAGGACGGTCAATCAGACGAGCGATTAACGTTTCACCTTCGCCTGGACGACCTTCACGACGGAAGAAGCTTCCTGGGATGCGGCCCGCTGCATATGTACGTTCTTGATAGTTAACAGTTAAAGGGAAGAAGTCTTGGCCTTCTTTCACTTTTTTCTGTGCAACTGCAGTCACAAATACTGCAGTGTCATCCATGTTAACCATAACAGCAGCAGATGCTTGGCGTGCAATCATACCTGTTTCAATCGAAACAGTATGTTGACCGTATTGGAATTTACGAACAATAGGATTTAACACTATATTACCCTTTTTGTAAGGCTACCTGAGATTCTCAGGGAGCATTGGCTTACTCTTCCTACTACAGCCTCGCGACTAATGAGAATACTGATATTCCAGTGATCAGCTCTCTCATTAGCCGCGCGAATCGGATGCAGCGAAGAGGCATTAATAAAACAGCTTACTACGACTTATAGCTTAGCATTTAAGTTAAGTATAATTCGAGTATTACTTCAACTTTCAAAATAACTTTTAGAAGAAAAGGGGCCTCTGGCCCCTTTTCTCTGAAACTGACTCTACTCGTCATACTTCAAGTTGCAACGTTGTTGACTACATTCACTCGTACTAGCCACATACTGATGTATATTCCTAGTAATTCACTCATTTTTAGCCTAGCTGCAACTCGAATTATCTAGAGTAAGATTAGCGACGCAGACCTAAACGCTCGATAAGAGCAGTGTAACGCGCGATATCTTTACCTTTCAAGTAAGCTTGTAAGCGACGACGCTGAGCAACCATACGCAGCAGACCACGACGGCTGTGGTGATCTTTTTTGTGCTCTGCAAAGTGGCTTTGCAGGTGGTTGATTTGTGCAGTCAGCAGAGCGATTTGAACTTCGCTTGAACCAGTGTCATTTTCACCGCGGCCGAACTCAGCAACGATTTTAGCTTTCGCTTCATTACTTAGAGACATAATAAACTCCAAAATGATTAATGTAAGTGATGAGAGCCAATCTCTAATTTAGCATCTCAAGATTAAGCGCCGCTATTCTACGCTGCTTAAGGCAGCAAAGCAATAACCGCTACTACGCGGGCTGTTCATTTTCCACAACCAAACGCTTCGGTGCGATACGTCCATCCTCACTCACCAAAGCAATACCGATAAACCGCTGCGCTGTACCACAAGTGACTCGAACCATACCGTTTTCTTCAAGGCCTTCAACCGCGGCTCTCACAGGTTGTCCTTGTTTAAAGTAAGCCGCTGTTTCCTCTGTAATATTTACAGCTGGAAAATGAACGACTGCGGTATCCATTGGCAATAATAAAGTATCAAGCAAGGACTCAAAAGAACCTTCACCTGCATCTACCTTTGCTCGTAAAGCGGCTAATTGCTCTAATGTTACCATTCGCTCATAAGGATAGTTAGCCACTTGCACTCGACGCAAGTAAATCACATGCGCACCACAGCCTAACATCTCACCTAGGTCATCAATAATTGTACGAATATAGGTTCCTTTAGAACAGTGTATTTCCAGCTCTAATTCGTTATTTTCTAAACGAATAAACTGCAATTCATACACTGTAATTGGACGAGCTTCACGCTCAACCGTAATTCCTTTACGCGCATATTCATACAATGGACGACCTTGATGTTTCAGCGCAGAATACATTGAAGGAACTTGTAATGTATCACCGCGGAAAAACGCTAAAGCGTCATCCAGTTGCTGCTGTGTAAACTCTACGTTACGCTCACTGATAATTTCGCCGTGTGAATCCGACGTGTCAGTACGTTGCCCAAGACGAGCAATGACGCGATAACGTTTATCTGAATCGAGTAAAAACTGGGAAAATTTCGTCGCTTCGCCGAGGCACACAGGCAACATACCTGTTGCGAGTGGGTCAAGTGCCCCCGTATGCCCAGCTTTATTGGCATTAAAAAAGCGCCGCACTTTTTGCAGCGCATCATTTGAAGAAATATCCGTGGGTTTATCCAGCAGCACTACGCCGTCAATATTACGGCCGCTACGACGACGCCCCATTATTTTTCCTCTTTATCACTAACATCCGCACGACGTTTTTCATCATCGCGGATCACATTTGACACTAAATTAGACATCCGCATACCGTCAACAAGAGAGTTGTCATACTCAAATGTTAACTCAGGAATAATACGCAAACGCATGGCTTTTCCAATTAATGAACGTATAAAGCCTGATGCTTCATTTAATGCTTTAATGCCGTCTGCAACCATTTCTTCTTCACTTTTATCATTAGCGATATTGAAGAAAGTCACAAAGACTTTACCGTATGCGAGATCGCGAGATAACTCGACACCTGAAACGGTAGCCATACCAATACGTGGGTCTTTGATCTCACGTTGTAAGATGATCGCAATTTCTTTTTGCATCTCTTGCGCAACGCGCTGAGCACGACTGAATTCTTTTGCCATCGTTATGTCTCCTGACAATAAAGGGGGCTATCGCCCCCTTATAACACTATTTTGTAGTCACGATGCTTCGTGGGCTCTCACAAAATTAACCGTCAATAGAACGTTTAACTTCAATGATTTCGAAGACTTCGATCATATCGCCAACGCGAACGTCGTTGTAGTTCTTAACGCCGATACCACATTCCATACCGTTACGAACTTCACTAACGTCATCTTTAAAGCGACGCAGTGATTCTAATTCACCTTCATAGATAACGACGTTATCGCGCAGGACACGGATTGGGTTATTACGTTTAATGGTACCTTCAGTAACCATACAACCAGCAACTGCACCGAATTTCGGTGATTTAAACACATCACGAACTTCTGCAAGCCCAATGATTTGCTGTTTGTATTCAGGTGCCAACATACCACTCATCGCTTGTTTGATTTCATCAATCAAGCTATAGATAACAGAGTAGTAACGTAAGTCAACGCTTTCACTTTCAATCACGCGACGAGCAGAAGCATCTGCACGGACGTTAAAGCCTAGGATGATTGCGTTTGATGCAGCAGCCAGTGTCGCGTCAGTTTCAGTGATACCACCCACGCCTGAACCGATAATTTTCACTTTAACTTCATCTGTTGACAGTTTCATCAGAGAGTCAGTGATCGCTTCACAAGTACCTTGAACGTCAGTTTTCAGTACAATGTTCAGTTCAGAAACTTTACCTTCTTCCATGTTAGCAAACATGTTTTCCAGTTTAGATTTCTGCTGACGAGCTAATTTAACATCGCGGAATTTACCTTGACGGTACAGGGCAACTTCACGTGCTTTTTTCTCATCACGAACAACTGTCGCTTCGTCACCCGCTGAAGGGACGCTAGACAGACCTAAAATCTCAACAGGCATTGATGGACCGGCAGATTGAACTTCTTTACCTAATTCGTTACGCATTGCACGAATACGGCCATATTCAAATCCACACAGGACGATATCACCTTTGTTCAGCGTACCTTCTTGAACTAGGATAGTTGCCACAGGGCCACGACCTTTGTCTAAGTAAGACTCAACAACCACGCCGCTTGCCATGCCGGTATAAACTGCTTTCAGTTCTAAAACTTCAGCTTGCAGTAACAGTGCATCAAGTAAATCGTCAATACCTGTACCCACTTTCGCAGATACACCGATAAATTGAGTATCACCACCCCACTCTTCAGAAATAACACCGTACTGAGACAGCTCATTTCTAACACGGTCAATATCCGCTTCTGGTTTATCAATTTTGTTCACAGCAACAACAATCGGTACACCCGCAGCTTTCGCATGTTGGATAGCTTCGATAGTTTGTGGCATTACGCCATCGTCCGCTGCAACAACCAGAACAACGATATCTGTTGCCTGAGCACCACGAGCACGCATAGATGTAAACGCGGCGTGACCTGGGGTGTCTAGGAAGGTAATCATACCTTTGTCAGTTTGCACGTGGTAAGCACCGATGTGCTGAGTAATACCACCCGCTTCGCCTGATGCCACTTTCGTTGAACGAATGTAGTCAAGTAAAGAGGTTTTACCGTGGTCAACGTGACCCATGATGGTAACAACAGGTGCACGTGGTTCTTGCGCTGCAGAACCCGTATCACGGTCATTCATTACCGATTCTTCTAACTCGTTCTCACGGCGCAGAATAACTTTATGACCCATTTCTTCTGCGACTAATTGTGCAGTTTCTTGGTCAATCACTTGGTTGATAGTCGCCATAGCGCCCATCTTCATCATCGTTTTGATGACTTGAGAACCTTTTACTGCCATTTTATTCGCGAGTTCACCCACAGTGATAGTCTCGCCAATCACAACATCACGGTTAACCGCTGCTGCTGGCTTAGTAAAACTTTGTTGTAAAGAACTACCTTTACGTTGCTTACCTTTGCTGCGACCTGAACGGCCTGCGGCGCGTTCTTCTTCGCGGTCTGCTTTCTCAGAAAGTTTATTACCTTTTTTCTGACGAGGGGCTTTTGCAGTACGATTACGTGAACGACGGCCTTCTTCTTTCTCATCACTTTCATCTTCGGCTGCACGAGCGTGCGTCGAAGTTGTTGTGTGATAATCGCTATCTTCTTCAGTTTTCGTGTCTGCAGTCCACTTTTCACCGTTTTCTTCAGCCATTTTGCGTGCTTCTTCAGCCACGCGACGTGCTTCTGCTTCAACTTTGCGCTGAGTTTCTTCTTCAGCTTTACGTTTTAGCTCCGCAGCTTCAGCTTCACGGCGTTGTTTGTCGGCATTACTTTCTACAGCTTTGCCTGCTTTTTGTTGATTTTCGCTTGGTTTCACTTTTTCTCTTTCCGCTGCTTCGCGCGTAGCTTTATCTGCTGCTTCACGTTTTGCTTTCTCTTGGGCTTCACGTTTTGCCTTTTCTTCCGCTTCACGTTTAGCTGTTTCTTCTGCTAATCGTTTTGCTTCTGCTTGACGTTGTGCCAGTTCTTCAGCTTCGCGCTGTGCCTGCTCTTCCGCTTCACGCTGCGCCTGCTCTTCCGCTTTTGCTTCTTCAGCATCACGGTTCACATAAGTGCGTTTTTTGCGGACTTCGACATTTACCGATTTGCTTTTGCCACCGGTGACGGGGACACTCAGCGTACTACGAGTTTTGCGCTGTAGTGTCAATTTGCTTGGCTGACCCGCTGCCCCGCCTTGTTCACGGTTTAAATGGCTCAGTAAAGCTTCTTTTTCTGACTGACTAACAGAGTCATTCTCACCTTTTTTGATCCCTGCTTCAGCAAATTGCTGTACCAGGCGATCAACTGTGGTTTGAATTTCCGTTGCCAATGTTTTTACAGTTTCTGTCATGCCGTTCCTTCCTGCTACAGTGTTTACGCATCGTTACCGAACCAGCAAATATTACGTGCGGCCATGATGAGCGTACCTGCTTTCTCATCATCCAGACCTTCAATATCAATCAGGTCGTCGATGCCCTGCTCAGCAAGATCTTCCAGTGTACAGATTCCACGAGTAGCCAAATTATAGGCAAGAGTACGATCCATACCTTCAAGATTCAACAAATCTTCTGCTGGCTGATTATCACCTAGGCTCTCTTTTTGAGCCAATTCTATTGTGGTGAGGGCCGCTTTCGCTCTTTCACGTAGAACTTCAACAGTCTCTTCATCAAGACCATCAATTTCCAGAAGTTCATTAATAGGCACGTAAGCCAGTTCTTCTAACGTCGAGAAGCCTTCTTCAACAAGTGCAGTGGCAAACTCTTCATCAATATCAAGATGCTTGGTGAATGTATCAATAGAAGCATGTGCTTCTGCCTGATGTTTTGCATTAAGCTCTTCTGCGGTCATGACGTTTAATTCCCACTTGTCATCACCACGGTGTTTTTTCAGTAATTGAGCTGCCAGACGCACGTTTTGACCGTTACGCCCAATGGCTTGTGCCAGATTACTGCTTTCTACGGCAACATCCATCGTACATTTGTCTTCATCGACCACGATAGATGCAACATCAGCCGGAGCCATTGCATTAATAACGAATTGAGCTGGGTTATCGTCCCATAACACAATATCAATTCTTTCGCCGCCTAATTCACTAGAAACGGCTTGAACTCGCGCTCCACGCATACCAACACAAGCACCAACAGGGTCGATACGCTTGTCATTAGTTTTCACCGCAATTTTTGCACGAGAACCTGGGTCACGGGCAGCGGCTTTAATTTCAATAATTTCTTCGCCAATTTCTGGTACTTCAATGCGGAATAATTCAATCAGCATTTCAGGGCGAGAACGCGTAACAAAAAGTTGCGCACCGCGTGCCTCAGGACGAACATCATACAGGACTCCGCGGATACGGTCACCTGGACGGAAGTTTTCACGTGGCAACATATCTTCACGCAGAATCACAGCTTCAGCGTTATTGCCTAAATCTAACGTGATATTTTCACGATTAACTTTTTTCACCTGAGCCGTGATAATTTCACCTTGTTGCTCACGGAATTGGTCAACAACCATCGCACGCTCTGCTTCGCGTACTTTCTGTACGATAACTTGCTTAGCTGTTTGAGTGGTAATACGGTCAAATACAACAGACTCGATTTGGTCTTCGACGTACTCTCCAAGCTGCAGTGCCGGATCTTCGTATTGAGCCGCTTCTAATGTAATTTCACGCGTTGGCATTGTGACTTCTTCGACAATTAACCAACGACGGAAGGTATCGAAATCACCTGATTTACGGTCAATTTCCACACGGACATCAATTTCTTGCTCGTATTTCTTTTTAGTTGCCGTCGCTAATGCAGTTTCCAGAGCCTCGAAGATTTTTTCACGAGGGAGGGATTTTTCGTTAGAAACCGCTTCTACAACAGCCAGAATTTCTTTATTCATCCTAGTTGCCTCATTGAACTTTATTAAAAGTGGGGTACCAAGTTAGCTTTCTGGATGTTGCCGAGGGCGAACACCTCATCCTTACCATCTACAGTAACCGTAATCATTTCACCGTCTATGGCCTTAATAACGCCTTGCCACCTACGGCGGTTCTGCATTGCTATACGCAAAGTCAATGCCACCTCTTCACCCATAAAACGCTCGTAATGCGCAATAGTGAATAATGGACGCTCAAGCCCTGGTGACGATATTTCCAGGTTATAAATGACAGAAATTGGATCTTCAACGTCCAATACTGCACTGACCTGATGGCTGACATCAGCACAATCATCAACAGTGATGCCTTCTTCACTATCGATGAAGACACGCAGTGTCGATGTGCGACCACGGATAAACTCTAAGCCAACAAATTCAAAGCCTAGCGCCTCCACCGGTGCTGAAATCATCTCTGTTAATTTCTGTTCTAATGTGGACAAGCCCACCCCCAGACATAAAAAAAGGGCTATAAAAGCCCAGTTAATTCGATTGTCAAATAACAAAAAACCCCGAAATTCGGGGCTTTATGCAACTGGACCCTGTAGTGCACGGGTTCACCATATTCTTATTATACCTGTAAAATCTAGAGAAATCGATGAGAAATTTTGAGAGCTGTTAGTTAACTGCACTTGATTGCTACACCGGATAACTACTATAGACTACGATACTGACAAGGTATGTTGAATAAGAAATGGTTGCGGGAGCCGGATTTGAACCGACGACCTTCGGGTTATGAGCCCGACGAGCTACCAAGCTGCTCCATCCCGCGTTCGAAAACGTGTCATATTCTACACAGATAACCCGTAAATCACAAGCTATCTAAAATAATGGTGCCGAGGACGGGACTTGAACCCGTACGCCCGTTTTGTAGGCACTACCACCTCAAGGTAGCGTGTATACCAATTTCACCACCTCGGCACTGAGGCGAGGTTATCAATAATTAATCAATAACCTCAAATTTTAACTTCTCACTCATCGCTGAGCTTACTACTTAATGATGGCATTAGTTGCCTTCATTCGGAATCTTTCACACTTAACGAGGGATATCGCTCGTTGGTGTAGCTGGTGCTGCCGGAACGTCTGTTGGTTGCTCGACTTTTGTAGGTTCACTAATGTTTTCCCACTTACTACCACTACCAGTTCCGTACTTGTTAGCAGTCATATTGCCAAGTATCAAACTGATGATGAAAAACACAGCAGCCAAGATTCCAGTCATACGGGTCATGAAGTTACCTGAGCCCGATGAACCAAACAGTGTTGCAGAAGCGCCCGCACCGAATGAAGCTCCCATGTCAGCACCTTTACCTTGCTGTAACATAATCAGACCAATAAGCCCGATAGCCGCTAGCAAGAAAATAATTAAAAGAGCTACATACATTTGAGTTACCTATTCAGTTGCGGTGCATAGCCTAATGCTATGACCTTTATCACTGCACACCTGCTCATTTCGACCGTGAAAGAATACTCTTACGGGATTGAGCAGGTGCGAATACTAACCAAAGCTGAGCCGACAAGCAAGTCTATTTTGATTCCATTTGATTATTTGCAGAAAAAAACAACAAATCATCAAAATATCGTTCAGCTTCCCCCATAACAATTTAGCCCGCTGCTTTTACAGCATCCGCAATATGGTTTGCCATTGCAGTCACATCAGCTTCGTTTTCACCTTCAACCATGACACGGATTAACGGCTCTGTTCCTGATTTTCTCAGTAATACACGGCCTTTTCCTGCCAATTGTTTTTCAACTTCTTCGTTCGCTGCAACCACTGCATCACTTTGTAGTGGATCGTGTTGGCCTTTGAAACGGACATTGACTAACACTTGAGGTAATAATTTCATACCACTGCATAAGTCATGTAAGCTCATATGGTTACGTACCATAGCACTTAATACCTGCAAGCCTGCAACAATCCCGTCACCAGTAGTCGTTTTATCCAATAAAATCACGTGACCTGAGTTTTCAGCCCCCATGCGCCAACCTTTTTCCTGTAATTTTTCGAGCACGTAGCGGTCACCCACCTTAGCACGCTCAAAAGGAATACCTAGCTGTTTTAGGGCGATTTCTAATCCCATATTACTCATTAGTGTTCCGACTACGCCGCCTTTTAGTTGGCCTTGACGTAGCGCTTCACGAGCAATAATAAAGAGGATTTGGTCACCATCGACTTTTTCACCGAGGTGGTCGACCATGATAATGCGGTCGCCATCACCATCAAATGCCAAGCCAACGTGCGCTTTTTCTTCCAGTACTTTTTGTTGCAATTGACGCACATCCGTTGCACCACATTCTTCATTGATGTTGATCCCATTAGGATCACAACCGATAGTGATAACCTCAGCGCCTAATTCACGAAACACATTTGGTGCTATGTGATAAGTAGCCCCGTTAGCACAGTCAATCACTATTTTTAAACTTGCTAGGCTTTGTTCGTTCGGGAACGTACCTTTACAGAATTCAATATAACGGCCCGCAGCATCGACAATACGGTTTGCACGACCTAATTCTGCTGACTCAACACAAGTGATCGGTTTTTCCATTTCAGCTTCAATGGCCTCTTCGACTTCATCAGGCAGTTTGGTTCCGTCAATTGAGAAAAATTTAATCCCATTGTCATAATATGGGTTATGAGACGCTGAAATGACAATTCCCGCTTCTGCGCGGAAAGTACGTGTTAAATAAGCGACCGCAGGGGTAGGCATTGGGCCGGTGAAAGATGCGGATAAACCTGCAGCAGCTAAGCCAGCTTCTAGCGAGGATTCCAGCATATAGCCAGAAATACGCGTATCTTTACCAATAATAATTTTACGAGAACCATGACGTGCGAGAACTTTTCCTGCCGCCCAACCTAATTTTAAAACAAAATCAGGGGTAATTGGACTATCACCCACTTTGCCACGAATACCATCAGTACCAAAATATTTACGGTCGCTCATACGCTTATTTTTCCTTTTCTGACAGAGTCATCTGTACCACTTGCATCGCTTGCACGGTTTCTTTGACATCATGAACCCGAATGATGTGTGCTCCTTGCATCGCAGCAATCACTGCACAAGTTAAGCTGCCTGCGAGGCGTTCTTGTGGTGGAACATTCAATAATTGTCCAATCATAGATTTACGTGACATCCCTGCCAATAGCGGTAGTCCGAAATTATGAAATTGTTCTAAGTTTGCCAATAACTGGTAATTATGCGACAAGTTCTTACCAAAACCAAAGCCCGGATCAAGGATAATTTGCTGTTTCTCTATCCCTGCTGTCACGCATCGGGTGATTTCAGCATCAAGATAGTCTTTTACTTCACGCACCACGTTTTCATAGTTTGGAGCTTCTTGCATCGTTCTTGGCTGGCCTTGCATATGCATAATGCAAACGGGTAAACCTGTTTTCGCGGCGACATCTAATGCATCTGGCTCATGGAGCGAGCGAATGTCATTGATAATATGTATGCCTGCATTTGCGGCTTCGGCCATGACTTTCGCTTTCGAAGTATCGACTGAAATCCACACATCAAAACGCTGTGCTATCGCTTCAACAATGGGAATAACTCGGTCAAGTTCCTCATTCACAGAAACTTCAGCGGCGCCAGGACGGGTCGATTCGCCACCGATATCAATGATAGCCGCACCGTGTTGAACCATTTTTGCCACATGCTCAAGCGCATCATGATAACGATTATGAGTGCCACCATCTGAAAATGAATCAGGAGTGACATTCAAAATCCCCATCACCTTTGGTGTGGATAAGTCAAGAACACTGCCTCTCGCTTTGATTTGCATTGTTATTTTTCCTTAACGAAAAAAACCCCAGCGAACTGGGGTCTTAGTATTTTATTTCACGACCGCTTATTGTGGTTTGCTGTCGTTATTATCTGATGGTTTTGATTCATCAGTATTATTACTATTATCGGTATTACTTGGTTCTTCAGCACTGTTGTTAGGTTCTTCAGATTGAGGTTTTTCGGCTGTTTTTGCTACATTTGCCGCACCTTTACCAAATGTCCCCGTCACATTACTGACTTTTTTATCTTCATCCCAACCTGCTGGTTCACGAACTGGGCGACGATTCATTAAATCATCAATCATTGGCATATCGATAGTTTCATATTTCAGTAATGCATCTTTCGTTGCATGTAGAATATCGATATTATCTTCCAGTGTTTTGTAAGCCAGTTGGTAACAGTGGTCTAAAATTTTCTTAATTTCTTCATCAACAATACGTGCTGTTTCATCAGAAATTCCAGAACCATTACCTGAAGAACGACCTAAGAACGCTGGACCTTCTTCTTTCGAGTATTGCATTGGGCCTAAACGGTCTGAGAAGCCCCATTGCGTTACCATGTTACGTGCGGTATTGGTTGCAAACTGAATATCTGAAGATGCGCCCGTCGTTACTTTATCGCGACCGTAAATCAGTTCTTCTGCAATACGACCCGCATATGCTGTCGCAATCATACCTTCGAGTTTCAAGCGACTACGGCTAACTTCATCACCTTCCGGTAAGAAGAAGGCCACACCCAGCGCTTGGCCACGTGGAACAATTGTGACTTTGTGAACAGGATCATGCTCTGGCATTAAATGACCGATAATCATATGACCACCTTCATGGTAAGCCGTTGATTCTTTTTGCTCTTCAGTCATCATCAGAGAACGACGCTCTGCACCCATCCAAATTTTATCACGCGCTTTTTCGAATTCAACCATGGAAACGACACGCATGTTTGCACGTGCTGCAAACAACGCGGCTTCGTTAACCAAGTTTGCCAATTCAGCACCCGAGAAGCCAGGTGTTGCACGTGCAAGAATGAAAGTATCTACGCTTGGGTCAATAGGAACACGACGCATATGCACTTTCAGAATTTGTTCACGGCCACGAACGTCTGGTAAGCCAACAACTACCTGACGGTCAAAACGACCTGGACGTAATAAAGCAGGGTCAAGTACGTCAGCACGGTTAGTTGCTGCGATAACAATGATACCCTCATTACCTTCGAAACCGTCCATTTCAACCAGCATTTGGTTCAGTGTTTGCTCACGCTCATCGTGACCACCACCAAGACCTGCACCACGTTGACGACCTACTGCGTCAATCTCATCGATAAAGATGATACAAGGAGCTGCTTTTTTCGCTTGTTCGAACATATCACGAACACGAGAAGCCCCCACACCCACAAACATTTCCACGAAGTCTGAACCGGAAATGGTGAAGAATGGAACTTTTGCTTCACCTGCGATAGCTTTTGCCAGTAATGTTTTACCCGTTCCTGGAGGCCCTACCATCAGGACGCCTTTTGGAATTTTACCGCCAAGTTTTTGGAAACGAGCAGGTTCACGCAGAAATTCTACGATTTCGCCCACTTCTTCTTTGGCTTCATCACACCCAGCAACGTCTGCAAATGTTGTTTTGATCTGATCTTCTGTCAGCATGCGGGCTTTACTTTTGCCAAATGACATCGCCCCCTTGCCGCCACCGCCTTGCATCTGGCGCATGAAGAAAATCCAGACACCAATCAACAGAAGCATTGGGAACCAGGAAATAAAAATAGATGTCAGTAAGCTAGGTTCTTCTGGTGGTTCACCAACAACCGTCACATGCTTATTCAGCAAAGTGTCTAACAGCTTCTCATCCTGCATAGGAAGATAAGTTGTATAGCGGCTATTATCAGCCTTTCTGACGTTCAGTTCACGACCGGTGATACGAACTTCACGTACCTGATCCTGGGCTAACTCATTGATAAACGTAGAATAATCAACTCTGCGACTATTCGAATCGCTTGGGCCAAAACTCTGGAACAAGGACATCAGAACAACTGCGATGACTAACCAGAGAATCAGGTTTTTCGCCATGTCACTCAAGGGATTAACCTCATATTACAACTGTGTTAACAAATAACGCTCAGGGTACTATAGTTTTAGCCCTGTCGCTACAATGTATACTTCACGTGACCGTGCCCGCGAAGATTCGGGTTTACGAACTTTTACTTTCGTAAACAGGGAGCGGATATCCCTAAGGTAATCGTCAAAGCCTTCTCCCTGAAACACTTTAACAATGAAACTCCCCCCAGGCGCCAATACAGCACGGCACATATCCAATGCTAATTCAACTAGATACATAGAGCGAGGAATATCAACCGCTGGTGTCCCACTCATATTTGGCGCCATGTCAGACATGACCACCTGTACTTTTTTGTCGCCAACGCGTTCTAACAAAGCGGCGAGAACGGCTTCATCGCGAAAATCCCCTTGCAGGAAATCAACGCCAACGATTGGGTCCATCGGCAATAAGTCACAAGCAATAACCCGCCCATTATGACCTATTTGGCTAACAACGTATTGCGACCAACCACCAGGGGCTGCTCCTAAATCAACAACGGTCATACCTGGTTTAAAAATTTTATCACCTTGCTGGATTTCTTCCAGCTTAAACCATGCACGTGAGCGTAGCCCTTTTTTTTGTGCTTGCTGAACATATTTATCACTAAAATGCTCTTGCAACCAGCGACTTGAGCTTGCCGAACGTTTTTTATTGGCCATTGTGCTTTCCAACTATACTAAAAGAACTTCACCTAACTTGCTGCTTCTTTACCATCAAAAAGATATAATTGATGGTGATAGATATCAGATGGCGGTAGAATAAGCCATTTTCAATACTAACCAAGCAAAAAATCAATGAATCTTAATAAAAAACAAATTCAGCACCTAAAAAGTCTCGCTCACCATTTAAACCCTGTTGTTATGATCGGCAACAATGGTTTAACCGAAGGTGTTTTGGCTGAGATTGAACTCTCATTAGCGCATCATGAGCTTATCAAAGTCAAGATCGCAGGCGAAGACCGTGATACTAAAAATTTGATCGCTGATGCGATTGTTCGCGAAACTGGTGCAGTAAATGTACAAATCATCGGTAAAATTCTTGTTATCTACCGTCCTTCGGCAGACCGCAAAATCATTTTACCTAAATAATTTCCCATCATTTATATAAAAATGCCATTGAAAGCATGTTTTATATGTTGAAAAAGGCCGCCTGCGGCCTTTTTCTTTAAATCAGGGAAATAATATAACCAATTCAGGGAAATAGGAATCAGATATACTCAACTTTAAGAATTTCGAACTCAACATCGCCACCTGGGGTTTTAATTGAGACCACATCATCAACTTCTTTACCCACTAAACCACGTGCTATCGGGGAGTTAACAGAAATCAGATTGATCTTAATATCTGCTTCGTCATCACCAACGATACGATACGTTAGCTCTTCATCGGTATCAACATTCAGTACTGTCACAGTTGCGCCAAAGATAACGCGACCATTATTGACCATTTTAGTTACATCGATTACTTGAGCGTGAGAAAGCTTACCTTCGATTTCTTGAATACGGCCCTCACAGAAACCTTGTTGCTCACGTGCTGCATGATATTCTGCATTTTCTTTTAAGTCACCGTGCTCACGCGCTTCTGCAATAGATGCAATAATTTCTGGGCGACGGACAGATTTAAGGAATTCAAGCTCTTCTCTTAGCTTATCCGCACCAAGTACCGTCATCGGGATCTGTTTCATTAATAAATACCTCGGTTCAATCCTATCTAAAAACAAGTATCTTCCTGATTTTGTAACAACAGTACACCGAACACCTACGTAAAACCGGGGGGTGTTCTAGTAAAAAAACGCAATCAGACTTATGTACTCATTTATCTTATCATAATGTACGCTATTTTAACTGAGACTTAATAACGGGTCACCGTTTACTTTCTTGGGCATTACACTTTAGTATGTATTATATGTCCACCCTAATGCGTGAAATATATGTCATTATTAACTTTAACCAGAAAATGGATCATCTCTTTAGGAATTACCTTAGCCAGTACGCAAGTTTTTGCGATTCCGATTGATGAATACAAACAATATTTACCTGATGGCACTAACCTTGCTCTGGTCGCGCAAAAAGTGGGAAGTAGCACCCCATTAATTGATTATAATGCACAGCAAATGGCATTACCTGCAAGTACACAAAAGGTTGTGACCGCTCTTGCTGCCCTATTACAACTGGGGCCAGATTACCGTTTTGTCACCAATTTTGAAACTGATGCAAAACTTAGCAACAACACATTGACTGGCGATTTAGTGATCCGCTTCAGTGGTGACCCAACACTAACTCGTCAACAAATTCGTAATATGGCTAATGCGTTAAAGCAGCTTGGGATCCATAAAGTTGATGGCGATCTCGTCGTTGATATTTCTGCTTTTACTAGTCATGACAAAGCGCCTGGTTGGGTTTGGAATGATATGACCCAATGTTTTAGTGCGCCACCTGCAGCGGCTATCATTGACCGCAACTGTTTTTCAGTTTCTCTTTATCCTGCTGAAAAAGCAGGTGACTATGCCTTCATTAAGGCGGCTAGTTTTTACCCTGTCAATATGTTCAGCGAAGTCAAAACATTAGCTAAAGGCTCCCCTGAAGCGCGCTATTGCGAACTTGATGTTGTTCCTGGTGAACTGAATCGCTATACCCTGACAGGTTGTTTAACCCAACGCAGCGAGCCCTTACCACTTGCCTTTGCGGTACAAAACGGAGCGAGTTACTCAGGGGCGATTGTCAAAAATGAGTTAATCACTGCGGGTATTGAGCTCACCGGCCATGTGAAAAAGCGCACATTCCCAGCGCCTCAATCACAAGTGTTAGTCAAAACTGAATCTAAGCCGCTACATGATTTGCTAAAAGTCATGCTAAAAAAATCCGATAATATGATAGCAGACACTGTTTTTCGTACTATCGGTCGAGAATATTATGGTGTCCCAGGTACTTGGCGTTCAGGATCCGATGCGGTAAGACAAGTACTGAAGCAAAAAGCGGGGATCGATCTTGGCAATACTGTGATGGTTGATGGTTCAGGACTGTCTCGCCACAATTTGATCACCCCTGCAACAATGATGGAGGTCTTGCAATTTATCGCAAAAAACGATCAACAACTCGATTTTATCTCCATGCTTCCACTTGCAGGCCATGATGGTACATTGCGTTATCGTGGCGGCTTTGATGAGGCTGGTGTAAATGGTAAAGTTTCCGCCAAAACGGGGGCATTACAAGGGGTCTATAACCTCGCAGGTTTTATCACAACCGCCAGTGGCCAGCGTGTTGCTTTTGTACAGTTTATCTCTGCTTATGCGGTACCACAAAACCAGCAACGTACTCGTCGAGTACCATTAGTACGGTTTGAAAGCCGTTTGTATAAAGATCTGTATCAGAAAAACTGATCATACGTGATTTAGATATTAAAAAGGCGCTTTCGCGCCTTTTATATTTCTAAGATAAACTATTTTTGATAAATGATTTCGACACCTTCGTCGTCATCTTCATCCCAATCGTCATCCCAGTCGTCATCAAAATCTTCAGTACCAGACAGTTGCTCTTTATGGTAATCATCCCACATGAATTCAACTTTTTCAGGTTGCTGTGCATCTTCAGTCGTGGCCATATCACGTGGTTGAGTATTCATAAATTCCATGATATCCCAACACAGTGCTTTCACACCTTCGTGGTTAACCGCTGAAATCATGTAGAATTTATCTTCCCAACCCATCGCTTTGGCAATTTCTGCCGCACGCTGTGCGGATTCTTCTTCACCTAAGATATCAATCTTATTGAAAACTAACCAACGTGGTTTTGCTGCCAATTTTTCACTGTATTTTTCTAACTCACTAATGATGATCTTCGCATTTTCGACAGGATCAGACTCATCAATAGGGCAAATGTCAATCAAGTGAAGTAAGACACGACAACGCTCTAAGTGTTTCAGGAATTGGATCCCAAGACCTGCACCTTCTGCTGCGCCTTCGATCAACCCTGGAATATCCGCAACCACAAAACTTTGCTCGTTATCCATACGCACGACACCCAAGCTTGGGACCAAAGTGGTAAATGGATAATCAGCGACTTTTGGTTTTGCTGCTGATACAGAACGGATAAATGTTGATTTACCTGCATTTGGCATACCAAGCATGCCCACATCTGCTAACAGCATCAATTCTAACAGTATTTCGCGGGTTTCACCTTTAGTCCCCATAGTACGTTGACGTGGAGCACGATTTACTGAAGATTTAAAACGGGTATTCCCAAGCCCATGGAAACCGCCTTTAGCGACCATATGACGTTGATCATGACGAGTCATATCACAAAGTACTTCGTTGGTCCCTAAATCGCGTACACGCGTTCCTACAGGTACTTTTACAGTGATGTCTTGACCACGTTTACCTGTACATTCACGGCTTTGGCCATTTTGGCCACGTTCTGCACGAAATGATTTTTCAAAACGATAGTCGATTAGCGTGTTGAGGTTTTCGTCTGCTTGTAAGTAAACGTCCCCACCATCGCCACCGTCACCACCGTCCGGTCCCCCTTTAGGGATGTATTTTTCACGGCGGAAGCTGACACAACCATTGCCACCATCTCCTGCCACGACCAATATTTTGGCTTCATCTACAAATTTCATAATTCTTTCTCCGCTTCTGAGCCGCATAACGCTGGATGGCTGTTCTACTCAGAGATGGTGTATCTTTAATACGTGTGTAGTTCATTAAAGATCAAATATCTGAATATAAAAAGCCCCGCAAAAGGTTTTTGCAGGGCTTTAATTCTGAATTAAAGGTCAGAAAACTTATTCAGCTTCGATGCTGATAAATTTACGATTGTTTGGACCTTTAACTTCAAATTTAACTTTACCGTCCGCTAATGCGAACAGAGTGTGGTCACGGCCACAACCTACGTTGTTACCTGCGTGGAACTTAGTACCACGTTGACGAACGATGATGCTACCTGCTAGTACAGCTTCACCACCAAAACGTTTAACACCTAAACGTTTTGCTTCTGAGTCACGACCGTTACGAGTCGAACCACCAGCCTTTTTGTGTGCCATTAATCTGCTCTCCTAAATCTTAAGCGATGACAGTGATCTTAACATCAGTGAACCACTGACGATGACCCTGTTGTTTACGGCTATGTTTACGACGACGGAATTTGACGATTTTAACTTTTTCGCCACGACCGTGTGCAACCACTTCCGCTTTCACTTTAACGCCTTCAACGACAGGAGCGCCGATTTGGATCTCATCGCCATTAGCAACCATCAGAACTTGATCAAATTCAACAGTTTCACCTGTTGCGATGTCCAGCTTTTCTAGGCGGACAGTTTGACCTTCGCTAACTCGGTGTTGTTTACCACCACTTTGGAAAACCGCGTACATATTAACTCCGCTTTCCGCGTACCCGCTAAATATTTCAATTCCAGAGTACGCTATAAAATATTCACAATAGGGCGCGAATTCTACGCAAAAAAGCAGCAGAACACAAGCCAATAATGCGGTTAGATGACAAAAAATACGACTTTTTTCTCAATAACCGTTTTTGAGCATTGATTTCGTCCCTATTCACTCAATTGTTACTTATTTAAACATTTTTTGCATCACACCTGATAATCTTATAATTAATAATGTTATGCTAGAAGGATAACTGTTCTATCGGTCTCCCATTTTTTTATTTCGGGAATGAACCAAAAACTAATAATATGAATAAATTACGATGAATTTAGAATCTATTATTGAACTGACAACTGAGGATATGTCAGCGGTAAACGAAGCCATCCTCAGTCAATTGAATTCAGATGTTGCACTAATTAACCAGCTTGGTTATTACATAGTCAGTGGTGGTGGTAAAAGGATCCGCCCAATGATCGCTATACTTGCAGGTCGATCCTTAGGCTATTCGGGTCATAAACATACCCAGGTCGCTGCATTGATCGAGTTCATTCATACAGCAACACTGCTGCATGATGACGTCGTTGATGAGTCTGATATGCGTCGAGGAAAGCAAACTGCAAATGCTGTTTTTGGTAATGCAGCGAGTGTCTTAGTCGGTGATTTTATTTACACTCGATCATTCCAGATGATGACGGATCTCGACTCAATGCGGGTACTAAAGCTGATGTCTGAAGCGACGAATGTGATCGCTGAAGGCGAAGTTTTACAGTTGATGAACTGCAACGATCCCAACATTACTGAAGAAAACTACATGCAAGTGATCTACAGTAAAACCGCACGTCTGTTTGAAGCAGCGGCTCATGCATCGGCGATTTTAGCCGATGCAACACCAGTGCAAGAAAAAGCACTACAAGATTATGGTCGTTATATTGGTACTGCTTTCCAGTTAATTGATGATCTCCTCGATTATGATGCAGACAACGCTCAACTGGGAAAAAACACGGGTGATGACTTAGATGAAGGTAAGCCTACACTTCCCCTACTTCACGCGATGCAAAATGGTAACGAAGAAGAATCAGCATTGATCCGCCAAGCCATTGAACAAGGTAATGGACGCCATTTGTTAGATACTGTTCTTGCAACCATGAAACGCTGTGGTTCTCTTGAATATACTTATGAAAGAGCCCAAGAAGAAGCACAAAAAGCGATTGATGCCTTAAATGTCATTGAAGATTCAATTTATAAAGATGCATTGATCGGCTTAGCTTATATCGCAATCCAACGCCATTCTTAGTCACTAAAAAAGATAAAGCGGGTCAAGAAAAGGGGAAACGTTATTTTTCCCCTTTATCTTCTTCATCAATTTGAGCAAGCAGTGATGACAGGCCATAACGCAGGATGTATTTCACTATTTTATTGCGCTCAGACTCAGT
The DNA here is from genome assembly GCF_028482225.1 of Providencia sp. PROV130. NCBI lineage: Bacteria > Pseudomonadati > Pseudomonadota > Gammaproteobacteria > Enterobacterales > Morganellaceae > Providencia > Providencia sp. PROV130. The sequence goes on along the minus strand of NZ_JAMPQC010000014.1, from coordinate 125,315 downwards.
CAGTTGGTAATACGCTTCCGACCAGATTTGCAATGCATCGGTTCTTTGGCTTTGATAAGTTACCGAAGGCTCATGCAGGCTGAGCTGCCCTTGGATTTCCCCCGGTAAGCTTTCAAAGTAATACTCAACTGCCTTACCCTGTACCCCTCTTTTACGGCGGTTTTTCCAGCCTTCTCGTCTTGCCATTAGGTTAATTCCCTGGGGTGATGTAGGGAGCCCTTCTAACCCTGCTAATTCTTTGGCAGTGAACCACAATTTTTTCATTTTCACTTCACGCTTATATTATTATGAAATCCGCTGTTGCAGCTTTGCTAAAATGTCATCAGTTAAAAAAATTTTTAAATTCAATATAATATTATTTTTATATATTAATTATTTACACCTTAAGCAATTGTAAATTATTTATTATTAATTAAATTAATTAGCGCTAATGCCCCTTCGCGCATAATAAATGTCAGGACAATGTCTCTTTCATCATTGGAAAGCTGGTTATAAGCTTCCTGCCAAATAAAGGCATTATCATTTCGTTTTACTTGATAAGGTGGTGAAGTTTCGTTAGCAAACTGACCTTCAAAAATATCGATAGGTAAAGAACTAATATGGTATTCCAATGCTTTGCCTTGAATACCCCGCCTTTTACGGCTTAACCAGTTTTCACGCCTTGCCATTGCATTAATACCTTGAGTTGTCATGGGAAGCCCCTGTAACCCAACCAACTCTTTTGCCGTTAGCCATTCCTTGTACATGCTGACCCTCCTAGTCATGATGACAATTTAATTTTCAGTTGTTGAAAACTATCTATATTTTCTCAAAACCTCATTGACTCATTCGTTTTATTTATACCTATAAATAATAATATACAAATTATATTTGTTATTAGCGTTCTAATTTCTTTTAATAACAGATAATTAAATAATTCACTTGCTAATAATTTAACTAATTTTATTAACTAATCTAGATATATTACTCGTACAAGTAAAAAGTAGCATTAAATATGCCATTCTTGTCCCTAACTAGAAAGAGTTAGTTTTAACGTCAAAGTTTTATCCTAATTCACAGTTATTCATTCTGACTTTCTATTTAATTTCATAAAAACCACGACAGTTTCATAAAATGAATTTTTAAGAAAAAATCAGAAATTATTTTGGGAAATTTCTGTTATTTTATTTCCAATAACTAAACGGATGTACTGAATGTATCATAATTTTCGGTTACTCGTACCACTAACTCTACATGATTCTAAGTGAAAAAAGGACTAAAAAATGATTTTACGGAAGTCGGACTGGCACCCTGCAGATATCATCGCAGCTTTACGTAAACGTGGAACTACACTTGCCGCAATTTCACGCGAGGCAGGGTTAAGCTCTTCAACGTTAGCAAATGCACTATCACGTCCTTGGCCTAAAGGGGAATGGATCATTGCAAATTTCTTAGCGATCCACCCTGCTGAAATTTGGCCGAGTCGTTATTACGATCCAATTACAGGGGATTTATTAGAAAGAAAAGTCAGAGTAAAAACACCAGCGGAAGATTAAAAACTGAATGAACTAAATTATAAGGCCGTGAATAATAAATTAATTTATTCACGGCGTTATCTTTTGATGGCAAATCAATAAAAAACGGCTTTGTTTATTTCATTCGCGCGAAACCATCAGCAAGGTCTTGTTTTAAATCATCTAAGTTTTCTAAGCCAATCTGCAAGCGCAATGTCGGCCCTCCAGGATTCCAATTAGTCACAGTTCGATATTCAGCACAATTAAATGGAATAATTAAGCTTTCAAACCCTCCCCATGAATACCCCATACCAAAAATTGATAAGCCATCCAGCATTCTTGCAATATCTGTTTGGGTATATTTAGGGTCAAGTACAATGGAAAATAGCCCCGATGAACCAGTAAAATCCCGCTTCCAAATTTCATGGCCAGGGCAATCCGCAAATGCAGGGTGTAAAATACGAATCACTTCAGTGCGTTCTTGTAGCCAATGTGCAATATTTAAAGCTCTTTCTTGCGCTTCTTTTAAGCGAATAGGTAAGGTTCGCAAACCACGCAACGCAAGAAAACAGTCCTCTGCTCCCGGCAGCATGGCCATATAATCATAAGTTTCACGTAATTTCGGCCACCACGCTTGGTTTGCTGAGACAATTCCCATAAGCAAATCAGAATGGCCACCTAAGTATTTGGTCCCCGCCTCCAGCGAGATATCACAACCCTGTTCATGAGCTTTAAAAAATAAAGGTGTCGCCCACGTATTATCAATAATCGTCGCAATATTATGGCGTTTTGCAACCTCAACAATTGCAGGAACATCCTGAATTTCGAAACTTTGAGAACCAGGGGATTCTAAAAAAATTGTGCTGGTATTTGGCGTTACCAGTTTTTCAATGTCCGCCCCAATCATCGGATCATAATAGGTCGTGATGATCCCCATTTTATCCAACAGACCATGGCAAAATTTACGTGTTGGCCGATAAACACTATCAGGCATTAATAAATGATCACCTGTTTTCAATGTTGTCAGCAATGCCAACACAATCGCGCCTAAACCAGATGGCGAAAGCACTGTACCTTCAGCTCCAGCAAGAACGGACCAAGCTTGCTCCAATTGCTTAATTGTTGGCGTGCCCGCTGTGCCATAATTAAATTCCGCCCTATCATTAATTAAAGCGTCAACCGTTGGAAATACGACCGTCGAGCCACGATAAACGGGGGCATTTACAAACCCAGCTTGCTTAGCGGGGTCTCTCCCTAGCTGGGTGACTTGTGTATCAACATGAAATTCAGATACCGCTTTTTTCTTCATGAGATCCTCTCAACAACATTATTATTTATTCGAAAAATTTAAAAAATGGAGATAGACATAACAGCACACCAAAGAAAATGATGAACCACACTGTTGGGCCTTTAAATTTGTGTAATGCAGGGACTTTGTAAACCAGATAGCAAGGAATTAAGCAAGAAACGATACCAAACAATGGGCCACCAAGTTGCATAAAAAACAGAATTGAGAACCGTGTTGAAACCCAAAACCACAGTGCAATGATAACGCCTAAGCATACCCCATAATGTAGCACTGTTTGGTTAATACGTTCTTCAGGAATAAATCGACTCAGTAGATTGACAACAATGCCTTTTATCGCTTCTTGGAAGCCTAAATAAATTCCCAAGAATGCCGTCAAGATAGCAAAAATATTGAGTAATGCGGTCATTACTTTCACAACGGCACCTGGTATCACTTGCGCAGCAATCGCTAATGCTGAAATATTTTGTTCAAAAGCCGATACCGCTTGCTCATGGCTAATTGAGAAGGTAAAAGAAAAAGCAAAAAACAAAACTGCCACAGCGAGAATAATATACGCAACCCGGTTGGCACGTATTGCACGATATGTCGCAATGCGTTTATCACTTTCTACTTTACGATACGCAATATTCATGGGGCTCAATATTTGCACAAATAATATAGAAAATAGAGTAAATGGGAGTGTTAAAAAAACATCTCGCATAAATGGGAGAAAATCAGGAAAAGCCGTAATATTCGCAAAATTCCAATACGGCACCATCACTATACCGAGCAGCACGATAATACCAAATTTTACAATAACCATTGGACCAGAGACTTTAAACAGTAACCGCTCCCCTTGTGCAGCAATGGCGACTAATACCGAAATAATAATCAGCCCATACCAAACAGAATCGGATAACAACCCTTCCGTTAATCCAAACGTTTTAATGTAGGAAGCGCTGTCGAAGGTGACTGCCAGCGAGTAAGAAAACATCCCGTGCAATAACATCAAGAAATAGGCAATTCCTAATGCTATCCCCCAGTTTTTCCCCAAATATTGTGTAATAACACTCGCGTAATCATTACATTCTTCAGATTCTGATAATGTTCTTAGATATAAATTTTGTAGCCAATAAATTGCTGGATAAGAAAGCATTGTCGCTGCAATAAAGACCCAAATACCTTTGATACCAATTTGCACAGGCATAAAAACAATTCCTGAACCAATTGCCATGCCAATGCATAAAATAACCCAACCAACATCATATTTTGTAAAGGGGATCTTTTTCGTATTAATCGGATTATCTGCACTTGCCTGAATACTATTAGACATAGTCTATTCCTCAACGTTATAGATTTAATTATTAAAAAAGTTAGGAACAACATTATTGTGTAGGAGCTACGTTTCTTTTTAAAACTGGTGTGGCATGAGTAAACTGCGATAAATTCACAATTATAGTATGCTGGAATAAACGGGTTTAATAGGGCATGACAATGCTAATAAATAAAAACACTTTTGCGTTTAAAGCAAAAATTGACAGCTACGCGATTTTTCGGCATTTAGAGCTATTCATTAAAATCGTCGAATGCAATAGCTTCAGCCTTGCCGCTAAGAAGCTGAATGTAACACCATCGTCAGTTAGTCGAGGCCTTCAACAACTCGAAGATCAGTTGGGGGTTGTCCTTCTAAAGCGCACAACGCGAAATTTTATTTTAACGGATGCAGGGCGCTATTTATTGCAACGATCGCAAAACTTATTGGCCGATCTCGATGATTCACTCATCAATACCGCCAGCTTCTATCAACACGCTCAAGGGCAATTAAAAATTACCTGTTCTATTGCATTTGGTGTTTGTCATTTAATGCAAATATACAGTGAATATCGCGAGACCAATCCTAAAGTAAGTTTGTCTGTTGACCTTAATGATGAGCTCATTAATTTAAATGAAGTCGATTTTGATATTGCGTTACGAATTACCAGCCATCCCCCCGAAAACTTTGCATTACGAAAAATTTGTAATATTAATTGGGTATACTGTGGGAGCCGTACTTATTTCGAACGATATGGTATTCCTCAATCCCCTGCCGATATTGCATCACACAATTGTTTAATTAACCCAAATATTCCTGACACTTGGCGCATGACGGATAAAGACGGCAGCGCATATCCTCTCGAAATTAATAATATGATTGAGGTAAATAGTAGCTTAGGGTTATTGGAGGCAGCTCGCTGCCATCAAGGTATCGTTTGTTTGCCTACTTACATGCTAGGCAATTATATTGAAAACGGGGAATTGCTCCCTGTCTTATTGGATTATGACCCTAAATCCACTCCATTTGCCCTATATGCCTTATACCACCCAGCCCACACTCACTCACCTAAGATCAGGACATTTATTGATTTTTTAGTAGAGAAAATACCATCAGATCCGCATTGGGACCACTGGATGCGGCAGCATGCTTCATGATGACTGACCAATAAAAAAGGTTGAGTTCAAAACGATACTCAACCTTTTACTATTAGGAGAAATTAATTGGCATTAGCCATTAATGAATTTTTCACCTAATTCAATATCTGCTTTTAATACATCTAGCATATCTTTCAGTGCTTTTTCTTCAAATGCACTTAATTTACCGATTGGTAAATGCTTTTCGATACCGTTTTTGCCTAAAACAACAGGTTGTGCGAAGAAGCGAGCATGTTCACCATCACCTTCGGTGTAAACACATTCAACCACATTGCTTTCGCCTTGGAGACCACGAATTAAAGATAAACCTAAACGTGCAGCCGCTTGGCCCATAGATAAAGTTGCAGACCCGCCACCCGCTTTCGCTTCAACGACTTCTGTACCTGCATTTTGAATACGTTTAGTTAACGCGGCAACTTCCTCGTCAGTGAAGCTAACACCTTCAATTTGAGATAACAATGGCAGGATAGTCACGCCAGAGTGACCGCCGATCACAGGCACTTCGAGATCATTAACATTTTTGCCTTTTAATTCAGCAACAAACGTATTAGAACGAATGATATCTAATGTCGTCACACCGAATAAACGGTTTTTATCATAGACGCCTGCTTTTTTCAGGACTTCAGCAGCGATAGCAACGGTGGTATTTACTGGGTTAGTGATAATACCAATCAATGCTTTAGGGCAAGTTTCAGCAATTTGTTGGATCAGGTTACGGACAATACCCGCATTGATGTTAAATAAGTCAGAACGATCCATACCTGGTTTACGAGCAACACCCGCAGAAATAAGGACAATGTCAGCACCTTTCAATGCAGGTTTTGCATCTTCGCCAGCAAAGCCTGTCACTTTAACATCAGTAGGGATATGGCTTAAGTCAGCAGCAACACCTGGAGTGACTGGTGCGATGTCGTAGAGGGAGAGTTCTGAACCTGCTGGGAGCTGGTTTTTGAGAAGAAGGGCGAGAGCCTGACCGATACCACCTGCTGCACCTAGGACTGCAACTTTCATTCTGAAACTCCTTAATTTGTACTTTAAAAAGATATCACTTTATTTGTTATACACTTAACACATTACGTATAAAAAACAATTTGTTAACAGATAGAGAGAGAGTTTAACGCAAGAGAACTTGTTTAATAATTGCCTGTATTCTAAACAAATTCCTTATCTGTTAATGAGATAACGGGCACTTTTTTAACAAATAGTTTTTCCGGCTATTGCATTTCGCACAATAAGTTGTTTTTAGTGTATATTATTCAATCAAAAACATTTTTGTTAACAATAAATTTACAATGAATATCTGAAAAATTCATTGTTCTATTATGCTAATTTTTCATTCCCATAATTTACGATAAATAAATACTTCTGGCTATCAACTCAAATGCGCTTACCTAGCTTTAAGTTATTCACTGGTTATAAAATCATCATAACGCAATTTTGTTGCATAAAAATGCACTTTTACGGATAATACAACTTAGTTCAATGCAAAAGAATGGGTTAATTATGCGCACTCCGTCTAAACAAGAAGACTTGGTTAAGGCTTTTAAAGCCCTACTTAAAGAAGAAAAATTTAGCTCGCAAGCTGAGATCGTCACGGCTTTGCAGGAAGAAGGTTTCGAAAATATTAACCAATCAAAAATTTCCAGGATGCTAACTAAATTTGGTGCTGTTCGCACCCGTAATGCAAAAATGGAAATGGTATATTGCCTACCTACAGAGCCCGGTGTCCCTACCGCCACCAGCCCACTCAAAAATTTGGTTTTAGATATAGACTATAACCCTTCTGTTGTCGTGATCAGAACGAGCCCAGGGGCTGCACAGCTTATTGCACGCTTGCTAGATTCATTAGGTAAAGCGGAAGGAATTTTAGGTAGTATTGCTGGTGATGATACTATCTTCTCAACGCCAGCAAACAATTTTACCACAAAAGAGCTATATGAAGCGATTTTAGCGTTGTTTGAACAAGAGCTCTAATCCATACTAATTTAAGCATCAGAAGAGGGAAATTCAATTTCCCTCTTCTTGTTTTTATCTATTTCTATTCGATTTTGAGACATCATTTTGCTATTTGATATTTTTCGTAACTTCATACACTACGGCTTTCATTTTCTGATGCCAATTGCCTTTGGTTACCTGTTTTGGCGAAAAAATTGGAAACTAGCCGCCCTGATTATGATTGCCACGATGGCTATCGACTTAGATCATCTGCTGGCTGATCCGATTTTCGACCCTGAGCGCTGTGGCATTGGATTCCACCCGCTTCATTCTTTTTGGGCTGCCGTTATCTATGTGGTGTTATTATTCATGCCATCATGGAAACTTAAAGCCATTGCCGTTGGTTGTTTATTCCACCTTTTTACTGATTCACTAGATTGTTATATGGGAAGCTTAAAAAAAGAAATGAATGCTCCAATTACATTGAGCTTAACAATACAACAATGCCCTACTTCCGTTTCCTCATGATAAAATGAGTGCGCTTTTGATTTATTACTGCAGGTATAATTCCAAAGAACGATAGTCATCTACCGCGACAATATTTAATGTTAATTAAACAATTTATTAACATTAAAAGGTTGCTGAATGATTCAAAAAACACTTTTAGCTATTGCATTGAGTAGCGCAATATCGAATTTCGCTTACAGCGCTCCCCCTGAACAACCGAATGTTTTAATCATTATTGCCGATGATATGGGCTACTCCGATATCAGCCCATTCGGAGGGGAAATTCCTACACCCAATTTGCAGACTATGGCCGAACAAGGTGTCAGGATGAGCCAGTATTATACTTCCCCAATGTCAGCACCCGCTCGTTCCATGTTGCTCACTGGCGCAACTAATCAACAAGCGGGGATTGGTGGAATGTGGTGGTATGAGAATACGGTTGGTGAGCCCGGCTATGAATTACGGCTTACTGACCGTGTTGTCACTTTGGCTGAGCGCTTCCAAGATGCAGGCTATAATACTTTGATGTCCGGTAAATGGCACTTAGGTTATAGCCATGGCTCGCGGCCAACAGATAGAGGATTCAACCAAGCCTTTGCCTTTATGGGCGGAGGGACTAGCCACTTTGATGATGCCGTCCCACTAGGAACGGTCGAAAGTTTCCACACTTATTACACATTAAATGGTGAAAAAACACCGTTAACTGCAAACTTTTATTCCAGTGAAGCCTACGCAAAACAACTTGAAGAGTGGATAAAAGAAACCCCTAGTGACCAGCCTATTTTTGCCTATTTGGCTTTTACTGCCCCTCATGACCCTCTGCAAGCGCCGGATGAGTGGATCCAACGTTTTGATGGCCAATATGATGAAGGCTATGGAAAAATTTATCGCCAACGCATCAATCGGTTAAAAGAAATCGGGATTATCACAGATAAAACCCCCATGCCTCATCTTGATTTAGACAAAGAATGGGAGCAACTCACACCTGAAGAAAAGCGTTATGCAGCTAGGACAATGCAAGTCTATGCGGCAATGATTGCCAATATGGATGAGCAAATTGGCAATGTACTCAATACATTAAAAGAAACTGGCCGCGATAAAAATACGATTATTATTTTTGCGACAGACAATGGGGCTAACCCAGCTCAAGGCTTTTATTACGAGGGCGATTCTGCATTTTGGCAGCAGTTTGATAATAGCTACGAAAACTTAGGACGTAAAAATTCCTTTGTCTCTGCGGGACCTCATTGGGCCAATGTTAGCAATGCACCCTATGCAAACTTCCATAAAACCACCAGCGCACAAGGTGGAATTAATACCGATTTAATCATCACAGGTCCCGGTATCAATAAAGCAGGAAGCATTGATAATACTCCGATGGCCGTTTATGACATCGCTCCAACCCTATATGAATTTGCGGGTATTGATCCTAATAAAAAGATTAAAGATATCACCCCTGTGCCTGTTCGAGGCGTTAGCTTTAAACAATATTTTACTCAAAATATCCCAGTAAAAACGCGTTATTCATTTGCTATGGAATTACATAACCAAGCAGCCTTAGTTGAAGATGATTGGAAACTACGACGCCTTGTCCCTACCTCGGCTAAAGCAGAAATGGCACCATGGGAGCTATTTAATTTAAAAAACGACCCGCTGGAAACGCAAAACCTTGCCGCACAGTACCCTGACATTCTTGAAAAACTTCGCCAGCAATATGAACAGTTTGCCAAAACAGGAATGGTTATTGAGGCCAAAGGGGAAGCTATTGATTATATTGGTTATAACGAAAAAATGGGTAATTACCTTGGTATTGACCCCGAAACACATAAGCGCATAGTGCCAGCGCTAACTCAGTCAGGGGAATAACATGAAAATCGCCTTTCATGATAACCCGCCGGTATTTTTGCCGCCCACACGAGCGGCCGTTCCCTTTCATATTCTGCTTAAACCCGTTGGCGCTGGCTGTAATCTTAAATGTGATTATTGTTATTATCCGGAAGATCAGCTGGCGAGATCTAAACCTATGATAAAAGAGATGTTAGAACCTTTTATCCGTCACTATATCGCATCACAACCTGCCTACAGCAAAGAAATTAACTTTGTATGGCAAGGTGGAGAGCCCTTACTTGCAGGGTTAGATTTCTATAAAAAAGCCATTGCGTTGCAGCAAAAATATGCACCAAATCAGGTCAAAATTTCCAATAGCTTACAAACTAATGCCACCTTGCTCACTCCTGCATGGTGCCGCTTCTTAAAACAGCATGATTTTATTGTTGGTGTCAGCTTAGATGGACCAAAAGAAATTCATGACCGTTATCGTTTAGATAAAAAAGGACAACAAGGAAGTTATGAAGCCGTCCTAAAAGGTATTCGATTATTACAAGAGTTTGGCATTGAGTTTAATATTCTGACAGTTGTTCATGATGCGGTTGCCAACCAAGCCGTAACTATTTACGACCACTTCACTCAGTTAGGTGTGAAATTCATTCAATTTCAACCGTTAATGGCTGAAGGTAGTGCACTTGAGCATCATTTTACGTTGTCTGCTCGCAATTGGGGGCAATTTTTGACAGATATTTATTCACGCTGGCAGTCCCAAAACCATGTTGGCCAAGTATTTGTGATGAATATCGAACAGGTATATAGCCAATATTTCACTTATGTAAGCCAAACTTGCGTCCATTCAGAGCGCTGTGGGACTAACTTAATCATGGAAACGCAAGGCGAAATATTTGCCTGTGATCACCAAATGAACGCCAGTCATTATTTGGGACATTTTTCAGAACTAACACCATTTAGTGAACAGGTCTCCAACTCTATTTCTCTCCCTTTTGGGCAAAATAAAAGTACCCGCAGAGAATGCCAATCCTGCACTGTAAAGAGCGTTTGCCAAGGTGGCTGCCCTGCGCATATCAATTCAACAGGGAAAAATGTGCTGTGTGATGGTTATTTTCGATTTTTTGATGCCGTGATGGCCCCACTACGAAAATATGAACGCAATATGCGGGGTGTGCAACAATGGCGGCAGGCAATAATGTTTTAGTCTCTCAGTTAATAATAAAACCCCCTTCACCAATGAACTACTCTATAACGCTAGATGACTCACTGATGCTGGGGTTTATTTTCTAAATGATTAAAAGGCCATTAATCATCTTGCTCTGTTTCTGATTTAGCTTTCAAACCTGCGAGTAATTTGCCATGAATACCGCTGAAGCCACCGTTGCTCATCACCAAAATATGATCGCCCGGCTGTGCGGTTTCAATAATCATATTGGTGAATGCCTCAATATCGGCACTCCAACGCGCGGGTTGGACACATTTTTCAGCAATGTCTGTGACCATCCAAGGGATATTGGCAGGTTGGAACAGAAATACTTCATCTGCACGGCCTAGCGCAGGCGCAATATCGTTCTTATTGATACCCATTTTCATCGTATTCGAGCGAGGCTCGAGCACCGCAAGAATACGTGAAGTTCCGCCAACTTTGCTGCGAAGTGCTTCTAACGTTGCCAAAATAGCGGTTGGGTGATGTGCGAAGTCATCGTAAACACTGACACCATTTTCAACACCACGTAGCTCAAGGCGGCGACGTGCATTGATAAAACTATTCAAAGCGAGGCAAGCTTCTTTTACTGGAACGCCCACATGGTGAGCAGCTGCAATCGCCATCAATGCATTTTGGATATTGTGGTTACCCACTTGTGACCAAGTGACTTCTCCAACTTTTTCCTGCTGGTAGTACACAGCAAAGTGGCTGCCGTCGTGGCTGAGCTTCTCTGCTTGCCATCCGCCATGCTCCCCACCTACCAGTTCTTGTTCACTCCAGCAACCCATTCCAATCACTTGTTTTAAATGATTGTCGTTGTCAGGTGTGAAAATTTTGCCGCTGGCTGGCACAATACGGACAAGATGATGGAACTGTTTTTGAATCGCTTCGAGGTTTTCAAAGATATCCGCATGGTCGAATTCAAGGTTGTTCAATACCAAGGTTTTCGGGCTGTAATGCACAAATTTAGAACGCTTATCAAAGAATGCACAGTCATACTCATCCGCTTCGATAACAAAAAACGGGCTTTCACCTATCTTAGCGGAAACATCAAAATTCCCTGGAACACCGCCAATTAGAAAACCTGGCTTGTAACCACAGTCTTCTAAGATCCACGCAAGCATCCCCGCGGTGGTCGTTTTACCATGGGTTCCCGCCACAGCCAGTACCCAACGTTCAGGTAACACGTGGTCATGAAGCCACTGTGGGCCAGATGTATACGGCAAACCTCTTTCTAACACGGCTTCGACACAAGGGTTACCACGCGTCATTGCATTACCAATCACTACCATATCCGGTATTGGGTCAAGCTGAGCCGGATCATACCCTTGAATGAGTTCAATTCCTTGATTTTCAAGTAATGTGCTCATCGGTGGATATACATTGGCATCCGAACCCGTCACTTTATGTCCTAAAGAACGAGCCAATATTGCTAAGCTTCCCATAAAGGTACCGCATATACCTAAAATATGTATGTGCATTCTTTTTCATCCAATTAGCATGAGGTTGGTCACTATTCTACCCATCAAAAACAGGTTTATAAATGCATTAACCTATTAATCTTTTTTTTATTTAGTTAAACTCTTCCCGCGCGAGGGTAAATGCCCCGCAAAACCTCTGTCAATTTTATTCAGGACCTTCGTCATGAAAACATTAGGCGAATTCATCGTCGAAAAGCAACAAGATTTTCCTCATGCAACAGGTGAGCTGACTTCTTTATTATCAGCTATCAAACTGGGCGCTAAAATTATCCATCGTGATATTAATAAAGCTGGACTTGTCGATATTCTTGGCACTAATGGTGTTTCGAATATTCAAGGTGAAGTTCAGATGAAGCTTGACCTGTATGCAAACGAAAAACTGAAAGCGGCTTTAAAAGCACGCGGAGAAGTCGCCGGTATCGCCTCTGAAGAAGAAGACGAAATTGTCATTTTCGAAGGAGACCGCGCAGAAAACGCAAAATATGTTGTTTTAATGGACCCACTTGATGGTTCTTCGAACATCGATGTAAACGTTTCCGTTGGAACAATTTTCTCCATTTACCATCGTATTACACCGATTGGTCAACCGGTTACAGAAGCCGATTTCCTGCAACCGGGTAATCGCCAAGTAGCTGCGGGCTACGTGGTTTATGGTTCATCAACGATGTTGGTTTACACCACTGGTGTTGGTGTACATGCGTTTACTTACGACCCATCATTGGGCGTTTTCTGCTTATCTCATGAAAAAGTGATGTTCCCCTCCGAAGGGAAAATGTACTCCATCAACGAAGGAAACTATATCAAGTTCCCGATGGGTGTTAAAAAGTACATTAAATATTGCCAAGAAGAAGATAAAGCAACAAATCGCCCGTATACCACTCGTTATATCGGTTCTTTGGTTGCAGACTTCCATCGTAACTTGCTCAAAGGGGGAATTTATATTTACCCAAGTACCGCAAGCCATCCAAATGGAAAACTGCGCCTTCTGTACGAATGCAACCCAATTGCATTTTTAGCAGAGCAAGCCGGTGGTAAAGCCAGTGACGGAGCAAACCGCATTTTAGATATCATGCCTAGCGAATTACACCAACGCGCACCGTTCTTTGTCGGAACTGAGTCGATGGTAGAGAAAGCAGAATCATTTATGCGTGAATTCCCTGACACGGAATAATCTAATTCATTAATTATAAGGCGGGGCTTCCCGCCTTTTTTGTTCCTTTTTTTCACCAACTAGTGAGTTTTACCCCTCTTTACGGCTATAATGTTCCCCACGCTATCTACCCGAGTATTTAATTTGTCTGAAGGCCGCCATAAATATGATGCCCTCCAACAAGTTAGCAAGGGTAAATTCATTATTCACACAAAGGATACATTTAAATGGGCCTGAACAATGTACCGGCAGGTAAAGATCTGCCAGAAGATATCTATGTTATCATCGAAATTCCAGCGAACGCAGATCCTATCAAATATGAAGTTGATAAAGAGTCTGGTGCGCTGTTTGTAGACCGTTTCATGTCAACAGCGATGTTCTATCCATGCAACTATGGTTACATCAACAACACCCTGTCTCTAGATGGCGACCCAGTTGATGTATTAGTCCCAACACCATACCCATTACAACCAGGCTCAGTCATTCGTTGCCGCCCTGTTGGCGTACTGAAAATGACTGACGAATCTGGTGAAGATGCAAAATTAGTTGCTGTTCCGCACACTAAATTAAGCAAAGAGTACGATCACATTAAAGATGTGAACGACCTGCCAGAATTACTGCGTGCTCAAATTACTCACTTCTTTGAACATTACAAAGACTTAGAAAAAGGTAAGTGGGTTAAAGTTGATGGTTGGGAAGATGCGGCATCTGCAAAAGCAGAGATCATCGAGTCTTTCGAACGCGCTGCAAAAAAATAATCTCCCTCTCGGAACATTATGAAAGCTCTGGTTAATACCAGAGCTTGAGGTTGTTGACAAAGTGGGATAAAAGCGTGGTTTTTCCCACTTTGTGTTATCAGCCGAAAATCAATAAATTGATTTTCCTAATTTATTTTCAAAACCTATTAGACTTGCTGCCAAACATTACATGTTTGTCAGCAGTCTGAAAGCTCTGGTTAATACCAGAGCTTTTTTATGGGCCCTAACAAGCCAATTCGTTGATAAAAAACGCCAGCAATATTGCTGGCGTTTCATATTTTTACGACTCGATAGTGGCTATTGAGCCGTTATACTTCTTCATCACGTTTCAGCCAGTCGCCACTTTTTATTTGGCGTAGACCATCAACAGAATGTTTATACAGATAAATCCAAGCGTTGCCATACGGCGTTGGGATGAGCTCCCTCACATAGTCTTGAGAGTTTTTCTTTAGCTCATCTAACTCTGTCAAAATGGACGGGTTGATTCGATAAACTTCGCACTCTATTGCCCCATCCCCTTTGACAACCGCAGGATAATATCCAAGATCATACAGTTCATAGCCTTCTAGCTTATGCTCACCGAGTAGCTGAGCATAAGTCATCCAGTGATGATTTCCTTGCTTTTGTCTTAAGCTGCCATAAACAATTACACGCATAATCTAAAACTCAAATTGGTAGAGGAGATCCAATGCCTGATTAACACCAGACACAGCTTCTAAATACAGTTTTGGCATCAACCGATAACGTAAAGTTAACGTCGCCAATGAGTCAAAGATACCAACTCCATACTTCACTTGTAAATCATTAGTGATCTTACCACTTACAACGACTTGAGAACCATCCCCCACACCTTGGGTATCGACGGCTAAATCAGAGACTCCAAATGTCTCACCTATTTTACCCACGAGTTGCCCACTTTGTGCTACACCTAAGCCTATTAACATAGATGTCATTTGTGAACCATTTGCGTCTCCACTATCTAAGCCCTCTCCTCTTAATAAATAAGACAGTGCTTCTTGTTGTGTTTTCGCCGGTTCAGAGAATATTTCTACTTTCGGTTTATCCGCAAGCCCAGTGACCTTCACCCCAGCAATCACGCCATCTGCCGTGTTGTCTGGGTTACGAATAGCTTCTAAGTTTAAGAATGGTTGGTCCGCAGGCCCTGAGAATTGAATTTGGCCTTTACGGACAATCAAATCTTGCCCGTAAGCACGGAAACGACCCGCAGGAATATCCACTTGGCCATTAATGTGCAGACCATGGATATTCTGAACCACTTTCAATAAACCTGTCAGACGCGCTTTTAAGCCAAACGCATCTAATCGAACATCATTACCAATTTTAATATCCAAATTGGTCTGAATAGGGATAGATGGCGCTTTTTGTTCAATTGGCTGCAAATTGCTATCTAACATCACCACATCCGATGATGGGCTTACCGCTGACTCAGGGAGTTCTTGAACAGTAATTCGTGCCCACGGAATATTGACGGTACCGTTTAGCGTGAGTACCGAAGGTGATGCATCAAATACAATGTCCGGTTGAACATCAATTTGGATCATCGGCGGTAAAGAAACTCGAAGGTTATTACCTCGTGCCATGACTTTTGCACGCCATGCATTAACATTGCGCCAATCTGCATCACCATCAATGTTCAGATAGCCTTCTGGCGTGTTTATCTGACCATTCATTACCGAGCTTGTGCCGTTGAAATTAATACCTAAATGACCGCTTTTGATATCAAACGGGATCATTGCCGATCTCACTTCTAAACTCGAAAGCGCTAAACTACCATTTAATAATGGGTTATTTGCTGATCCACCTAAACGTAAATTCGCACTCAAGCGCCCATTCGCCACTTCCTTCTGGCCCAGCAACGGCTTGATTAAATCTAATGTCACTGAATTGATTTCAACATTACCCGACAGTAAGCGACGTTTTTCAATATCAGAAATTTGAATATTGCCACGCATTTGGCCATTATTCGTCAGCCCAAACAACCAGTTAAGGTCTGCCTTGCCATTTTTCAAGCCTGCGCTTAACGTTAAGGTATCAAAAGCAATAGGTAAACGAGTGCCATCCACAAACTGAACCGCTTTGACATCATTTCCTCGCAAGTCCAACTTCACTTGCGGCATACTGCCATCCGCTTTCCAAATCGCATTAGCTTTACCCGTAAATACGCCGCTGACTCGAGTATCTTGTGGCATAAAGGGTTTGATCATCGCGAGGTCAAAACGTTCTAACACGATATCTGCGCTACCACTTTTACCTGCTTTAATCGGTTTTGGTACACACAAACGAGCATTCGGGTTGACCCAACAATGGCTGCCGATAGTCACTTCTTGTGTTTGGTTGGCATAATTGAGTGACATCGCTTGGTTTAGGCGCCATTCACCCACCACCGTATCAAATAAGGTGTTGGTTAAATTCCCTTTCCACACTTCAGTCTGCCGGTCAAAACTACCTGCTAATGCTAATTGCCCAGAAACTGGCTCACCCTTCATGTTCAACTTGAGCGAGTGCTGTTTTTCACTTCCTTTCGCATCCAAAGTTAAATTATTGACGACAAGATCACCTTGTTTCAACTGACGAAGAACAACAGATAAATCCCCTTTAATTTGCTCGCCTGTTGCTACATTTCCTTTGATAACAACATTCTCGATAGCAAGATCATCCTGCCACTTCACGCCGCGTGCCGTAAGGTCAACAAGGGCTTCTGGTGTCTGTAAATTACCACGTAATTTCACATCACCGGCAATCACCCCTCCTAAGCCGGGTAGCAAGCCATTGAGTGCTGGAGCATTAATTTTGGCATCAAGGTTCCATTTATCGGCAAGAGAACCTTTTACATCAACATGGTTTTTACCCAGTGCCAAATTAAAGTCTGGGATATCCCATTGACCTGCTGCATTACCTTTGGCTTTACCGCGTGCTTTCAACAGGTTATTTTTAACATTGCCGTCTAAAACAATTTCCGGAATATCCAACTGCCAACTACCACCATATAAACTTCCGCGCGTGGCAATTTTACCTTCCACTTTAGCAGGCCATTCAGGGTACTGTTTGGCAGTATTAATACCTGAAAGGGTCAATACTGCATTCCAACTAATTGCCTTGCTCCAGTCCGCAACGCCAGTAATATCAGCATGACCTTGTAAAGCGACTAAACGTAAGCGAGTTAAATTAATTTGCTCTTCATTACCTTTCGCATCTAATAGCAAGGTCGAAGGTGGTAAATCCTGCCCAGTGATAGCTGAACGTACAGACATGTCATAAGCAGATGGGCGGCCGTTCAAGCGTATGCGTGTACCATCTAATTGATACTGCGCTTCTCCGACTAAAGGCCAAGTTAACTTATCGCTTTCTAGTGTGAGTAAAATCGGCAAGTCTGCTTGTGACAAATCTGTTTCTGCATCTAATTTTGCATTAATTGACCCATGTAAGTTCAAGGCCAATTTTAGTTCATCAATCAAACCGCCTTTTAAGGAGAGATCTATTTTTTGCCCGTCTAAATCCTCTAAACGACTTTCACCCACGACTGATAATGAGACTGGCCATTTATCTTGCAAAGTTGCCGAGCCAGATAACGCAATATTCCCTTGCGGTGCATCGACTTTTAGCTGTTTAACGAGAACTTGTTGCCCTTCATTCGAAAGACTAAGGTGCAATTGGTTAATTTTGAGCTCAGTCGCCCCCGTTAACTGAAAATTCGAAGCATTAATTCCATCAACATTTAAATCAACAGGTAAAATAACTTCTGGTAATTCAGCGAGTAACGGTTTAGAAAATAGCGTTTTTAATTCGTCTGCCAATGATTTTTGTTCGTCGAGCGGCGTTGGGTCTGGCTGTTTCTCTTCAACGACGGCATCTGATTTGGTTTCAGGTAAATTAATCGCCAAATCAATGATGTCGGTTGGAATGATCGTGATCGCTTTCCCTTCCCACGTTACCCCTGTGGTAAATTTCGCTAAATCGATATCCATGCCATCCACATTGACGTGTGTTGAAACCAAAGCCAATTGATTCAAACGAATGGTCAAAGGTGCCTTGAGTTCAGTCAGTGGTTCAGATGGTGGCGTTTCTTCTGAAGGGGGGAATTGGGTGGTATCGACAGTAACAGTGACATTTTCCGTGCCTAAGTTGTCGATACATAGCTCACGACTGGTTAAACAACCTAGACGTACCGCTAAATTTAATTTCCCCGCATTAACATCGATGCCTGACATTTGATATTTAACGCCACTTAGCGTTAAGTTACTAATATCACCATCAATTTTATCAATTGTTAATTCAGGAACAAAACGTGTCGCTGTATTTAATGCAAAGTGAAGACCTGATTGCGTTCCAATCACCCAACTGAGTGCGGCAACAACCAGAACGAGAATTAATAAAATGGAAAGACTAGTCCATTTTAGCCACTTCAACCACCTCATAGCTCAGTCCCCAAGCCGATATAAAACTGTATTTTGTTATTATCTGGATCGCCAATAGGTTTGGCTAAATCTAATTTTATTGGCCCAACCGGTGAGACCCAACGGATACCGACTCCCGCCCCCGTTTTAAAATCATTATTCTTAAAGTTATCAACAGCTTCACCGCTATCAATAAAGGTCGCGCCCCACCAATTTCCGGTAAAATTATATTGGTATTCCACAGAACCTACGGCCAATTTTGATGCCCCTGTCAGCTTACCTTTGCTATCTTCTGGAGAGATTTTTTGATACCCATATCCACGCACGCTACCATCACCACCCGCGAAGAAACGTAAGTCCGGTGGAACTTTATCGAAATCATTGGTTTCAATCCAACCGATATTTCCACGAACAATAAAGCGATGACCTTCCCATGGCGTTCTGATCCACACATTTTTAGCTTGTAGCACCGCAAAATCGATGTCTGAACCCCAAATTTTATTCGAGTAATCAATAGAGTAACGTTGGCTATCCCCCCATGTTGGCATCACACCACCACGTTGGCGAATTCGGCTCACATAGGCCCCGGGATACAGCAACATCGTCGTATTCGTCACGTTAGCTTGGGTAAAGTTACTCAGCATCCAACGCATATTCACACCATATTGCCAACCGGATGAATAATCCCAGTTACGAGACACATTCAAGGTTGTTGTATTCGCTTGCGTATCATTTAAATCTGTCCGTTTAAAGCCCCCTTGAACTGCATAATATTGCTCAAGTGGGTTCGCTTTTAGTGGAATTTTATAGCTTGCATCTATTAATTGTTCAGGTTGGGATAAACTAATACTCGACGTTAAACTTTGCCCACGAGAGTTAATCCAAGGCTTATTCCATGTCGCTTTAACTCGGGGACCTACATCTGTTGCATAACCCCCACCGAGCTCAATAAAATTTTTGGCTCTAGGCGTCATCACCGCTTCCATCGGTAATTCATAGGAGTTATCTTTTCGGGCACTCACGATACGCGGAGTCACAATCGCAGAAGAGAACCAACCTGTTTCGGCTAATCGGCGGTTAAATTCAGCAAGTTGCTCTGATGTGTAGTATTCCCCTTTTTTGAAAGGCGCAAGGTTGTTCAGATAATCTTCACGGATTTGTGAGCCTGAATAAGAAATGGCGCCAAACCGATAACGTTCGCCACTGTTAAAATCAAAATCCCAATAAGCCGCATGGTGGTCAAGAGAAATACCCAGTTGGCTTTTCTCCATCATTGCATCAAAATAACCTTTGCGAATGGCTAAACTGCTAAAGCGCCCTTTAAATTCTTCGTATTCACCATCATTTTGAACTGTATCAAGCTTTGGCGTATATTGTTTGAGCATCTTTTCATAGTCAGGGTCCGTTTTAGCGCCACCTTGTAATTCAACATTCACCCCTTTTAATAAAATAGGTTCCCCAGGAGTGACTTTGGCGGTTAAAACAGAACGAGCAGGGGGTGTTTTTTCTTCGTAGCTAAATTCAACCGTGGGTTGATAATAGCCTAAAGGCTTTAAACCTTCTTTAATTGCTTTCTCAACACGGGCTCGAAAACGACCGTTTGGCACAACTTCATCTTGCGATATATTAGACAATTGTACGCGAACGTTTTGATTAAGTTGTCCTTCAAGGCCTTCAATATTAAGACGAAGATTAGCTGCGTGTACCACTGGCACTGCCGCAGTTAGGCAGAGAAAACAAATTAGAGGGTATTTCGACACGCCTACTCCTAAGGTGATTGTTCGATTGACTAAATACTTCATATCAATTTATTTTGAGTAAAATTCGCCATAGACACAAGTTTTTATCCCTATTTTTAGATTATTTGTGTGGTCACTATATATAGGAATCATTATGCCTTTTAATAAATTTCACTCTGCAAGTATTGCACAACCTCTGCCCGGCAGAGCAACTGCTATGACCTACTCACCATATCATGCGCTTAACCATCATTCGATTGAGATTATTCCTAAGAATATGGAAATTGCGTATTTTGCCATGGGCTGTTTTTGGGGAGTTGAACGATTATTTTGGCAGCAAGCTGGGGTTTATTCAACTTCTGCGGGGTATTGTGGTGGAGTGACCCTTAACCCAACCTACGAAGAAGTTTGCTCAGGACGAACTGGGCACGCGGAAGCAGTTCGGGTTGTTTTTGATCCGCAAGTTATCAGTTACTCCCAATTATTGACGTTATTTTGGGAAAACCATGACCCCGCACAAGGCATGCGCCAAGGGAACGATATGGGCAGCCAGTACCGTTCCGCTATTTATACCGTGTCAGACGAACAAGATAAGCAAGCGATGGACACACTGCAAGCTTACCAAAATGCAATGAAAGCGCAGCATGACACACGTGTAATCACGACCGAAATAGCGCCATTAGATACTTTCTATTTTGCCGAAGATTACCACCAGCAGTACTTATACAAAAACCCGAATGGATATTGCGGATTAGGCGGAATTGGTATCTGTTTGCCACCCTCATTAAACAACTAAATCAATAACCTAATACAGTGATTTCATCTTCCCAACCATTCAAGTTGCTTTTCAATATGACTTAAAGCAGCTTGAATGATGATGAATATCTAGGCAGATAAATCACCTCAGTGCTATACTAATGCAACATATCAACAATTTGCGCATATCGCGCAACATATATTTGCATACTCAATATATTTAAATACACGAGACTATGCCTTCAGAGATTTTTGAATTTTATGGATTCTCCCTTTGATTGGCTGGATAACTTATGCTCAACAGTTTATTAATTGTTCTATTATTATGTGCAATCAGCGCATTCTTTTCTTTGTCAGAAATTTCTCTGGCGGCTTCCCGCCGCATTAAACTTAAACTTATGGCCGATGAAGGCAACATTAATGCGGCTCGCGTGCTTAAATTACAAGAAATGCCGGGAATGTTTTTTACCGTCGTTCAAATTGGTTTAAATGCCGTTGCTATCCTTGCAGGTATTGTGGGAGAGTCTGCTTTTTCTCCGGCTTTGTACGATGTCTTTATTCAATTTTTATCGCCAAGCTGGGCTCAGCAAGTTTCATCAATACTGTCGTTCACCATTGTGACGAGCTTATTTATTTTAGTGGCAGATTTAACACCTAAACGTATCGGTATGGTAAAACCTGAAGCCATTGCGATTCGTATTGTGAATCCAATGCGCTTCTGTTTAGTGGTACTCAGCCCATTCGTCTGGTTTTTTAATGGCCTTGCGAACCTCTTTTTTAAATTATTCAAATTACCTACGTCACGTAATGAAGATATCACTTCTGATGATATTTTTGCGGTCGTTGAAGCGGGTGCTGTGGCGGGTGTGTTACGTAAACAAGAACACGAATTAATTGAGAATGTGTTTGAGCTGGAATCACGTACTGTGCCATCAGCCATGACCCCACGTGAGAGTATTATTTATTTTGACAAAGACGAGTCAGAAGACAGTATCAAACATAAAATTTCAACCCAACCCCATTCTAAGTTCTTGGTGTGTGCAGGGGATATCGATCATGTTATCGGTTATGTTGATTCAAAAGAATTACTTAATCGCGTGCTCAATGGGCAGAGCTTAAGTTTAAAAGATGGTGCTCACATTAGAAATACGCTAATGATCCCTGACACCCTCTCATTATCAGATACCTTAGAAGCATTTAAAACAAACGCCGTCGATTTTGCTGTTATTCTCAACGAATATGCATTAGTCATGGGTATAATTACCATCAATGATGTAATGATCACTTTAATGGGGGACTTAATTGGTCCAGGGCAAGAAGAGCAAATAGTGGTACGTGATGAGAATTCTTGGTTAGTTGAAGGCGGAACACCAATCGAAGATGTGATGCGCATTTTGGATATTGATGATTTCCCTGACTTTAGCAACTATGAAACCATCGCAGGGTTTATGATGTACCGATTAAGAAGAATGCCAAAGCGCACAGACTATGTGAAATATGCGGGATACAAATTTGAAGTTGTCGATATTGATAATTACAAAATTGACCAATTACTCGTCACTCGTCTTACTACGGCGCCATCACCTGTCGTTGTACAGCCCGGAAAAAATACTATTGAAACGGCTGACGCAAAACAACAAACAAAAGATACTGAACATTAGTGCTTGATAGCGAAGCCGTTTCTTTCAATGCGCCACCCATGTGGCGCGTTGTTAACCAAAACCTTCTTGATTAACCTATCCCAGTTCTGCCTGTAATAATGAAACCTGTTTGTTGACCTCACTCATCACATTGTAATGGCGCTTATCACTAATTTTAGGTGGTAGAATTTTCCCATAGTTAAACTCAAATGCCCCAAAATCCTTAATATAGAGCCTGCCACGGAATAACGTTTTGACGTAAAGAGCAATCTTCGATGGGTTATAACGGTTAAAAATTTTCATTAGAACTTTGCCTCCCCTTTGTTCTTACGATATTCAATAACTCATACCGTACAATAATCATAGACCAGAAATTTTCACTTTGGTTCTAAAATTGCAGTTTTATTCAATTTACTGACATAACATGACACTGTAAAGTAACTGTTAAAACCCTATAAACATTGTTTTTATTCTGAATTTTAAAAAAATGTTAAATTACCTCTTGTAACTCATCCGATGAGCTATGCTATAAATAGCAGTAATCAGACAAACCGTTACGCTCACATGACAAAATAATCAATCAAGGGGCTGTTATGATAAGAAATTATTTACTTTTAATATGCTTGATCGGGGCATCAGCAATAGCTTCTGCTGCAAATATTCAATTAAACCAATCTGTTCCTACCATTTCTGTCACCGACAAAGGTGAGCTTGTCATGAATAATGAAGGGAAGTTGGATTATCAACCGTGGAAAAGCCAACAGCTCGTTGGAAAAGTACGGACAATTCAACATATTGCTGGCCGTTCTTCCGCAAAAGAGCTTAATGCTCCTTTAGTTGAAGCCATCAAACAAGCCAAATTCCCGCATGATACCTATCAAACAACAACAATCATTAATACTGATGATGCAATGTTCGGTACGGGTGTATTTGTTAAAAATAGTGTTGAAGATAGCAAAAAAGAGTTCCCTTATTCACAATTTATTGTTGATAGCGAGGGTGCGGTGAAGAATGCATGGGGCTTAAAACCAGAAAGCTCAGCAATTATCGTATTGGATAATCAAGGGAAGGTGTTATTTTTCAAAGATGGTGAATTAAATCCCCAAGAAATTCAAAAAGTCATTAGTTTGTTAACCTCATCACTAAATCAATAAGGTGAAACTTTTACTATTATGTAGTGTGCGTAATTTCGCACACTACACCTACAATTCAACCTATCTCCCTAGAGTCAAAAATAGTGAGTTATGCTAAAATACCCTTATATTAAATATGCATAATTATGATTATTATTTTTATAAATAAGCATGACTAATGTGCTCATTATCACGTTTTAATTTCATTCCAATAGACTTGGGCACAAAATCCACCATTAGTGCCATGAGTAAAAATAACCTGCAAATGATGCAATTGTGCAATTCGCTTAACAATAGAGAGCCCTAAACCACTCCCTGTCTTTTCTTGCCCTGGTGGACGATAAAAACGCTCACCTAGCCGCTGTAAAACTTCAGGTGTCACACCATTACCATCATCTTGAATTTCAAGGTGATCAGCATACAAAATGATCTCCACTCGCCCAGCGATTTTTCCATAACGTATTGCATTATTGAGTAAATTTCTCAGTAATGCATTGAGTAATAATGGCTGACCTTGAAAATTAGGAGGACGGCTAATTAAGGTATTTATTATGGTTGTTTGCTGCTCTTGAGCCTCGTGCTCCACATCTTTTATCGCCGTTTCAATTAATATAGGCCAAGATACCACTGTAATATCATCAAGTTGTGTGGAGGATTCTAATCGAGACAACATGAGTAGTTGGTCAACAAGCCGTGTTGCCCTATCAATACCTTCCGATAAGTTAGCCACTGCATGATTACGGATATCCGTATTATTCCCCGCAATTTGTACCACTTCCGCCTGTACTCTTAACGCTGCGAGTGGGCTACGTAATTCATGAGCGGCATCCGATGTAAATTGTCGCTCGCGAGCAAACATGTCATTAATACGGCTAAATAGCCCATTCATGGAGTCAATAATGGGTCTTACTTCGCTGGGAATACGCTTTACTTGTACTGGGGTTAACTCATCTGGCTTTCGCTGATATAACTGCTTTGCTACATCCTTCAATGGACGTAAAGCACGTGTGAGCAGCCATAAAAATAGCAATAACATAATTGGCAACGCCATCAACCAAGGCATAAATTGTGCAACCATAATATCCGTCGCCATTTCTTGCCGGTACTCCCACTCTTGCCCTACTGCGATAACATATTGACCATCTTGAGATTTTAACCACACAAAACGCCAAGGGTCGTCACTTCCTTGGAGCATCCCATCGGTAAACCCTTCTCGCTTAAATTGGTAGACAATATCTCTACCGTTATCACCATCGTTTAATACCATTTCGCCATCCGGTGAAAAAATAGCAAATGCCAATGCATCATCATCTTGATGACCACGGTTCTTTCGCAATAATTTTTTGGTTTTAGTCAGGGAAGGCCGGCTCAGCTCAAAGTCTGATGGTAAAACAGATAATCGTTTGGCAAACGCCATTTGCTGGGTATCAAATAATTCATTAATCGTTTTATAGCTTTGGTACCACGCTAATGAACTAGCGATCCCCCATGTCAGCAAAGCTAACAATAGCAGCATTAAAGTGAGTTTCAGCCTGAGACTAAATGTCTTCATCATTTATCATCACCTAATCGATAGCCAACACCGTGAATGGTTCGAATAAACTTATTGCCTAATTTGCGCCGTAAATGGTGGATATGTACCTCAACAGAGTTACTAGAGACCTCTTCATCCCAGTTATACAATTTCTCTTCAATTAAAGGGCGAGAAAAGACTTTATTTGGGTTATGCATAAACAAAGACAATAAGGCAAACTCTTTACCTTTTAGTTGTACAGGTTCACCTTGCTGTGTCACCGTCATTGCAACCGGATCCATTTCAACATCACCATGCGTAAGTTTGGAGGATAATTGCCCACTTCGACGACGGATTAACGCCTGCAAACGCGCCATGACTTCCATTAAAGCGAATGGTTTACAAAGATAATCATCAGCCCCTTGTTGCAGCCCTTGAACACGTTGATCCAGAGCATCTCGCGCTGTCAAAATCAAGACCGGCTCATCACGCCCCTCTTTGCGCCAATGTTTCAAAATATCCATACCATCAATATTTGGTAATGAAAGGTCGAGCACAACAGCATCATAGGGTGCATCAAATAAAGCGAGTTGCCCTTGTTTACCATCCATAAACCAATCAACCGTAAACCCTAGCTGTGTTAATCCTACTTTTAAACCATCACCAATTAGCCGGTCATCTTCAATTAATAGAATACGCATAATATCCTCCACCTCAGAATATTATTATATTTATCCCATCAGTCTTGAGATGACTAGCTATAATTAACAAAATTAAAAATATAATTCGTTAATCATGTTTCTTAAGATCCTGTTAAGATTTACTTGGTTTAATACCCTCCATACAAACAAGTTCATGTCCATTTGGAGATACTGATGATGAAAAAATTACCTGTAATCGCTTTAGTT
This sequence comes from Providencia sp. PROV130, assembly GCF_028482225.1. NCBI lineage: Bacteria > Pseudomonadati > Pseudomonadota > Gammaproteobacteria > Enterobacterales > Morganellaceae > Providencia > Providencia sp. PROV130. The sequence goes on along the minus strand of NZ_JAMPQC010000014.1, from coordinate 99,084 downwards.
GCTGCACTCGCAAGTGCACCTGTTTTCGCTGCAAATGGCGGATTTGATGGCCCAGGCGCTGCCACAAATACAACGACCCAAACGACTCAAACGGGTGGTTTCATCGGCCCAAATAGTGGGGAAATGACGGTCGCAAAAGCACTTGATATGTCAGATGATAGCTGGGTTATTTTACGTGGTAATATCGTTAAACAACTCGACAATAAACATTATGAGTTCACTGATGGTACTGGCACCATTAATTTAGAAATCAGTGAAAAGCGTTGGAACGGTATCAACGTAACGCCAAAAGACAAAGTTGAAATTCGCGGTAAAATTGATAAAGACTGGAATTCAAGAGAAGTCGAAGTTAAACAAATCCAAATCATTAAATAATTCACAATTTTTAAAATGGGATCTGCTTTAAAGTAGGTCCCATCTAAATCCTATTTCATACAGAAATTAACAGTGCTAAATTAACAAAATCATTTTTGCTTACTAAGGCTACTTAATGACTGTAAAACTTCCTAACATACGTAATATTAGCGAAAAATTACTTTCAGATAATTGGTATGTTTTAAAAAAATACACCTATGAATTACAACGACAAGACGGCAGTTGGCAACAACAAGAACGTGAAGTCTATGATAGAGGCAATGGTGCCGTTATTTTGTTATATAACAAAATAAAGAACAGCATTATTTTAATTCGTCAATTTCGTATGCCAGTCTATGTTAATGGCTACTCTGATTTTCTGATTGAGGCCGCCGCTGGCTTACTCGAAAACGCTTCACCAGAAGCGCGAATTATTGCTGAAGCCGAAGAAGAAACTGGTTTTAAAGCCGATAAAATTCAAAAAGTTTTTGAAGCCTTTATGAGCCCAGGCTCCGTCACCGAAAAGCTCCACTTTTACATCGCCGAATACAGTGATAATAATCGTCAAAACGCAGGCGGTGGGCTTAAAGAAGAAGGCGAAGATATTGAAGTTTTAGAGTGGCCTTTCTCTAAAGCCATTGATGCGATTAAAACGGGAGAAATTGTTGATGGTAAAACCATCATGTTGATCCAATACCTCGCCCTAAACACGATTCTTAAAAGTTAAACTCTCTTATAGAGCTCATAATGATAAAATAAAATCATCGTGAGCTTTCCTGTTTTCTTATCAGTCATTAAATGAATAGCTAAAATAAAAATAAATCATAAAAAGATAATCAACTTTTATTATTTTGCTATTTAATTAAAAATTAAAACCATAAAACGAAGATAAAACATATTTCGCTTTGACCTATTCACTAAAAAACTTTAAATTTAAATAATATTAATTTTATATATCATCATTTTAAGAGTCTTATTTTTGCATCCAATGAATATCAAATAATTGTTATACATTACAATCAGTGATTAAGGAGCTAAATAAAATGATACGCTGCGTTCGTATGTGGACAGGAGAAGATGGAAATTCTCTATTTGAAGAAGGCACTCTTGAGCTCAATAATCTCACAGGAGGAGATAGCCAAACCTCCGCCATTGCAGCCAGTGAACTGACCTTCCGTGAAACAGTTTCCGGCGGTTCTTTTGATTGGCATCAAGACCCTGTTCCTCGTTATGTCATTACCCTTTCCGGCACTTTAGAATTCGAAACTAAAGATGGTTCTAAATTTATCATCAATCCTGGTGATATCTTACTTGCGCAAGATAATACAGGAACTGGCCATAAATGGCGGCTTATTGGTGATGAGCCATGGCGTCGTGCTTATGTGGTCTATCAAGAAGGCACCAACCTTAGCTTTACTCCAACAAAAAAATAGAGGCCGTCATGAATAAACCGATTGCTGAGAATGTCGATATTGCCCTCATTGGCGCTGGGATCATGAGTGCAACACTTGGTACATTTCTCAAAGAACTAGAGCCTTCACTGACGATTGCTGTTTTTGAAAGGCTAAACGACTGTGCCCAAGAAAGCTCCCATCCGTGGAACAATGCGGGAACAGGTCATGCCGCTAACTGTGAGATGAACTATACCCCACCAAATCCAGATGGTACGGTGGATATCAGTAAAGCGCTTGAAGTCAATACGGAGTTCGATCTCTCTCGTCAGCTTTGGTCTTATCTAGTCACCAAAGGTAAAATTAAAGATCCACGTGACTTTATTCACCCATGCCCACATATGAGCTTTGTTTGGGGTGAAGACAATGTAAAATTCTTAAAACAACGCTACCAACAGATGTCTGCTCACCACTGTTACCACAACATGGAATACAGTGATGACCCAAAACAGATCAACGAGTGGGCACCACTGATCATGGAAGGCCGTGATCCTAAAGAAGCGATTGCGGCTACCCGTGTTAATACTGGTGCTGATGTCGATTACGGTGCACTAACGCATTTATTAATTGCACAATTAAGCGAACAATCCGGTTTTTCAATTCACTATAAACATGAAGTCATCGATGTTAAAAAGACCCCCGATGGCAGATGGAATATTGAAGTTAAAAACCTACTCACGCATGAAAAAACGATCACTTCCGCAAAATTTGTGTTCGTTGGTGCAGGTGGGCGGGCGATCGAATTACTACAGAAATCGGGGATCCCTGAAGGAAAAGGGTATGGTGGGTTCCCTGTTAGTGGTATCTGGTTACGTTGTGATAACGAAGAAATTGCTTCTCGCCACCATGCAAAAGTTTACGGTAAAGCAGACAAAGGCTCACCACCAATGTCTGTTCCACACTTGGACACTCGCATTATTGGTGGTAAACGTTCTCTATTATTCGGGCCTTATGCCGGTTTTTCGAGTAAATTCCTTAAGCACGGCTCTTATTTAGATCTGTTTGAATCGGTTAAATTGAATAACATTGAACCAATGCTTGCGGTTGCGAAAGATAACTGGTCACTCGCAGAATACCTAGTAGGCCAAGTCCTGCAAACTTCTGCTCACCAATTTGCCATGCTGCAACAATTCTACCCAGAAGCACAGCATGAGGATTGGAAAGAGGTGGTTGCAGGGCAACGAGTACAAATTATTAAGCCTGAGCATGATAAGAAAGGGGTTTTAGAATTTGGTACAGAACTGATTACCAGTGCGGATAAATCATTTACTGTATTGATGGGTGCATCTCCGGGAGCCTCCACTGCGGCATTTATTGCATTGAATGTATTAAAAACCTGCTTTGATGACCAACTCAAAGCCGATGGATGGGAAACTCGTTTAAAAGATATCATTCCAACCTATGGGATTGATTTAAAAACGGATGCAAAAGCCTGTTTAGATATTCGTACCGCCACTGCCAAAGTGCTTCAACTCGATAATTAGTTATTAATTAGGTTGGGAAATCACTTCCCAACCTTTATCAATATTTAGAATAAAATGACCCGGAAACCTGGGTTCAAAAAGGATTCTCGCGGTGTGTAGTCTAACGTTTTTCCATGCCAATCAACGACTTTCGCACCTGCACCAATGGCAACCGCATGACCCGCAGCAGTGTCCCAAATATTCGTAGGCCCAAAACGTGGATAAAGCTGTGCTTTCCCTTCCGCAACCAAACAAAATTTGAGTGAAGAACCAATTTCTACTGTCGTGTGTTCACCCATTTGTTTTAAATAATCCATTAATTCATTGTCTTGATGAGAGCGGCTAATAACAATAACCGGAGGCTTGGCATCATTCACATGAATAAGTTGCTTATGTCCACCTTCTTCCTTCCAGGCTTGATTTCCTTCAGCGTAATATAGCAACCCTTTCGCTGGGGCATATACCACTCCCATCGTTGGTACGCCATTCTCAATGAGTGCAATATTAACCGTAAAATCCCCATTACGATTAATAAATTCTTTCGTTCCATCCAATGGGTCAATCAACCAATAACGTTGCCAATTCTGCCTGGTTGCCCATTGTGGAGGGTCTTCTTCAGACAGTTGAGGGATATCAGGGGCAATGCGAGCAAGGCCTGCTGTAATCACATTGTGGGCGGCAATATCAGCCTCGGTCACAGGCGAATTATCACTTTTGTGTTCAACCTGTAAAGGTTCTTGCGCATTATAAGTTTCCATAATCGCATAACCCGCTTCTTGAGCTAATTCGCAAATTTGCTGTAGCATATTATTCACCTCTCTGATGGCGCTTTACAGCAAGAGTAGCAATTGTGTGAAATTAACGCCATAAAAAAAGCCCCAAAGTCCAAAGACAATGAGGCTTTTACTCGTAAGCTAAACTAACAGAAATTATAAAATTTCAAGTAATTCAACTTCAAATACTAATGTGCTGAATGGCGGGATTGATGCACCTGCACCACGCTCACCATAAGCTAATTGATGAGGAATATACAATTCCCATTTAGAGCCAACTGGCATCAGAGTCAATGCTTCAATCCAACCTGGAATAACACCGCTTACAGGAAACTCTGCTGGCTGGCCACGCTGTACTGAGCTATCAAACACAGAGCCATCGATTAAACGCCCTGTGTAATGAACACGTACACGGTCTGAGCGGGATGGGATAGCACCATCACCTTGGTTAATCACTGAAAATTGTAAGCCTGACTCAGTCGTTGAAACACCATCACGTTTTTGGTTTTCATCTAGGAATTTTTGGCCTTCTTCCGCTAATGCTGCCTGACGAGATACACGGACAGCGTCGGCACGCTCATGCACTTCACGCAATGCTTTGTGCAGAGTTTCAACAGGTACCGATGGCATATTGCCTTCTAAAGCATCAACGAGACCTGCTAGAATTGCATTTGGCACTAAACCTTCTAGCCCTGACTCTAATAATTGTTGCCCAACTTGTAGACCTATGCCATAACTCGCTTGAGCTTCTACCGAATCGAAATTTTGGTTTGCCATGAAAATACCCATATGATTTTGAGAAAAACCAAGAATAGCAGCCTCACCCTTATGGGTAAACCCAAACAATGAATCTAAAGAATAAAACTGATTGATTCTCGACAAATTTATTCGGTGTTCTCTGAAAAATTCAGCCAAACGCTAAAAATGTCTAAAAAGGGTGCTAGTATGCGTATTAATACGGTCTAATTTACTCATTGCCTCATCAAGGAGGAGTGATGTTTAAACTTTCAAAATTTCATCGCTATGGCATTGCACTGCTCGCTCTAATTGTCGTGGTCGCTTTTTTTTGGCCTACAAGTGATAAATCCCCCAGCGATATTGTTCAAAACCAACCGATTGTCATCCCCCCACCCACAACCCCAGAGGTCATGCCTGAACCTACTATTACGCCACCAATACCAGAACCAGTGCCAGCACCTGAAGGTAATTCCCCTCTTTTACCTACTGAGCCTGAAATTATTCCAGAACCTATTGAGCCCGCACCCAATGAGCCTCCAATAGTGACTTCACCAGAAAAAACACCTGAGCCCAAAACCACTCGCCCTTCTGCCAATGAGTGGCAAAATTACCGAGTACAAAAAGGGAAGACTCTCGCACAACTGTTTCGTGATAATAACTTACAAGCCAATGACGCTTTTATTATGGCGCGCGTAGAAGGTGCAGAAAAACCACTGAGTAATTTACGTCAAGGGCAAAAAATTCGTTTAAAAGCCAATGCAAAAGGGGAGGTTCAATTATTAGAAACTACGGGTTCTGATGGGAAAACCTATAGCTTTGCGCGATTAAGCGATGGGAGTTATTACAGAACGCCTTAGCATTAGTGCAAAAACCCTTGTGAAATAAAAAACAGATATCTAGAAAGCAAAAAACACCGGACTTAGCCGGTGTTTTTTATTTGCACCATGGATAACCCAATGATGCATATCATCATTATTGATTACTCAGCAACGATGATAACGTTCAGCTCTGCGAAAACATCGCTGTGTAACTGGAAGTGAACTTCGTGGTCACCAGTAGTACGCAGAACGCCGTTTGGCAGGCGAACTTCGCTTTTCGCGATTTGAACGCCAGCCGCAGTAATTGCGTCAGCGATATCACGAGTACCGATTGAACCGAACAGTTTACCTTCGTCACCAGCTTTAGAAGCCAGAGTAACAGAACCCAGTGCAGTAACAGCTGCTGCACGAGCCTGTGCTGCTGCCAGAACGTCAGCTAATTTAGCTTCCAGTTCAGCGCGGCGAGCTTCGAAAAATTCAACGTTTTTCTTAGTTGCAGGAACAGCTTTGCCCTGTGGTACTAAGAAGTTACGAGCGTAGCCCGATTTAACGTTAACTTGGTCACCCAGGCTACCTAGGTTAGCTACTTTATCAAGCAGAATAACTTGCATTACCTTATCCTCTATTAGTCGTTAATGGACTGTACCAATTACTGATGACGATCAGTGTATGGTAACAGAGACAGGTAGCGAGCGCGCTTGATAGCACGAGCGAGCTGGCGTTGATATTTTGCACGAGTACCGGTAATACGGCTTGGTACAATTTTACCACTTTCAGTGATATAGTTTTTCAGCGTTGCGATATCTTTATAGTCGATCTCTTGAACGCCTTCCGCTGTGAAACGGCAGAACTTGCGACGACGGAAATAACGTGCCATATGGCTAGTCTCCAGAATCTATCAAATCAATCTGCTCGGCATGGAGGACAATCTTGCTGATCCCATTGCGACCCTGATGGGTACTAATGAAACCGCTTACTGTAATCCAACTGCCGACCGTTATACTGTGAGTATGAGCTTGTAAGGTTTGTCCGCTGGCGATAATGGGCATTCTGCACCATGCTTGCCTTGACAACCCCGCTTCCTGTTGCTCCGAACGATGTTCTAAAACAAACTGGCAGTGAGGAATGCCTGACGGACTCACTTTTCGAATCAATGCTTTACAGACTGTGCCTGTGAGCACCAAACGATTAGTGGTCACTTGCGCAATTACTCTTCAGAATCCCCAGTTTCTTCTACTTCTTCATCCTGATATTCATCAGACATGTCACGGCCACGACGTTCGTCTTTAGCTTTGACCATTGGAGAAGCTTCTGTTACTGCGTGTTTTAAGCGCATAACCATGCTGCGGATAACGGCATCGTTGAAGCGGAAGTTAGTTTCCAGCTCATCAATCGCTTCCTGCGGCGCTTCTACGTTCAGAAGAACATAGTGTGCTTTGTGCAGTTTGTTGATTGGGTAAGCCAGTTGACGGCGGCCCCAGTCTTCCAGACGGTGAATCTGACCTTGTGCGTTAGTGATAACAGCACTGTAACGCTCGATCATGCCCGGAACCTGTTCGCTTTGGTCAGGATGGACCATAAAAACGATTTCGTAATGACGCATTAGTAGTTGCTCCTTACGGATTATTAGCCTCCTGTCTGGGTTAACCGCGGCCCGCGGAGGCAAGGAACTTGTTGAGTGCGGCTAAAAAATTGACGCGTAACTATACCCACCCCTGAGATAAAACTCAAGAGGTGGATGCGTTTTACCGCAAATATTATTTTTCAGTGGTGGCTAAACGCTGGCGTACGGCTTCAAATAAGCAGACGCCCGTCGCCACAGAAACATTAAGCGAAGAAACGGAACCGGCCATTGGAATGCTAATTAACTCGTCACAGTGCTCACGAGTTAAACGACGCATACCTTCACCTTCAGCGCCCATCACCAGAGCTATTGGACCCGTTAACTTGCTTTGATATAAATTGTGATCAGCTTCACCTGCCGTTCCCACAATCCACACATTATATTCTTGCAACAAACGTAATGTCCTTGCCAAATTCGTCACGCGAATAAGAGGGATGTTTTCTGCCGCGCCGCAGGCTACTTTTTTCGCAGTCGCATTCAATTGGGCTGACTTATCTTTCGGTACAATCACAGCATGAACACCTGCCGCATCAGCGCTACGTAAACATGCACCTAAGTTATGTGGGTCTGTCACGCCATCCAATACCAATAAAAATGGCGATGGTGTGCTCTCCAATAAATCAGGCAGGTCACCTTCTTGATATTGTTTACCTGGTAGTACTTTCGCAATGATACCTTGGTGAACCGCACCTTCAGTTTGGCTATCCATCCATTGACGATTCGCCACTTGAACGACGACACCTAACGCTTCAATTTCATGCACCAACGGCATTAATCGGCGATCTTCACGGCCTTTCAAAATATAGACTTCTTTAATGCGTTGCGGTGAACGCTCCAGTAAGGCTTTCACTGCGTGAATGCCATAAATCATTTCGCTCATAAATTTCTTATTTATATAAATAGTAAAGTGGCGCTAACACGCCACTTTGGTTAATAACGATGGTTAATAACTATGGTTAATAACTACAGCAATACCATTATCCCTCTTGTTTTTGGGATTTTTTTGCAACGCGTTTAGCTTTTAATTTTGCTGTAATTTTTCTGGTTTTATCAGACGGCTTTTTGCCTTTTCCTTTCCCTTTCGCCTCTGGCTTAGCTTCAGCTTTTTTCCCTTTTTTCTCTGAACGGCGAAATGCAGAATCAGGCTCGAAGTTTTTATCTTTGCTCGCATCCGCTTTTCGACGAGCTGGACGCGTCGCATTTTTCACTTCTTGCTTCATTTTGTCCCGCGCTGTTTTGCCCGGGTTTTTCGCTTTACGAGTAGTTGAAATTAAGGCGAAATCAATGGTACGCTCATCCATATGCACCGCTTCGACACGAATTTCCACTTCATCACCAAGACGATAAGTGGTACCTGATGATTCACCAATTAAACGCTGGCCGACCGCATCATAACGGTAGTAGTCATTATCCAACGTTGAAATATGCACTAAACCATCAATAAATAAATCATTAAGGCGCACAAAGAAACCAAAACCGGTCACACTGGTAATTAAACCTGTAAAGGTTTGACCAACTTGGTCTTGCATGAAATCACATTTCAGCCAGTCAGCCACGTCACGAGTCGCTTCATCAGCACGGCGCTCAGTCATTGAACAGTGCTCACCAAGCTGTAACATGCTATCCATGTCTGAATGCCAGCCACCTGTTTCCGTCCAGCGCTTATCTGAATGACCATGTTCTTTCGCCAGTAAATATTTTATCCCACGATGTAACGTCAGGTCAGGATAACGACGAATTGGTGATGTAAAGTGAGCATACGATTTCAAACCTAAGCCAAAGTGACCGCGGTTTTCAGGATCATAAATCGCTTGTTTCATCGAACGTAAAATCATGGTTTGCAGTAATTCATGATCAGGGCGCTCAGCCACTTCATTCATTACCTGCGCATAATCTTTCGGCTCTGGTTTCATTCCACCTGGTAGAGTCAAACCTAATTCACTGAATACTGAGCGTAAATTCATCACGCTTTCTTCTTTAGGACGGTCATGCACACGGTACAATGCAGGCTCTTCATTTTTCTCAACATACCGAGCCGCCGCAATGTTAGCCAAAATCATGCACTCTTCAATCAATTTATGTGCATCATTGCGCTCAACGGGTTCGATACTTTCAATACGGCGTTCTGCGTTAAAAATGAATTTCGCTTCTTCAGATTCGAAAGAAATTGCACCACGCTCAATACGCGCAGCATCCAGTGCTTTATATAATTGATGTAGATGCTCAATATGCGGCACTAAGGCTTTATAGTGCTCACGCAGCTCTTCATCTCCTTCCAAGATTTTCCACACTTTCGTGTAAGTTAACCTTGCATGAGAACTTATAACCGCTTCATAGAACTTGTATGACGAAAGCTTACCAGATGCCGATACTGTCATTTCGCACACCATACACAGGCGGTCAACACCAGGGTTTAGTGAGCACAGGCCGTTCGATAAGACTTCGGGGAGCATAGGAACAACTTGAGATGGAAAATATACCGAGTTACCGCGACTACGAGCTTCTGTATCTAGAGCCGTTTGAGGACGGACATAATAGCTTACATCCGCAATGGCCACCCATAAGCGCCAACCACCACCTTTTTTCGGTGCACAATAAACCGCATCATCAAAGTCGCGGGCATCTTCGCCATCAATGGTCACTAAAGGGAGATCACGTAAATCAGCGCGCCCTTTTTTCGCCGATTCAGGGACATGCTCACTCAGGTCCGCAACTTGTTTTTCAACTTGTGGTGGCCATGAATGTGGGATTTCATGGGTACGTAAAGCGATTTCCACCGCCATACCCGTTCCCATTGTTTCGCCTAATACTTCAATGATATTCCCCACCGCTTGCGAACGACGTTGTGGGCGGGTGACTAATTCAACCACCACCACATTCCCCATACGAGCGCCAAGGACGCGATCTTTCGGAATCAAAATATCAAAGCTTAAACGGCTATCATCCGGTACGACAAACCCCATACCCGATTCAATAAAATACCGGCCAACAATTTGGTTATTACGCGGTTCTAACACACGAACAACACGAACCTCTGTCCGCCCCTTACGGTCTTGCCCATAAGGTTGCGCTAGAATAACGTCACCATGTAGGGCGCGTTTCATTTCGTCTTGAGATAAATAGTAATCTTCTTTTTTACCCTCAACACGTAGGAAGCCGTAGCCATCACGGTGGCCAATCACTTTCCCTTTTAATAAGTCTAAACGCTCCGGTAATGCATAACACTGACGGCGAGTGAAGACTAATTGCCCATCCCGTTCCATGGCTCTTAACCGACGACGCAGTGCCTCTAATTCATCTTCTGTCGATAAATTCAATAATTGTGCGATTTCTTCGCGATTAGCTGGTGCAGTACGCTTCGAGATAAGGTCAAGAATGTATTCTCGACTTGGAATTGGGGACTCGTATTTTTCTGCTTCTCTTTCCTGAAAAGGATCTTGTGACATCGTTACCTCCGTTGTCATCAGAATTCATAACTACCGCAAATGCTAGTTAAGCAGTAGTTGATAGAGCGGGCCGTTATCTTTCACCATGTCCGCCAGCGTGTATTGATCAAGTTCTTGTAAAAACTGCTGTATTGCTTGGTGTAGCACACCTTTTAAACGACATGCAGGTGTAATGTGGCAAAACTCACCACTACAATTAACAAGAGTCAGGGGCTCTAATGCTCTGACAACGTCCCCTATACGAATTGATTCTGCTGGTTGCCCTAGTGTAATCCCGCCATTTTTGCCACGAGTGGCTTTAATATAACCTAGGTGACTGAGCTGATTAATAATTTTTACCATATGGTTACGCGATACACCGTAAACTTCGGTGACCTCTGTAATACTGGTCATTTTCCCTTCACCTAGGGATGCCAGGTAAATAAGAGCTCGTAACCCATAATCTGTAAAACTAGTCAGTTGCACAATCACCTCAAAATTTTAGCTATAACGCTGTTGGCCGCAAATCATTGGCCTAAAAAATGCGACTTATTTTAAAATTCACGCTTACTATTTCTAACCCAACACTTTCAGTTTTCTGAACAAAATATAGCATGCTAATAAATTATATGTCGTTAAATAAAGTTTAACGTATAACACAAGTCAAATATGCACTTAATTGCACATAATTTGCACACAAAAGTGACTTGATTCAATCATTATGGGGAATTTTGACTGTTTTATCAAAGAAGCTGCATAGTGGAAGGAGGTAAAGCAGTAAAAAACTGCGCCTGTATTAGGCGCAGTCAGTGTTATTACTCAACGTCAAATGGATCACGCAGGATCATGGTTTCTGAACGATCTGGACCGGTTGAAATAATATCAACTGGAATACCCGTTAGTTCTTCAACGCGTTTGATGTAATTCAGAGCTGCCTGTGGCAGTAATTCTCTTTGTTTTACACCAAAAGTTGTTTCTTTCCAACCTGGCATTGATTCATAAACTGGCTCTAAGCCATCCCACTCATCAGCAGCTAAAGGCGTTGTTTCAAGCACTTTGCCATCTGGACGACGGTAACCTACACAAATTTTGACTTCTTCTAAACCGTCTAAAACATCCAGTTTAGTCATACAGAAGCCTGACAGTGAGTTAATTTGTACCGCACGATTAATCGCAACGATATCTAACCAACCAGTACGGCGTTTACGACCCGTCGTTGCACCAAATTCTTGGCCTTTTTCACGCAGGAATTCACCCACTTCATCAAACAGCTCAGTTGGGAATGGACCCGCACCAACACGCGTTGAGTAAGCTTTGATGATACCTAATACGTAGTTGACATAACGTGGACCTAAACCAGAACCTGTTGCAACACCACCCGCAGTGGTATTTGAAGAGGTTACATACGGATAAGTACCGTGGTCGATGTCCAATAATGTGCCTTGTGCACCTTCAAACATCACGAATTCGTTGTTCTGGCTTGCTTTGTACAGCAGATCAGATACATCGATTACCATGCCAGTCAGGATATCGGCAACAGCCATGATATCGTCTAGCGTTTTTTGGTAATCAACAGCAGGTTCTTTATAGTAATTAACGAGTTGGAAGTTATGGTATTCGACGATTTCTTTTAATTTTTCTGCAAAAGTTGCTTTATCGAATAAATCACCAACACGTAAGCCACGACGAGCAACTTTGTCTTCGTAAGCAGGACCAATACCACGACCTGTTGTTCCAATCGCTTTGGAACCACGAGCTTTCTCACGCGCATTATCTAATGCAACATGATAAGGCAGGATCAGTGGACATGCCTCTGAAAGACGTAAACGTTCGCGAACAGGAACACCGCGGTCTTCCAATTCTTTCATCTCTTTCATTAATGCGTCTGGCGCAAGAACAACACCATTAGCGATGATGCTGATGACATTTTCACGAAGAATACCGGATGGAATTAAGTGGAGAACGGTTTTTTCACCGTTTACAACAAGAGTATGGCCAGCATTATGGCCGCCCTGATAGCGAACTACGTATTTAGCACGCTCTGTCAGCAAGTCAACGATCTTGCCCTTCCCTTCGTCACCCCATTGGGTGCCCAGTACGACAACGTTCTTACCCATTTTGAAATACACTCGGTTGCTTAAAAATGAATTCTACCATCAAAAATGAACTGTTCCAGTGATATTTTGGCAATACAAAAATTTTTTTCTGGAAAGCAAGTAAAATGGTATTTTTTATTTCTGCCGTAAACTCAAAATGAATGCCATCAGTTGAGCAGCTCAAATTTTCCCTGAAAAATCCTATACTTAAAACGACAGGCGAAAAAAAGCCCACCGAAGCGGGCTTTTCTTTAATAGATTAACAGTTATTTTGCTAGGTTGCACGCAACTTAGTCTGATTATTTATTAATCTGTTGCACGAAGCTTAGTTGGTGCTTTCATAAAGCGGAAGAAGTCAGTGTCTGGACTTAATACCATCACGTCTTCACCACTCTTGAAGCTTTGCTCATAGGCACGCAAGCTACGAATAAACGCATAGAACTCTGGATCTTGGTTGAATGCATCAGCAAACAGTTTCGTTGCCATCGCATCACCTTCACCTCGGTAAGTTAGTGCGGTACGCTCTGCTTCAGCCAACGTTTCTGTTACTGTTTTATCTGCAACAGCGCGGATCTTAGTCGCTTCTTCTTGACCTTGTGAACGATGTTGACGTGCAACTGCTTCACGTTCTGCACGCATACGCGCATAGATAGCTTCAGAAACTTCGTTTGGCAGCTCAATACGTTTAATACGTACATCGACAACCTCGATACCTAACGCCGCCATACTGTTTGCATTCACAACCAGTGGCTTCAGGTTCGTTTCCTCTTCAACACGTTTAGCTGCATCCGCAATCGCTGCATCCGCTTCTTTTGTTGAGTCGTCAATTGCAGTACCTTTGTTCAAGGCATCACGCACATCAACCGTTAAACGCCCACGTGAATCAGTGATAATGTCTTTAACGCTTAAACGACCAAACTCAGAACGTAAACGGTCACTAAATTTACGTTTTAACAGGGTTTCTGCTTGGAATGGGTTACCACCGCCAGTCGCTACATAGTAACGACTGAAATCAGTCACGCGCCATTTCAGGTAGGAGTCCACCATTAAGTCTTTGTTTTCACTTGTCAGATAACGGTCAGCTTGAATTTCAAGAGTCTGAATACGCGCATCTAACATTTTCACCGTTTCAATAAATGGAACTTTGAAATGCAGACCTGGCTCATAAATGATCGGTTTGTTTTCAGAGTCACGTAGAACCTTACCAAAACGCAATACGATACCGCGGTCAGTTTGAGGAACAATAAAGATAGATGCGTATGCAACTGCCAAGATGGCAATAACGATAACAATTAGCGATTTACGCATGATTATTGTCTCCCTACTCTAACAGCATCACCACGAACAGCGCTGTTTGGCTGTACAGGTGTTGCAGCAGATGATGACGAACTATTGCTTGGCGTCGCCATTCTTGCTGACGGATTAGCTTTTGACGTTGAAGCCGCATCTGAATTTGTACCGCGCATGATTTGGTCAAGTGGCAGCACTAACATGCTGTTGCTCTTATCATTCGCAATTACTTTACGTGTATTACTTAACACACGCTCCATGGTGTCGATATACAGACGCTCACGGGTGATTTCTGGTGCAGCACGGTATTCAGGTAACATTTTCGCAAAGCTTGCGACCTCACCCTCTGCTTTGAAAACCACACTCGCTTTATATGCTTCAGCTTCTTCAATTAGGCGTTGTGCGTTACCTTTTGCCAGTGGAAGAACTTCATTTCGGTAAGCGTGTGCTTCACGAATCGTTTTTTGTTCTTCTTCCCTTGCTGAGATTACGTCATCAAATGCCGCTTTAACATCTTCAGGTGGACGTGCAGCTTGGAAGTTGACGTCAAGCAGTGTGATACCCATTTTATATGGTGCAATTGTTGCTTCGAGCTCTTTTTGTGTTACATCACGGATAAAAGCACGATTCGTAGTCAGTACTTGCTCCATCGCAGACTGACCGATTACACCACGCACAGCACTATCTAGCGCCTGACGCAGACTATTGTCTGGGTTTGTGACACTAAATAAATATTGCGCAGGGTCGGTAACACGATATTGAACGTTCATTTCAACGCGGATCACGTTTTCATCTGACGTTAACATCATGCCATTTGTTGCTTGTTCTCGTACGGTTTCCACGTTGACAGGAATAACCCTATCAATGAAGGTTGGTTTCCAGTTCAAACCAGGCCCAACAACACCACTATATTCACCAAAACGTAATACTACGCCACGGTCACTTTCTTTGATGGTGTAGAAGCCTGAACCTGCCCATACAACAACGATAGCAGCAAGAGCTAACATACCTAAACGGCCGCTGATTTGTGATGGTTGTTTATTATCGCCATCACCACCGCTGCCTTTATTTCCACCAAGCTTGCTGCCTAGTTTACGAAAGAGATCGTCGAGATCATAAGCCCCACGTTTTCGACCACCTTTGTTCCCGCCAGAGTTGCCGCCTTTATTGCCGCTTCCCCACGGATCGCGGTCTTGTCCGTCATTACCGGGCTGATTCCACGCCATGTTTTAGCTCCATTCTTTATGATTGATTTTCAGGGCTAAGAGCGATAGGGCTCTTAATATCAATTCCATTGCCTAACTACATCATTAACCACCAAAGCAATTAAATAACGTAGTCAGGTAATTGCTGCTCTTGTTTGCACAGACGCCGCCAATCCACCATTGGCATACGCACCTCAAGGCCAATTGAGCCGTCTTCTTCCTGCCATTCACGTTCGATTGACTGAAGTTGGTAGAAACGGCTACGTAAACGGCCTTCATTCGGTGGTAAACGCAATTCAACATGTGCGATTTCACCTGAAAGACGTTCCGTCAATGCCTGTAGCAGCAATGAGATACCATCGCCCGTTTGCGCTGAAACCCAGACACGAACCGGCTTGTTATCCTCATCTCTGTCAATACGCGGGACAAAATCCTCTAGCATATCAACTTTGTTCATCACTAAAAGTGTTGGTATTTCATCCGCTTCGATTTCTTCTAACACACTTTCAACTGCATGAATATTTTCATCCAAGCGATTATCAGCTGCATCGATAACGTGCAGCAGTAACGTTGCTTCACGTGTTTCTTGCAGGGTTGCTTTAAAAGCTGCAACCAAATCATGGGGTAAATGACGGATAAAACCCACAGTATCTGCAAGAACGACAACACCAACATCTTCTACATCAATACGACGAAGTGTTGGGTCAAGTGTTGCAAATAACTGGTCAGCAGCATAAACATCAGCGGCCGTCATGCGGTTAAACAAACTAGACTTACCAGCGTTGGTATAACCGACAAGCGAAATAGTCGGGATATCAGCCTTACTTCTCGCTTGACGCCCTTGTTCACGCTGTTTTTCCACCCGACTAAGACGAGATAAGATTTGTTTAATTTTATCTCTTAATAGCCGGCGGTCAGTTTCAAGTTGAGTTTCACCGGGACCTCGTAAGCCAATCCCGCCTTTTTGTCGCTCTAAGTGCGTCCATCCCCTCACTAAGCGAGTCGATAAATGCCTTAACTGAGCCAATTCAACTTGAAGCTTACCTTCGTGTGTACGTGCGCGTTGAGCAAAAATATCTAAAATTACCCCTGTACGGTCAACCACCTTACATTGGCAAATCCTTTCGAGATTACGTTCTTGAGCAGGGCTTAGAATATGATTAAACAACACCACATCTGCACCACTTTCCTCAACAGCTTGGGCAATTTCTTCTGCTTTACCTTCCCCAACAAAAAACTTTGGATGAGGGGCTTTACGACTGCCCGTGACTATTTGTACTGGTTTTACGCCAGCAGATGTCACAAGTGACTCAAATTCTGCCAGATTATCAACGTCTTTTTCTTGAGAAAAAAAGACATGGACTAATACAGCTAGTTCACCGCCTTCATACCTATCAAACAAGGTGTAACCTCTTAGGCTAAACAATAATTGCAAAGGAAAAACACAGGTACAGTCTCCCTACCCATGCTTTCCTTGTCTTTTAGCGTACAAACTTACTCAGTTACTTCGCCATCTTGCGCTGCAGGGTTACCTGAATGGTAATTACCATTGCCAGTGCTACCCGTAGTGCCGCTATGATGAGAAACAGGGCGAGCAGGGACAACAGTCGAGATAGCGTGTTTATAAACCATCTGGCTAACTGTGTTTTTTAATAAAATAACAAATTGGTCAAAAGACTCAATTTGCCCCTGCAATTTGATGCCATTAACGAGATAAATAGAGACCGGAACCCTTTCACGACGTAATGCGTTCAGGAACGGATCTTGCAAAGATTGCCCCTTAGCCATTCTATGTTTTCCTTATTTTGTTGTTTTTAAAAGAGAATCTTTTAGATTCCAAAAAGTAACTACTCAAAAATTGCGCTTAACGTTCTAATTGTACACAAACATCAGTCCTATGCACGCATAACCTGCATAACGGTGCTAAGCGCTTGCTGAGGTTGCTCACTATCTAACCAATGAACATTCTCCCAGCCTCTTAACCAGGTAATTTGACGTTTTGCCAATTGGCGAGTTGCACAAATTCCCCGATAAATCATTTCATCATGGCTAATTTCACCATCTAAATATGACCACATTTGCCGATACCCCACACAACGGATAGAAGGGAGATCAACATGTAAATCATTTCGTTGATGCAATTTACGAACTTCTTCTTCAAAGCCCGCATCTATCATCAGATGAAAACGTTGTTCTATGCGCTCATGTAAAATTTTACGATCTTGTGGCGCAATAGCAAACTGAAACACATTATAAGGTAATTCTTCCCCAGCTGTTTGTGTCATTTCAGTCAAAGTTTGTCCCGAAATGAGATATACCTCTAAAGCACGGGATAATCTTTGTGGATCGTTAGGGTGGATCCTTGCTGCGGCAACTGGGTCAACCTCCGTAAGACGGCGATGAATTTCCCCCCACCCTTGTTCTTTAGCAATGTGTTCAATTTCAGTACGAACTGTTGGGTCAGCTGAAGGAAGTGGTGAAAGTCCTTCTAATAAGGCTTTAAAATACAACATTGTGCCACCGACTAATAATGGAATTTTACCTTGTGAGGTAATTTCAGCCATGGCATTTAATGCGTCACGGCGAAAATCGGCAGCACTGTATGGTAGAGACGGATCGAGAATGTCAATCAGACGATGAGGAGCTTGGCTGAGTTCTTCTGCTGTTGGTTTTGCTGTGCCAATATCCATTCCTCGGTAAATTAATGCCGAATCGACACTAATAATTTCCACAGGCAAATGCTTGCGAAGTTCTATCGCTAAAGCGGTTTTACCTGAGGCCGTTGGACCCATTAGGAATATTGCGTCAGGTTTTTTCTGAGTTGCTAAATCACTCATTTGTTAGTGTAGCTACCACGGATTGTAAATTAATTAATTGTAATAATGTTGGTGGGGGATTTTTTACCCACTGTGGGCATACCCGCTCAACATCAGCCAGCAACTGAACAGCCTGTGCTAAACTCCAACTTTCCTCTGTTTTAACCTGTGAAACTGCTTTAGCGAGCCATTGTGCAATCTCTTCGTCAGTTACACTTTCTTTTCTCGATAAAAAATCGAGTAATTCAGAAAAAAGCTGTGATAAATTTTGTGTTCTTAATGGTAACGATACCGTATGAATTGTTACTTTTCCATGTAATATCGTGGCTTCGATACCAAATATTGTCAATTGTTCCTTGTACCGCTGTAAAACCTCTATTTCATCATTTTTAAGTGACACTTTTAGAGGTATTAATAATGGCTGAGGCTTTAATGCTCCACCACCCGGTGATAATTGTGACAATTTCAATAAATAATTAGCTTCCGTTAAGGATAACAGGATTAGCCCCAACGAAGACTCAATTAATGCAAAGTTTTTTGCGTAAATTGTCAATACTTTGCCAAAAAGGTAGTTATCCGCATTTTTTGCTACAGGTTGTGACGATATTTGTGGCGAGTTTATCGGTTTACGCTCAGGAAAAAGCGGTTTTTTATCTTCAGAGGCAACGGGAATAGACATTAAGCTCTGATACAGCTCACCCGCTTTTTTGTCATACGTTGAACCAAACGTTTTTGCTGGCACATTTCCTGAAAAACCTGATGTTGACTTCGGTGAAGAAAAAGCGTGATTTGCCGTATTATCCTTTAAGTGACTAGGCTTATCATAAGGTATTTTAGACTCTCGAACGGTATTTTCGATGAGCGTATGATTTTCTGTCTTATGTTGCTTGGAAGCCAGGTTTGGTGAAGAAAAATAGTTTTCCCCTGCAGAAGGTCGATTTTCTAACTCTATATTTGCCGGTTCAATACCCGGAAGCTCATCAATAGATGCAGCTTCTAATAATACCGTTCGCACCGCTTGATAAATAAAATCATGTACCAAGCGGGCTTGGTGAAAACGAACCTCATGTTTTGCTGGGTGTACGTTAACATCAACTTGTTTTGGATCAATGGTCAAATACAAGACATAAGCAGGCTGTTGGTTTTCGTCTAAATGCCCTTCATAGGCTTGGCGAATAGCATGGTTAATTAGGCGGTCACGCATCATACGGCCATTAACATAGCAATATTGCGTTTCGCTACCTGATGTCATTGATGGAGAAACGACCCACCCTTTGATAGCAAGGTCGCTATGTTCCCAAGATAACGCCAAAGCGCCTTGCAGAAAACCCGTTCCGCAAATCGTTCCGAGACGCCGCTCTTGCTGTGCTTCATCATGAGCGGCTCGGTATTGCTTTACTAATTTCCCGTTGTGAGTCAGGTTAATAGCCACATCTGGGCGAGAAAGTGCAATTCGGCGAACAATTTCATCAATATGGCCGAACTCGGTTTTTTCTGTGCGCATAAATTTACGGCGAGCTGGCGTATTATAGAATAAATCTAATACTTCAACCGTTGTGCCATTGGGATGAGCTGCGGGTTTAACCATCACTTCCATATCCCGGCCTTCGGCATATGATTGCCATGCTTCTGTTTGGTCTGCGGGCTTAGATGTCAATGTTAAACGTGAAACGGAACTGATACTCGCTAGCGCTTCACCGCGAAACCCCATACTCATAATAGCTTCAAGGTCATCCAAAGTGGCAATTTTACTGGTCGCATGGCGAGCTAAAGCCAGAATCAGTTCATCTTTACCGATACCACAGCCATTATCACGAATACGGATCAGTTTTTCTCCACCACGCTCAATGTCGATATCAATACGCGTTGCCCCAGCATCAAGGCTGTTCTCAACGAGCTCTTTGACCACTGACGCAGGCCTTTCGACCACTTCTCCTGCCGCAATTTGGTTGGCTAGCTGTGGGGAAAGAATATGTATTGCCATGTCTTCCCCTTATTGTGGCGCCGCTTGTATTGGATTTGCCAAGAAATATTGACGTAATCCTAAATGGATAGCTTCTGCGACTTTGTCTTGGAATTCATTAGATTTTAGCAACTGTTCTTCTGCCGTATTACTAATAAAACCAGTTTCGACTAAAATCGATGGGATATCTGGGGAACGCAATACACCTAAACTTGCATGCTCAGGTGTTCTTTTATGAATATTACCCACTTTTCGCAGCTGTTCGATCACTTTAACCGCAACATCGTACCCCACACGCTGAGAATGGCCGAATTGTAGATCTAAAACAGCTTGGCTTAAATAAGGGTCCGCACCACTAAGCGCATCACCCGCCCCACCTAATAATTCAGATTGTTTTTCACGTTGTTCGAGCCAACTACCCAGCTCACTGTTTGCACGTCGATTAGACAATACCCACACTGATGCTCCTCGTGCACTGCTATTTGGAGCCGAGTCTGCGTGAATTGACACCAACATATTAGCCCCTTTCTTACGTGCCACATCAGAACGGCCACTAACGGAAATAAAATAGTCTCCATCACGGGTCATCGCGGGTTTAAACATTGGATCGGCTTCAAGGCGTTGGTATAACTTACGTGCGACACTAAGAGTCACATCCTTTTCTTTATAACCATTCTTACCAATCGCACCAGGGTCTTTTCCACCGTGCCCTGCATCAATAGCAATGACTACCTGCTTGCTGCCCTTCGGCATATTTTTATATTTAGTCAGTGTTGGCGTGGTAACAGGCGCAGGATTATTCATCTTCAATGGTTTATCTTGAGCGCTGTTTGCCGCTGGTTTAACCGTATTATTGGTTTGATTAAAGGAGGTAGAACTGGATGAATCTCCCGTCGATATCGTTAATACCAACTGATATTCACCTGAAATTTGTTTAAGCATTGCTTTCGTTTTGGCTGCACGAGATAGCTCTAAAACTAAGCGTTTATGTTGATTATCAGAAGGTTGGCTTGCCCGTACTAGTTTTATAAGATCCCCTGCGGGAACTTTAAGCGGTAAGCCAATAATCTCGCCTCGCTGTTTGATATCAACAACAAGACGCTCAGGTGAATGCAATGGGAAATAGGCGTAATCAGGCTTACCATCAACAAAGCTTAGTACCACTTCTGCTTGTGATGGACTATTGTTAACTTGAATATTCGATAATGTCGCCGCTTGTGTTTTTGCAGCAAACAGCCACATGACAGATACCATAAACAAGACGAAAACAGTAAAAAAACCCTTTTTTGTTATTCTGTGCATTGATGCATTCAACATGAGCAATAGCTTCCTTAGAGTAGGGGTAATGCTTCTAACAACGACTCCCCATTGGCAGAAAAAGCAACAAAGTGAGCCTGACGCCCTTCGCCTTGATAGGTCAGATGGAGCTCAAGATCCGCTTCAGGTAAAAAACCTTTACCTTGTTGCGGCCATTCGACCAAACAGATCGAATTTCCAGAAAAATAGTCACGAATTCCCATAAATTCAAGTTCTTCAGGATCTGCTAACCGATAGAGATCAAAGTGGAAGACTTGACGATCCGCTAATTCATAGGGTTCAACTAATGTGTAAGTTGGACTTTTTACATGGCCTTGATGGCCTAGCGCTTGCAAAAAACCTCGGCTAAAGGTGGTTTTCCCTGCACCAAGATCACCGTATAAGTGAATGACTGTGCTTTGGTGGCAAGCCTTAGCGATAGCATTACCTAACGCAACAGTTTGCGCTTCATTGGCAAGTTGTATTGTACATTCTTTCATATTGTTCTTTTATTATGTCATTAATAGGCGGTGTCGCCTGTTTATCCTTTAAATGCATAGTTTATATTGCTGATCAAAATGCATAAAGAGATATCAACAAACATCAATATTACCGCTCATATTAACCTAAGATGGGGCTTTTTTCTTAATTAACATTGCTTGAATGATGAGTTCAGAAATATCCTATAATTGTTTTCAATATTGACGGCATTTTTCATGCGTTTTGATGAACAACGCAGGTCATGGTAGAGTGCCTGCCGTTTTAATCTTTATCAAGATAGGATCTGATGGCAAGATACCTCGATCTCGATCTTCTCGCTCAGAATATTAAACAATGGGGCATTGAAGCAGGTTTCCAACAAGTAGGGATCTGCGATACTGACCTTTCTGCGGAAGAGCCTAAATTACAAGCATGGCTAGATAAACAATTTCATGGCGAGATGGAATGGATGAGCCGCCATGGAATGATGCGAGCCAGACCACACGAACTGCACCCAGGCACGTTACGTGTCATTAGCGTGCGTATGAATTACTTGCCAGCTAAAGCCGCATTTGCCAGTACATTAAATAACCCTGAATTAGGTTATATCAGCCGTTATGCCCTAGGGCGAGACTACCATAAACTATTAAAAAAACGCCTAAAACAACTTTCAGATCGTATTTTAGACTATTGTCGTGAATTTAACGGAATGATACTGCCCAATGGCACGACCATCGATGAGCTTAATTTTCGACCTTTTGTCGATTCCGCCCCTATTTTAGAACGCCCTCTCGCAGTTAAAGCGGGTCTAGGATGGACAGGAAAACATTCATTAGTCTTAAATCGTGAAGCAGGATCTTGGTTTTTTCTCGGTGAGTTATTGATTAATTTACCCGTTCCTGTTGATAAACCTGTCGAAGAAGATTGTGGCCGCTGTGTTGCTTGTATGACAACCTGCCCAACAGGTGCGATTGTTGAACCTTACACCATCGATGCAAGACGCTGTATTTCTTATCTCACAATCGAGCTAGATAGTGCTATCCCAGAAGAATTTCGTCCACTAATGGGAAATCGGATCTACGGTTGTGATGACTGCCAGCTCATTTGCCCGTGGAACCGTTTTTCCCAGCTTACTGATGAAGATGATTTTAGTCCAAGAAAGGACTTACATACACCAGAGCTGCTGGATTTGTTCTCATGGGATGAAAAAACCTTTTTGAAGGTGACCGAAGGCTCTGCAATCCGTCGCATTGGTTATATTAAGTGGCTGCGAAATATCAGTGTGGCGCTTGGCAATGCACCTTATCAAGACCGTATTGTACTTGCTTTACAAAATAGATTGGGGATCAACGAAATGCTAGATGAGCACTTCCAATGGTCTATACAACAACAGCTTAACCGACGCGATGCAAACCAAGTCACAATTCAAACTTCACAGCAAAAACGCCTTGTACGCGCTATTAACAAAGGTTTACCGAGAGACGCTTAGAAAAAAGCCTGCTATATATCCGGAATGAAGAATTGTCAAATTGATGTGAATAAAATAAAAAATGCTTACCTGACAATAGGTAAAGAATTTGCAAGCTGTGCTAGCCTCATTTTGACAAAATAATCCACACAACAATAAAATCAATAAGTTACAATAATGCAACTTAAACGCTAGAATTAAATAGCACAACAGGAATTTGTTAATTAGCCTGTGGATAACTCTGTGTAATAAGTTATTTCAAATCGCAATAAAAACTCAGATTGATTGAGTTAGCTGTGGATAACTTTCTCATGTCGCGTTGAAAAGAAAAACCCTGATTTTACGTTAACTAGCAATACAAAAGTGACCAAAAAGCAAGGTTAAAATGAAAAAACACTCGAAGCAAATAAAAAAGCATATTTTTGTTTGTTATTTAAACTTCATGGTTTCATCTTAGAGATGGAAGTAAAACACCCTATTGCTAAGGGGTGGCTATTCTATGGCGCCCTGAAAATGAATGCAAGCACAAATCTGGATATGATCCAAAAAAGATCGAGAACCCCTTTTAGATCCTAATGTTCAAGGGATAAAAACAGTGAACAAGCGCAGTTCATATGCACTAAGTGATTTCACTTAAATAAAATTAAGTTAAGTGGATATTATGTGAGATTTAATTAAGAAGAAAAGTTAAGAGATAAAGAAAATATTGGAGCGGGAAACGAGACTCGAACTCGCGACCCCGACCTTGGCAAGGTCGTGCTCTACCAACTGAGCTATTCCCGCATTTGGTGGGTACTGCTATTTTACTAAAACACTAAGAAAGTTTGGAGCGGGAAACGAGACTCGAACTCGCGACCCCGACCTTGGCAAGGTCGTGCTCTACCAACTGAGCTATTCCCGCATCACGAAAATAGTGTTCTAGCTAAAACATCAAGAAAATTTGGAGCGGGAAACGAGACTCGAACTCGCGACCCCGACCTTGGCAAGGTCGTGCTCTACCAACTGAGCTATTCCCGCATCACATTTCTGGATGTTTCACGTGCCGACTCAATAACAAAAACTTCATCGGTACGGGGAGCGCATTATACGAAAAATTCAGATACTAGCAAGCTTTTGCGCTCAAAATTTTTATTTTTTTATTCGTTTGCTGACAATTCAATCATAATGGTGGTTTTATCAACACCCGTTGTAATAAACTGATTTCAATACGTTAACATTGTTAACTTATTGAGAAAAAACCGTGAATGAAAGTCACCAATGGCGACTTTCATAACGAATCATTTATTCTTTAATAAATGTTTCTCGATAATACGCCAGTTCAGCGACCGATTCACGAATATCATCCAGCGCTTGATGGGTATTTTTCTTCGAAAAACCTGCTAAAATTTCAGGTTTCCAACGACGAGCAAGTTCTTTAAGTGTACTAACATCAAGATAACGATAATGGAAATAACGTTCTAATTCAGGCATGTAGTTAAATAGAAAACGCCTGTCTTGCCCAACACTATTCCCACAAATCGGTGATGCCCCTTGGGGAACCCATTTTTCTAAAAATTCAATGGTGGCTAACTCCGCCCCACGCTCACTCACGGTACTTTTGCGCACACGTTCAACTAAACCGCTATTGGTGTGAGTGTTTACATTCCACTCATCCATCAAAGCGAGTTGTTCATCCGTTTGATGTACTGCAATTACAGGGCCTTCTGCTAAAATATTAAGATGACTATCTGTTACAATGGTCGCTATTTCAATAATACGATCACGAACAGGATCGAGCCCCGTCATTTCTAAATCGATCCAAATTAAATTATTCTCATTCTTTTGCATGATATACCCTAACTGCATTCTATGAAGTTAAGGTATGATAGCACTCTTCATGCCATCAGTGACAGGCGTGAGTAACCCCCTAAAATACAGCCCATAGTAAAGAGAGGACAGGTGGCTAAACAGAAACTTTCGAAAGGCCAACAGCGCCGAGTTCAAGAAAATCATCAAAAAAGACTTAAAAAGCAAAAAACAGTTGAAATTGATGATAGCCAATTAGGTGAAGCACAAGAAGGCTTGGTCATTAGCCGTTTTGGGCAACATGCTGATATTCAAGCAAGTAACGGGACTATCCAGCGCTGTAACTTGCGTAGAACTATTTCATCCCTTGTGACAGGGGATAACGTGGTGTGGCGGCCAGCCTTGAACACACAGAGCGATATCAAAGTAAATGGCATCGTCGAAGCTGTTCATGAACGCCGTTCTGTTCTAACTCGTCCCGATTATTATGACGGCTTAAAACCGATTGCCGCTAATATTGATCAAATTGTCGTTGTTTCAGCTATTTTACCTGAGCTTTCGCTGAATATTATCGACCGCTATTTAGTTGCCTGCGAAACCACCGGGATTAAGCCAGTTATCGTTCTCAATAAAGTCGACCTACTCGACGACGAAAACCGTGAGTGGGTAAGCGATTTAATGACGATTTATAGCGATATTGGCTATCAAGTTCTCGAAGTTTCGAGTCATACCAATGAAGGCATGGAAGCACTTACTAACGCGCTAGCAGGTAAAGTTTCAGTATTTGTTGGGCAGTCTGGGGTGGGCAAATCAAGTTTATTAAATGCATTACTCCCACACAATGAAGAAATGATTTTAGTCAATGAGGTTTCAGACAACTCAGGGCTAGGACAACATACGACAACGACAGCTCGTTTATATCACTTTCCATTGGGTGGCGATGTGATTGACTCTCCTGGTGTGCGCGAATTTGGTTTATGGCATTTAACAACGGAACAAGTGACCAAAGGATTTGTCGAATTTAAAGATTACCTTGGTGGCTGTAAATTCCGTGACTGTAAACATTTAGATGATCCAGGTTGTCTGTTACGTGAAGCCGTAGAAGCAAATAAAATTGCTGAATCACGTTTTGAAAACTACCATCGCATTTTAGAAAGCATGGAACAAATCAAACCTCGTGGCAATTTTACGGTAAAAGATAAATAATGTTAGTGAGTGCTTACAATTAACTCCCTAACGCTAAGACAGCTCTAAATAATTTAATTACGGTTAGCCTGTTACGCGACCGTTTGAAATATGATGAGTAAACTGTGTACAATAGCCGCCCTTTTGCTAACATACCTTTAAAAATCAGAGGTTAACGTGCTAGATAAAATTAAAATTCGCTTGCAATATATGCTTCCAAAACAATGTCTTACTGAATTTGCAGGCTGGTTTGCAAGCCGCAATGCGGGTTTCATGACACAATGGGCAATTAAACTGTTCGCAAAAGCCTATAAAGTCAACATGAATGAAGCGCAAAAAAGCGAACTTACTGCTTATGCCACTTTTAATGATTTCTTTATCCGTCTGCTAAAAGAAGGCGCACGCCCGATTGTCGAAAAAGAGCACCAACTTGCTCAACCTGCTGACGGTGCAGTTAGCCAATTAGGCCCGATTAATGATGACCTTATCTTCCAAGCTAAAGGCCATAATTACACAGTGGAAGCGTTACTTGCAGGCCAATACCAATTAGCGGAACGTTTTCGTGGTGGTGACTTTATTACCACTTACCTCTCCCCGAGTGACTATCACCGTGTACACATGCCGTGTGACGGTTTGCTCAAAGAGATGATTTATGTTCCTGGCGATTTATTCTCTGTAAATCCGTTGACGGCACAAAATGTTCCCAATCTATTTGCACGTAATGAACGCTTGATTTGTGTCTTTGACACCCCTGTCGGCCTAATGGTACAGATCCTCGTCGGTGCAACCATCGTTGGTAGTATTGAAACCGTATGGAGCGGTTGCGTTAACTCCTCTCGTGAAGGCGTCATTAAGCGTTGGGTTTACCCTGAGTTAGACTCTGAAGGGGCTGTTTTCTTGAAAAAAGGTGAGGAAATGGGGCTGTTTAAATTGGGTTCAACGGTGATTAATTTATTTGAGCCTAACAAAGTGACATTTAATTCATCACTGATCCCCGGTTATGCAACTCGTATGGGCGAATTACTCGCTGAAACTGTTGCAAATACAGTAACAGAAGAACCTGCTGACGCTTAATTAAATTATTATCCCTTGAAGGAGCTCCTCACTGTGCGTGTGATTATCAGTTTTTTTCTTAGCCTGTTAATCGTTTTTTCTTCCGTTGCAGCACCGACTGCAGCGCAGGATGAAGCACAGATTAAGCAGGAGCTCAAACAACTTGAGTCAAGTACCAACCCCAAAGATGCAGAGATAGCACAAGCATTACAGGGTGCTTTGAATTGGATGAGTGAAACACGCGATTCCGATGCAAAAGCCAAATCTTATCAAGAAGCCATTGATAACTTTCCTAAAATTATCAAAGAAATAAGACAAAAAGTTCTTAATGAAAGTGATGAACCGGCCCCAATACCAGTGGGTATCAGCTTAGGTGAACTTGAACAACGTATTATTCAGCTTAGCAGCCAATTACTCGATCAAAGCCGCTTAACTCAGCAAGAGCAAGATAAAGGCCGCGAAATCAGTGAATCATTAAATATTCTGCCACAACAGCTTTCTGAAGCCAGACGTTTACTCACTGAAGCCACCTCGCGCTTTCAGTCTCTGAGCACACCATCAACGCCATTAGCCGACGCCCAGTACACATTGGCTCAAGCCGAAGTAAGTGCTCGCAAGTCAACAGTTAATGAACTGGAAATGGCACAGCTTTCTGCCAATAACCGCCAAGAAATCTCACGCCTTACGTTGGAATTATACAAAAAACGCTATCAACGTATGGAACTTGAGCTACAAAACCTACGTGATTTCCAAAATACCCAACGCCAACAAAAAGCAATTTTAGCGTTAGAACACACGGAAATGTTGGCTGCCCAAGGGGAACTAACGCCATTTTTAACTGAGCAGCTTGATATTAACCGCAAAATGTCTCAGGAATTAACCGCTCAGGCACAGCGCATGAGCGCTATTACCAATAGCCAAGCAGAAATTTCAACAAGTATCCGCGATGCTCGCCAAGCACTCACAACTATTCGCGAGCAAGCTCAGTGGATCAGCAGCTCAAGTACATTAGGGGAAGCTCTCAGAACACAGCTTTCTCGTTTGCCTGATATACCCAAAAGCCAACAACTTGATCGTGAAATGGCTGATTTACGTGTACAACGCTTAAATTATGAAGATAGCCTCGATAGATTAGGTAAAGTAGATACAACCGAGCAAGAAACCGAGCATGAGCTTAATGCGGCTCAAGTGCAAGTTTATCAGTCATTAATTAAAACCCGCCGAGAGCTACTGACCTCTTTAATTTCCGGTCTTGATGCTGAAATGTTAGAGCTAACGAAGCTTAATGTCGCTACTGGGCAATTAACCGATGCATTAAAAGAAGTCAAAGATGCTTCCAACCGTTATCTTTTCTGGGTCGCAGATGTTCCACCAATAAGCATCAGCTATCCTGTCATGTTAGTAACGGATATTACTCAATTACTTTCACTGGATACCT
Organism: Providencia sp. PROV130; assembly: GCF_028482225.1. Classification (NCBI taxonomy): domain Bacteria; kingdom Pseudomonadati; phylum Pseudomonadota; class Gammaproteobacteria; order Enterobacterales; family Morganellaceae; genus Providencia; species Providencia sp. PROV130. Next base: position 70,363 of record NZ_JAMPQC010000014.1, on the reverse strand, counting down.
TGTCTCAACTTGCTGGTGCACTGAACGTTATGCTGACAACTCAAGATACCTTTTTGTATCTTCTTGGTTCGATAGCATTAGTCATTTTCAGCATTAGCACTCGCAGACACTACCAAGCATTTCTTGACCGTTCCAGTTTACGTATTGGTAAGGTGACACAAGACCGGTTCTACTTAACCATTCGAACTATTTTCTGGTCAATTATTGTTGCTCTACCTCTACCTATGATGTGGTCAGCCATCGGCTATGGCTTACAAAGTGCATGGCAATACCCCATGGCCGCGGCGATAGGCTATGGAGTCAGTGCGACGACACCTTTATTGTGGCTGTTTATGATCAGCGAAACATTTTCTCGTCCAACTGGGCTATTTATTTCTCACTTCGGTTGGGACAAAGATTCCGTTAAACGTGCGATGCGTTATTACCGAATGGCGATTTTTGTCATCGTTCCATTAGTGATGGCAATTATTACCTTTGAACATTATAGCGATAGGGAATTTGCAGCCAGTATTGGTCGTTTCTGTTTTATCTTTTTATGTGTCGCACTTAGCTTAATTACCAACAACTTGCGTCGTTCACAAATCCCTCTCTATTTAGATAGACATGGGTCCGGTGAGAATATCGTTAATAAGGCCTTGTGGTGGATGATATTACTCGCACCTATTGTTGCTGGGTTCTTCTCCATTTTAGGTTATTTCTCAACCTCACAGGCCCTGCTTGCACGTTTAGAAACTTCTGTCGCCATTTGGTTTGTCATCCTTATCGTTTATCATACTATTCGCCGTTGGATGTCGATGCAGCGCCGTAAATTAGCCTTCGAGCGTGCGAAACAACGCCGTGCTGAGATATTGGCTCAACGTGCTAAAGGTGAAGACGATAGCCAGCAGGCAAATGCCAGTAGCGAAGGAAATATTGATATCGAAGAACAGGTTATCGACTTAGATACCATTAGCACCCAATCCGTCGGGTTAGTTCGTTCGATTTTAACCATGATTGCCTTGGTTTCATTAATTTGGCTATGGTCTGAGCTACATACTGCATTCTCTTTCCTTGAAAATATTCGCTTATGGGATGTGACCTCAACGGTTAATGGCGTTGATACGGTACAACCTATCACCATGGGCTCTATTTTCATTGCTATTTTGACTATTATCGTTACTGCCCAATTAGTTCGTAACTTACCCGCTTTACTTGAGTTGGCAGTACTCCAACATTTGGATTTAACACCAGGTACCGGTTACGCTATCAGCACACTAACCAAGTATACGATTACTATTATCGGGACCATTGTTGGCTTCTCTATGTTAGGGATTGAGTGGTCAAAACTACAATGGCTTGTAGCGGCGATGGGGGTCGGGCTTGGTTTTGGCTTACAAGAAATCTTCGCTAATATTATCTCAGGGTTGATGATCTTATTTGAAAAACCGATCCGGATTGGAGATACAGTCACTATCCGTAACTTGACCGGCAGTATTACCAAGATCAATACCCGTGCAACCACGCTAACAGATTGGGACAGAAAAGAAATTATTGTGCCAAATAAGGCATTTATTACTGAACAATTTATTAACTGGTCACTTTCTGACACGATCACACGTATTGTCATGACGATTCCTGCACCTTCTGATGCCAATAGTGAATTAGTGACAGATACTATTTTACGTGCAGCTCAACGCTCTACGATGATTTTAGACAACCCTGCGCCTGAAGTTTATCTTGTTGATTTACAACAAGGTATTCAAATTTTTGAATTACGTGTCTATGCCGCAGAAATGGGCCATCGGTTACCAGCGCGCCATGAAATCCACCAGAACATCCTAGTATCTTTTGCTGAACAAGGGATTACCTTGCCATTCCCGCCATTCCAAGCAAGGGTGGATGTCCGTGATAACTCTCTGCAAAGTGCGACAAACAATCTTTCAGGACGTAATCCAAGCCGTAAATCTGGGGAACTGTAAGCCGTATTATGCCATTACAATTAGATGAAAAAGACGAATTAGTGATATTGAGGATCGCCCAACTTGAACGTGTTGGGTCGATTTTATTCTTTTTGATTCCATTAATTATCTTATTAATTGTTGGGAAAGCTTTTGCATTTAATACGCTATATCTTTGGCAAGTGTATTGTGCGGTTTATATCGTCGGGTTTCGTGTACTTTGTGGCAAGCTATCATCGAAACAGCAGCAGCTTGCCATTTGTCGAGGCTGGGGAAATAACCGTTTTTATCGGCTTTCTTGGTGCTATCTTGTATTATCGGTTGTCATACTGGTGGGATACAAAATCGTACCCCACACATCTGCTTAATCGTTAGCTGGCTTTAAAACCATACGATTTAATATAACCTTCCGCTAATTTTTGTGCCTGCTGTAATTCTTCAGGACTTAACTGCTCCGCAATCTTATTTTGTAGACGATGACTTTCTGCGTTGCCACTGTAAACCGCAGTTGCAAGCCATGCATAAGCTTGCTGCAAGTTTTTCTTCACGCCACGTCCTTCAGAGTACATGACACCTAAGCGGTCTTGAGACTTAGCATCTTTTTGTTTCGCGGCTTTTCTAAACCAAAAGACCGCCTTCTCATCATCTAAATCAACACCACTACCAATCGAGTACATTTGGCCTATCTGGAATTGAGCCAGTATATTCCCGCCCTGCGCAGCTTTTCTAAACCAAAATGCCGCTTTCTCTAGGTTTTGAGTGACACCTAAGCCTTGCGCGTACATCATCGCCATGTTGGTTTCAGCTCGGGTATCACCTTGAGCGGCGGCTTGTTCATACCATAGCATCGCTTTGTCATAGTCACGACGCACACCAAAGCCATTTACAAACATCGTGCCAAGTCGGAATTGTGCATCTGAATTCCCTTGGTTTCCTGCCTTGATGAACCACTCAGCCGCGGCTTTAGAATCTTGAGAAACACCTAACCCTTTAAAATAACGCTCACCTAGCTGAAATTGAGCTTTAGGATCACCTTTTTGCGCTAACTGCGTAATTTGTTCAATCGAGGGTTCTTGTGCTACTGCTGCCGATGCCGGTGCAGTGGTAGGTTTAGCAGTTAAAACGGAACTAAAACAAATCGAGCCCAACAACAGTACTAACGCAATTCTTTTCATCCTAAGGAACCCTCAACAGTGCAATATGCAACCTGTGAAAACAGTGCTATCCATTAATATCGACCTAAACACTCATCCCCCTAGTTTAAATTTACTTTTTGTCAGAAAAAATAGGAAAAGTGGCCTAAATTTCACAAAAAGCACGTTTCGCTGTATTTTCGTTGTGGGAACTTATGTTTCTGGTCTAATTGCGATAATAAAAAACCAGATAAACATATTGCCTATCTGGTTTCTCTATTTCAAATAACAAAATTAATTATGCATTGTTAAGATATTTATTTCTCAAATAGCGGGCCACCGCATCATCACTATTTGAACCAATAACTTCCATCTGCGGTAATGCATCTTTCAATAATTGATGGGCATTTTGCATAATGCAGCCTTTTCCGGCCATCGTCAGCATTTCTTTGTCATTCATGCCATCACCAAACGCAATGCTATCACTCGGTGTATAGCCATGTAGAGCAGCTACTTGCTTCAAAGCTTCCCCTTTAGAAACAGTACCGGCCATAACTTCTAAACAGCTACGCAGTGAAAACGTTACATTCACTTTATCTTGCCAGCGTGCTTGAATGCGCCGCTGTAGATCCACCAGCAAATCATGATCTTCACTGGTGTAGTAAACTTTACAGACCTCAGAAGTGACAAAATTATGGCGGTCAAACAACTGGTAGTTAAATACCGATTCTTTAAAAAATTCTTTTTGTTCAGGGCTTTCACGGTTGATAAACCAATCATCACCATGGTAGTAATTCGTGACAAGCTCAGGGTTATCAAATTCCATCAAACACAGCTCATGAGCAATTTGAGGGGCAACATTGTGCTCAAAAATTAAGTCACCACGGGTATTATGGATCCGCGCACCATTAGACGTGATCATATACGCATCGATGCCTAAACCATCACGGATTTGAGCAACATCCACATGGTGACGGCCTGTTGCAAACACAAAATGCACATCTTGCGAAGTTACTAGCTGTTTCAAAGTGTCTTTTGTATAAGACGTTAAGTCATGATTGGGAGATAACAGTGTCCCATCCAAATCGGAAGCAACTACAGGATATTTCATATTCAAACCCTAACTAATACTGCTCAAAAAAATCACAGATAGCATTGAGCGCCATCGCTCTTAATGCATCCACTTCAAATAGGATTTCATGGTGTGCCCCTTCAATAATGAGAGGTAATTTTTCTTCTCGTCCTATTTGCGCTTTTTGTCGGCTTTGACAAAAAGCTTGTAGCTCTTTATTGCTGACCACTTTTTCTTCACTGGCTTCCAACACCATCAGTGGCACATCAATTTCTCCCGCTTTCGCAATTAACTCATCGCCAATCACAAAACTTTCACGTAGCCAATGATAAGTTGGCCCACCCAAGCGCAATTCAGGGTAATCGGCATAATAACGTAAGTAGCGCCGATAACGCTCCGGGCTGTGTGTTAATACATTGATTAAATAAGGTAATGGCTGCCATTTCCCAGTAGAGGCTGCGTAATCATTACGAACGCTTTCACGCGATTCCGCTCTATCAACAATAAAGCTTGCCATCCAACGAGGCATGGGTAAATTAATACCAATCATCGGTGCACATAATGTTGCAGCATCAAATGTGACGTTATCTCGCAACAAATACCCTGCTAAAATAGCACTTCCCATTGAATGCGCTAATGCGTAACATTTTGGGTAATGTCGGTATTTAACCTCTAGCTCAATAAACTTTTCAAAATCGTCAATGTAATCAGTGAACTTTTCAACATGGCCTTTTTGAGGATCGGCTAACATGCGCCCTGATCGCCCTTGCCCACGATGATCAATAATAAAAACATCATAGCCTAAATGATAAAAATCATAAGCGACTTCAGGGTACTTCACATAGCTTTCACTGCGCCCTGGTGAAATGACAACCGCTTTATGGTGCTTTGGATGAATAAAACGAACATAGTGGATGGGAATATCATCAACTCCCATAAATTGAGATTCTTCCCGGTGCTGCCAGAAATCTAAAAGCGGGCCATTTGTAAAAGCAGAAAATTGAGTTTCTCGATTCAGCCAACTCTCTTTTAGGTTTTCAGGCGTCATCCTGCAGTTTCCTTATTTATTCATTCATAACCTTCAAGATGGTCTTGGATAAGTGCCATAAATGCCACTCCAAAACGTTCGAGTTTGCGCTCGCCAACACCATTAATTAACAATAATTCGGCAGGTGAAGTCGGAATGTGCTCAGCCATTTCAATTAATGTTGCATCATTAAACACGACAAATGGTGGAATATTTTCTTCATCTGCAATGGACTTACGTAACTTACGCAGTTTCGCAAATAGTTTTTTATCATAATTGCCATGATAAATTTTGTTTTGTTGATTACGGCTTTTTACCACTAAAACACGCGGAACTGCCAGTTTTAGTGCTGCTTCACCGCGTAATATAGGCCGTGCAGCCTCAGTTAATTGAAGCGCTGAAAAATGCGTAATATTCTGTGTGATCATACCTAAATGGATCAATTGGCGTATCACACTAACCCAATGTTCATTACTTTGTTCTTTACCAATACCGTAAACAGGCAGCTTGTCATGGCCTAAATCACGGATACGCTGATTATTCGCACCACGCAATACCTCTACAATATAGCCGATACCGAAGCGCTGACCAACACGATAAATACAAGACAGCGCTTTTTGCGCATCCACTAACCCATCGTACTGTTTTGGCGGGTCTAAGCAAATATCACAGTTACCACAAGGCTGCTGGCGATTTTCGCCAAAATAATTGAGTAGCACCAAACGACGGCAGGTTTGTGCCTCAGCAAAAGCCGCGATGGCATTCAGCTTATGCCGTTCGATATCTTGTTGTATACCTGCAGGCTTTTCTTCGAGACAACGACGTAACCATGCCATATCGGCCGGGTCATAAAATAAAATGGCTTCGGCTTCAACACCATCACGCCCTGCTCGTCCTGTTTCTTGATAATACGCTTCGATATTACGTGGAATATCGAAATGAGCGACAAACCGAACGTTTGATTTGTTAATTCCCATCCCAAAAGCCACTGTCGCCACAACAACTTGCAGATTATCTTTTAGAAATGCGTCTTGTACCCACTCCCGTTGTGCCGCATCTAACCCTGCATGGTATGCTGCGACGCTTAAGCCTCGTTTTTGCAAGCGCTCTGTCGTTTCTTCAACCTTACTGCGACTGTTACAATAAACAATACCCGCTTTTCCTTTTTGGCCTTTAATAAAAAACCAAAGTTGATCTAACGGTTTATATTTTTCGACTAAGGTATAACGAATATTTGGCCTATCAAAGCTACTCACATGAACTAATGGCTCATATAGCTCCAATAAGCGAATAATGTCTGCACGTGTGGTTTCATCTGCAGTTGCGGTTAACGCCATCACGGGCACATTAGGTAATGATTGCCGTAATTGGCCTAGTGCTCGATATTCAGGGCGGAAATCGTGTCCCCATTGAGAAATACAGTGGGCTTCATCCACGGCTAGCAAAGTGATATTCCACCCTGCTAATTGGCTTAGGAAATAATCAGTTAATAGCCGTTCAGGGGCAACATACAGTAATTTTATTTCCCCCTGACTGCACAGCTCCATGATTTGACGCTGTTCTTGTGACGTTTGCGATGAATTTAAACATGCCGCATTAACCCCATGTAACCTTAATTGGTCAACTTGATCTTTCATTAATGATATTAATGGCGAAACGACCAATGTGACACCCTCTTTAACTAAAGCAGGGACTTGGTAGCAAAGGGATTTACCACCCCCTGTTGGCATTAACACTAAACAATCACGGTTATCTAAAATGGCCCCAATGACAGCATCTTGCCCGGGGCGGAATGACTGATAACCAAATGTACTATTAAGCACATGTTCAGCCAATGAAAGTTGGTTAATGACGCAAGCAGTGGACACAAACTTCCTCAATCGATAAAACAAGCCGCTGCCCAATTGAGCAGCGAATTTGTTGATTTATGACTTGGTATTCGACTCAGAACTGAATAGAGCACTGAGTTTTTCTTCCATTACAACATATCGTTTAGCATAACTCCGATACCAAAACGGGTTTGGCGATAATTGTAGTCTATCATCGACTCACCATATCCGCTAAACAACTGGGTATAAAAACGCACATGTTTACTAATTGGATAACTCCACCCCAACTCTGCACCACCGTAACCGGTATTCCAGTTATAGCGCCCAGTCGTAGTAAATACGCTATCTCCCAATGCATACCCTACCTTTAAGCGATAGTAGCCCATGTATTTGGTAATATCAGAATTATCATCACGCCCTTCACTTTCATGAATGCGGTACCAAGGTTTAAGGTCAACTTGCCAGTTACCATTTTGCGCCATTGCCCTCGCATATACGCGGTTCCAACTGCGAGAGGTCGGTTCTGAACGCCCATTTGACTCGTGGTTAAAGCCCGTTTCAATCTCACGTAACGTCCAACCCGCAAATTGGTAGTCGGTTAGCCAGCCAACAAACACCTGAGGCTCATAGTTGGTTTCTCTAAATGGTGAAGATTCTTTTTTATTACTTAACTGCCACCAAGAACGCTGAGTATAAGAAACGGCTAAAATAGAATCATCACCGGCAATACCGGCCCATAATGGAAACGCTAAACTTAGTTGAAATTTAACTTCATCCTTTAACGCATCATCGCCCCAATTATAGCTAGAAATCGCTTTTTTATTCATCGAGGAGGTATAGGTATAAATGATGTAATTCGATTCATACGGATACAATACAAATGGATTATCATGGTGTTGTAGTAATCCTGAAATGATGCTTCCACGTATTGGTAGGGTATTTTTGACATCTTGTTCAGGCTGAATACTTGTATTTTCAGTCGCAAACAGTGAAGCAGACCAAAAGCTGAGCACTGCACTTAACAAAATCGGTAAAGCGCGCATTAGTCATTCCTATTTTCAACATCGTCCAAAAAAAGTTTGTCCTATTTTACACACAAAACTGAATAACTGTTGAAAGATTATTCATTCGTTTGTTAGAGACATAATTTACACATAATGTTAACTTATTATTTACATATTTTTAAAGGATGAAAACGATGAATGACCGTACTTATACTTTAGAAGAAGCCAGTGAGCTAATGAGCCATGCGTTTATTTATAAAATGCCATTTAACCAGCTACTCGGTATTAAATTGATGAGTTTAAATGATGATTTTGTTCAGCTTACCGTTGAAAATCGTCAGCAATTAATTGGTAATTTCACTCAGAACATTTTACATGGTGGTGTGATCGCTTCAGTTTTAGATGTTGCAGGAGGTATGGTGTGCATTAACCGTATTTTGCAGCGCATTAATCCATTAACTCATACTGAAATTGTCGACAAAATGTCTCGCATGGGAACAATTGACCTACGAGTTGATTATTTACGCCCTGGTCGAGGCCAACTTTTTACCGCCAGTGCCAGCTTATTAAGAGATGGTAATAAAATAGCCGTTACCCGCTGCGAACTTCACAATGAAAACAATCAGCATATTGCGACAGCAACGGCAACTTACCTGGTGGGATAAAATAGATACAAATAATTAGTCACCTACTAAACTAATAACTTGTAAAAAAACCTGAGCAATGTCACATTAGTGGTATCAAAAATCGAGCCGCTTAAATCGGCTCGGTCTCTCTGTATAAGTATCTTTTTAGTCTTTAATTCAATTTCAGAGCCAACAATGAGCCAGCAAAATACTACCAAAGGCGTGTTATGTGCCTTAGGCGCCTATTTTATTTGGGGTGTCGCACCTATTTATTTTAAAAGCATCCAAGAAGTGCCCGCAGAAGAAATCCTGACTCATCGTATTATTTGGTCATTTTTCTTTATGATTTTATTATTAACCGTTTCACGCCATTGGAGTTATGTCCGCCAAGTCCTGAAGCAACCAAAGAAAATATTAGTTCTTGGGGTAACGGCAACGACAATTGCATGTAACTGGTTAATTTATATTTGGGCAGTTAATAATGGTTATATGCTACAAGCTAGCTTAGGTTACTTTATTAACCCACTAGTTAACGTGCTGTTTGGAATGCTATTTTTACAAGAACGTTTTCGCCGCATGCAGTGGATTGCTGTTGGTCTTGCACTAACGGGTGTATTGATCCAGCTTTGGCAATTTGGCTCAGTGCCTGTGATTGGTCTAAGTTTGGCCGTTACATTTGCTACCTACGGTTTATTACGTAAAAAATTAGGTGTCGATGCGCAAACAGGGATGACATTCGAAACACTTTGGCTACTTCCTGTCGGTATTATCTTCTTATTATTTTTTGCAGATAGTCCAACTAGCGATATGGCAATGAATGATTGGCATTTAAATGCACTGCTGATTGCCGCAGGGGTAATTACTACGGTGCCACTATTACTATTTACAGAGGCAGCTAACCACTTAAGGCTTTCGACTCTAGGCTTTTTCCAATATATGGGGCCAAGTATTATGTTCTTACTCGCCGTGTTTATGTACGGTGAAGTCATGACATCTGAATTGTTAGTCACCTTTGGCTTTATCTGGGTTGCATTAATTTTATTTACATTAGACGCTTTATATACCCAGCAAAAACTGAGAAGAAAATAACGGATAACGGTTTTCAGAAACTCAGACGACCGATAAATAGCGTTAATAATAAATTACCGACTCTCGTTTTATATTTTAAACGAAGTCGGTGTTTCATTATATGGAACTTGAATAGTAAATTTAATTAATGCAAATAGACTATTTAATTTTATATCCAATTCTTTACCTGCCTCATAATAAATTAAGCTTAAATCAAATCTCTTTGTTCTCATCTAGAATATCTATTGAGAAAAAATAAATTTAACCATATAAAATCAACAGCTTAAATGAAAAAAATTCACCTTGATTTTCTATACATAATGGCTATTATTTAATTTATCTTAAATCCACTTCAATTAATAAACACATCCATCAAACAACTCTTTGAAATAAAAGTAGTTGTTTATTTTTTTCAATTAATGATTGCTTAATAGGGACTTGATAATTATATTGTACGCCGCTTGTATTCACCCCAGCGGATGGTGATGGTCCGATTCATCACTGACGTTTCATTAAAGTGCGCACGATGACATTTCATTTTAAAAATGTCCTGGTGCGAGGTTTTCTGAAATTGAATACAGCCGGTTCTAAAATTTAATTTAATACAATCATGTAGCGTTAAGACTCTAAATAATTCGAAAACACAACTAGGCGGCGAGCAAGAGAGTCGCTAGGAGCATACAAAAGTATGTGACTAGGGCGAGCAAGCAAAGCCAATAGCATTGTGATTTGAAGCATGACGAGTACGACTTTAAATAATTCGAAAACACAACTAGACGGCGAGCAAGAGAGTCGCTAGGAGCATACAAAAGTATGTGACTAGTGCGAGCGAGCAAAGCCAACAACGTTGGGATTCGAAGTATGACGAGTACGGCTGCATTTTAGGTTCACTCGGCCTGTGCATTCAGACAGAGTTAACGTTGTTTAAGGGCTTTTGGGAAGGGCTTAAAAATGCAACAGAATACCGTTCAAATGAAACGCGTACTGACCACTCCTGCGTTAGTTTTTTTCGGGCTGGCTTATATGGTGCCACTCGGAATTTTCACCACCTATGGACAAGTGACTGTATTAAGTGAAGGCCATCTGCCTGTCGCTTATTTAATTACATTAGCTGCCGTCTTTTTCACTGCCATGAGCTATTGCCGCATGACAAGTGCACTTCCGCTTTCAGGATCTGCTTATTCATATGTGCAAAAAACCTTTGGCGGCACACTCGGGTTTTTAGTGGGTTGGGCACAACTGCTCGATTACCTCTTTCTACCTATTATTAACTACATTGCGATTGGGATCTTTGTTCACGAAGCGTTCCCCGATATCCCGATGTACGTCATTATTTGCAGCACAATTACAATTGTTAGCATCATGAATATTTTGGGAATTAAATTAGTTTCCTCAATGAATATGCTAATCATTTTAATGCAATTTGTATTTATTGCCGTGTTCCTATACTTGAGTTTTAAAACTTCATTTGTATTGGATACGGACGCCTTATTGGCACCGATTACGGTCATGTCAGAACAAGTATCAGGGTTATTTGCAGGTGCAGCGGTACTATGCTTAGCCTTCCTTGGCTTTGATGCGATCTCCACGATGGCAGAAGAAACCAAAGATGCGCGTAGTGCGTTACCAAAAGCGATTTTATACACCGTGTTTATCGCAGGTACGCTGTTTGTCATCATTTCCTATGGTGCACATCTGGTTTATCCGATGTGGCAAGATTTTATTCCTAATACCGATATTGCTAGCCTTGCAGTAATGAAACAAGTTGGTGGAGCGATGATGGCATCTAGCTTTATCACCGCTTATGTTATTGGTGTATTTGCCTCAGCAATGACCTCACAAGCCAGTATTGTACGCATTTTCTATGCGATGGGTCGTGAAGGTGTATTACCTCGTTCGCTGTTTGCTTATCTACACCCAAGGCTCAACACACCGATTTACTCAATTATTTTTGTTGCGCTAGCGTCACTGCTTTCATTAGTGCTTTCGCTCAGCATGGTCGCTTCAATGATCAGTTTTGGTGCCTTGATTGCGTTCACTTTTGTGAATTTATCGGTCATTAAACATTTTTATATTGACCGTAAAGCACCACTGGATAATACAAAAATTATCACTTGCCTGATTATGCCTTCTGTTGGTGTTATCCTAACATTATGGTTATGGACAAGCCTTGATGGCGAAGCCTTTAAAGTGGGTTTATGGTGGTTAGCTGCAGGTGCAATTTACTTAGCACTTCTGACCCATGGTTTTACTCGTCGTCCACCTGCAATCTCTGACGATGAAACTGAAATGATTATTAACTAAGCATTTCAAGTCTTATAAATGATTACGGGGGAGCGCTTGCCTTCCCCGTTGTTTTTTTAGCGCCGGTGTCACCAAAGCACCACTGATACAGACGGTTTACAATGAATAATCAATTAGCTGACGTTATTTACTTTAACGGTTATATATATACCGCAGATGATAAAAATCGCGTTGTCGATGCGGTTGCTGTTCGTGATGGCTATATTCTTGCCACAGGTACCTCTGATGAACTTCATCAATATGTTGGTCCTGAGACAGAGAGTATCGATCTCGAAGGCAAAATGATGATGCCTGGCATCATTGATGGTCATATGCACCCTTTTTGGGGCGGTATTCAACTCTTCGGTTGTCATTTAAATTATGAATCGTTAACTATCGACCAAATTTTAGCACGCGTACAAGATCACCTCGATAAAGACCCTCGTACCGGGGAAAATAATTGGCTCAAAGTCACTGCGTGGCTACGCCAAGGTATGATCCCTGCGGGTGTTGATATGTACCGTGAAGATATGGACAAGCTCAATACAAAACGCCCTGTCGTCTTGTTTTCAAATGACTGCCATACATTGCTAGCAAATAGCCGTGCCCTCGAATTATTTGGTATCACCAAAGATACACCTGAACCACCTGATGGTAAGATTGGTAAATACGAGAATGGCGAATTAAACGGTATTTTAGAAGATGCTCCCGCTATGCGTGCTGCCGATAGCATTCCTTCAATTCGTGACGACCAAGCTATTGAAGTTGCTGAATTAGTGCAGAAAGTACTTAATCAGCAAGGCGTAACCATGGTGATGGATGCACGCGTTTCAGAACAACAACTTGAAGCCTTTTCTCAATTACAACAACGTGGCGACCTTACGATCCGTTTCCAAGCTGCCCGTGAAATCACCCCTGATGAAACACCGGATGTTGCCTCAGTAGCGGCAGCAGTGGACAAAGCCGTTGCATTTGCCAAAAAATGGCACCAAGCCGATTGGACGCCAACCCCTGGTATTGGCTTAAATAATATTAAAATGTTTGTTGATGGTGTGATGCAATTTCCAACAATGACAGCGTCGTTATTGCAGCCATACCGTATCAATCAAGGCACGGATGATGCTCCAAATTGGGTAGAAACCGATAACTACGGTGATCTCTATTTCACGGCTGAAATTCTTGATGAATTAATGGAAAAAATTGCCGCAGCAGGCTATGACCCACACTTGCATACTGTTGGTGAAGGTGCCGTTTCTATCGTTTTAGATGCGATTGAAAAAATGCGTGCTGCGCACCCAGAAAAAGATATTCGCCCAGGGCTTGCTCATAATGAATTAGTCCATGCTGATGACTATGCCCGTTTTGCGCGCTTAAAAACCATCGCTTGCTTATCTTTCCAGTGGGCCGCCCCAACGCCAGAACTCGCTGCTTTTGAGAAAAAAATGCTCGGTGATGAACGTTTTGAGCAACTTGAGCCCATCGCTAAATTTGTCGACGCTGGTGCGGTTGTTGCGTTTGGTAGTGACTGGCCAATCGATGACTTCGACGAGTGGTATGATTTAAAAGTCGCAGCGACACGCCGAGGCCGTGATATTAATGGCCAAAAAGCACCGAGACTTGATAATGACCGAGACTTAACGGTCATTGAGGTTTTACGCTCTGCGACGATAGACTCAGCTTATGCACAACACCGTGAAGATGTACTAGGTTCATTAGAAGCAGGAAAATTTGCAGATATGATTGTATTAGATCGCAATGTCTTTGAGATCCCTGCAGATGATATTGAGAATGTAAAAGTATTACGCACTATTATTGGCGGAAAAACTGTACATATTGCTTAATAATTTAATTATTTAGATAGCTAAATAAACACCCCAAAGATTAAATAATATCTTGGGGTGTTTTTAATTAGGCACTTAATTCCAAACCTGAATACTCACAATTAAATCGTGAAATTACGAGGGAATAACTTCCCTCGTAAAGCAACATTACTCTTCGTAAGAAAACGTTGTTTGAACAACTGTATTTCCATGACTAATCACGATCAGACAAAGTTTGTCTCGCATTAATACTGAAATACCAAACACGGTAATACACGCAAAAACAAACGCCACCACTGCGAATTTGCTCATTTCCCTTGACCTCTTAATGGTTAAGAGGCACAATCTCAACTGTTCAGGTTTAGATCGGGCCTCGTTGGTTAATAATAACTAACGGGGCTTTTTCCTTTCTAATCCAAACATTTCTTCCAACTTAATATGCTTAAACCAGAAAGGCTCAAGCACCCGCCAAAATAATAACAAAGTTTTATATCTCACTCACGTTTAATTCCATAGAAATAAATAAAAATATAAATTTAATTATCTAATAGTTTATTTAAATAATTATTAGGTAAATAATCATTAATAGGTTTAAATTATTTACTTATATTTTTATCTCAGAAAATGACTAAAAATCCGTAATGCTAAAAATAGCGCTTGCAAAAGAAAAAAGTTACCGTTAGTATCCGCAGCGTTTTATATTCATCTACTAACTGCAAGGAGGTTTACCATGACAACAATTAATCAAACTCTTTGCGGGCACACTCAGAAATAGTCACTCTCGTTAGTTAATCTATTTTCTTAAATTTGCCTGCTAATCACCTTATTTTTCAATTAAAAAATGAGTTAATAGCTTATGGGCAATACCTTACATACTGTGGATCAGCAAGTTAGCTACATCGCCACAGAATCAACATGGATTGAAAGTAAAGCAATCCAACAATTACAAACAACTGCCAGCTTGCCTAATATGGTATCCGTTGTCGGCATGCCTGATCTTCACCCTGGTCGTGGATATCCGATTGGCGCGGCATTTTTCTCTACCGAACGCTTTTATCCTGCGCTGGTTGGCAATGACATCGGTTGCGGAATGGCCTTATTTCAAACCGATATAAAAAAATCGAAGGTTAACCTCGATAAATTCGAGAAACAGCTCCTTGAAATGCCAGATCACGCTCCATCATCATGGCTTGAAGAGCATATCCCAGATGAAATGAAATCACATGATTTTATGTCATCATTAAGCTCTATTGGCGGCGGAAATCATTTTGCAGAATTTCAAGCTGTTGATGAAATATTAGATTCTGAATTATTCAGTATAAGTGGTTTAACCAAGCAACAATTGCTGTTGTTAGTTCACAGTGGCTCTCGTGGTTTAGGCCAATCAATCCTTCGTCAACATGTAGAAAATCATAGCCATAATGGGCTTATAGATAGCTCTCAAGATGCTAAAAATTACTTAGAAGCGCATCAAAATGCCTTAGATTTTGCCCAACTAAATCGCCAAATGATCGGTTTACGTATGCTGCAACAAGTAAAGTCAAAAGGTAAGTGCGTACTCGACCTTAATCATAACCTAGTTGAACCCTGTAAAATCAATGGTATTGATGGGTGGATACACCGAAAAGGCGCCACGCCATCAGATCGCGGGCTAGTTATTATCCCTGGTTCTCGAGGTGATTACAGCTATCTGGTATCCCCACAACCAAGTGAAATTTGTCTGAATTCTCTTGCCCACGGGGCTGGCCGCAAGTGGATGCGAACTGAGTGTAAAGGGCGCTTATCTCATAAATATACACCGACTCAATTATCAAGAACGGCATTAGGTAGTCGTGTTATCTGTTCAAACAAACAATTGATTTACGAAGAAGCCCCTCAATCTTATAAATCTATTGATACTGTAATTGAAAGCATGGTGAATATTGGCATCATCCAAGTTGTTGCACGACTTAAGCCGGTTATCACCTATAAAACCAGTGGAGATTGCTCATGATATTGTTGCAATTTTCCGCTGCTCAGGGGCCTGAAGAGTGCTGTATTGCTGTTGAAAGGGCCCTTGCCCGCTTTCTACAAGAGGCTAAAAAATATCATGTCGCTTATGACGTACTGGAGTCATTTCCCTCTAAAAAAGGTCTAAAATCTGCCTTAGTTTGCCTTGATGGTAAAGATGCTGAAAGTTTAGCAAGCACTTGGTGTGGTACAGTCCAATGGCAATGCCAAAGCCCTATTAGGCCTCGTCATAAACGAAAAAATTGGTTCTTAACTGTGACTCAATTTTCCCCGGTTCAACCTATCGAAGAAAGTGAAATTGAATTTGAGTTCACCAAAGCACAAGGGGCTGGAGGGCAGCATGTTAATAAAACGTCCTCAGCGGTTAGAGCTAAGCATGTTGCTACGGGAATTACAGTTAAAATTCAATCTGAACGTAGCCAACATGCAAATAAAAAACTCGCAAAACAGTTAATACAATGGAAGCTTGATGAGTATCAATCGAAAAAATCAAACGCATTAGGTAAACAGCGCCATCTATCTCACTATCAAATTGAACGAGGAAATGCGACTATGATTTTTGTAGGAAATGAATTTAAACGATTAATGTAAAATTAGTGCCACTTCGAATTAGAGGTGGCACATAATTTAATGCAATATTGGACAATACTTAATGATTCGATTTCGAAAGTAAATTATTTAAAATCATAAAAAGTCGAACTATTCAATTTAGAGGAGTAGCAACCCACTTCAATAACCGAACAATGGTCTTTTGGCATTGGAAAATAATTTACATTTTGTATTAATGATGACATATCATTATTAGAATTAATCATCACAGTATCGCCAATGTTTTTCTCACTTAATTTCTTCAATGCTTTTTCTAATTGTCGATTATACTCCGTCACACTAATACCTTGTTGAGATTGTTTAGAACCATAACCAAAATTATCAGTATTGTTCATTTATAAACTCCTTTTTATATAATTTAGTCACACAGTAGAAAATACAATTTATAATTTAATATTAAAAAACTAAAGTTCAAATAAAGTTAACATCAAGAAAAATAAAAAATCAAACCAATATATTAAAATTACTACTATTATAAAATTTATTATGCGTATAAATAATGGAAATACTTCTATCAGCCACCTCTATAAGAGGTGGTAATAGCCTGAACGGGTTAAAGCCTTTTTTCGATTAAAAACCACCCCGCGATACTTTCGCGAGTTTGTTCTGTCGGGAGCACTTCATGAGGAAATTCTTCTGACATAAAAAAGATCATACGACCTGCAATGGGTTCTAATTTAAACAATTGATTATCTTCTTGGTCATAGACAACCAACTCGCCACCATCGCCATGGTGCCATTGTTCATTCATATATAGAACCGTCGTAATTTTTCGTCGACCAACACCTCTTGGGTTATCCACGTGTTTCTTATAAAAACCACCATTTGGGTAACGGCAAAAATGTGTTTCAAAATCACGTAGACCAAGATAAAGCTGACAGTTAAGTTCTTGCCTGACCTGCTCCATTTTATCGAGATAATGGACTATTGAACTTCCCATTTCAGGCTCTAACCAAACCGTTTGGTCGCCACGAATCGCTTTATTGCCTTGTAATGAGTCCCGATGTCCAATACGTGCGTCTTGTAATGTATTCGGAATGCATTGTTTTATTTCTTTAACTTCGGACAGAGTCAAGAAATCGTCCCACACATACCAACCTTGTGAGGAAAGTGAATCAATAAGTTTATTAATTGACATGATGAGTGTTAGGAAGGTTATTCGGTAAAACTTTATACGGCAAGAAAACAAAAAAATAAAATTAAAAACTCAAATCCTGATGATTAAAACATTCCATCAATACTAATCACTGAAAATATAATATTAATTATCATAGAGTAAGAAAAAATCACAGAAATCACACTTGTCATCCAACCTTACATTAAAATTAAAAAAGGCATTCAACTCTTTGTTGAATACCTTGAATTCAATAAATAAAACGATTGATTAGCTTAAATGCCCTGATAAACAAAATCCTGTTCTGCCTAAACCACCACAGTTATGGTGAGCAATACTATTCATTTTTGTTGGTGATTCTATTGCATTATCCATTACAGAACTCACTTCATCAGGCATAGAGAAAGAAGCTATTTGTTCGCTAATAGCTTGCTGGTTACTAGTCTGGACTAATAGCTTCAATCTAGCTTCTTTATATTCGCTATTTATTTGCTTAGTCAGTTCTGCAACCCTTGTTATAGCCTGTTTTATTTTAATAGTCTGATTATTAGCATTAATAATATTACTTCTTGCTGAATCAGATATTTTATTGTTTGTGTTATGTGAGATTTTTGAAATTAAATTAACCACATTTATTCTTTCATTCATCGTAGACTCATTTACAGAATCTAATTCCAAATTACCTATCATCTTATTAGTTCTGGTTTGAATTGTTTCATTCATAGAATCTAACATCCTTTCATGTTTAATTCGACTAATTGTAATCTCACTTAATTTTTCTTTCATTTCTCTTACTAATGGCGCTGACGACACCCCATCATCTGTGTATTTTTTCGCTTTCAACTCATTAATTTCCTTCCTTAATGAATTCTCTGCACCTTTTGTTTTTTTAATTCGATTTTCTATTGATTGAAGTAATGACTCAATTTCTTTATGCTTTTCATTATTTTTAATATCAAAATTAGTATTCATATTTTTATATCCCTTAGTGTATTAATACTATAAAACTGACATGTACAGCAAAAAAATGATACATAAGCAGGTAATAAATAACTAATTTAGTATTTATATAGTACAACAGACACATGTCTAATTTTATTATCAATATAATAATAAATAATTTTTACGCTAATTATTTATTGAATAGATTATAATAAATATCACCGAAATAACTATCAGTGATATTTATTATTGATAGCATGAGTTTTATAGGCTCTCCAACCGTGCATAAGACGCCACCAGCCACTTAATCCCTTGACCTTGAAAGGCAATTTGCAAGCGGCAGTGTTCCCCACTACCTTCAAGGTTAATAATCGTGCCTTCACCAAATTTAGGGTGCATGACACGCTGACCTAGAGCATAACCCGAATCATTTTGGCTAATCGGTGTACCAAGGCGCTGATGGCTAACGGGTCTTGAAACCTGCGCTCTCAAGCGAACTTCCTCAACACACTCTGTCGGCAACTCGCCAATAAAACGAGAAGGCCTGTGATAAACCTCTTTGCCATATAAACGGCGGCTTTCTGCATAAGTAATTGTGAGTTTTTCCATTGCACGGGTAATACCCACATAAGCAAGACGACGCTCTTCTTCAAGACGACCGCTTTCATCCATCGACATTTGACTTGGGAACATGCCTTCTTCCATGCCCACAATGAATACAACTGGAAACTCTAGGCCTTTAGCTGAATGCAAAGTCATCAATTGAACAGCATCTTGGCTGACATCCGCTTGCCCATCACCAGCTTCCAATGCCGCATGAGAAAGAAAAGCCTGCAATGGCATTAAGTCTTGGTCTTCGTCTTGATAGCTAAAATCACGGGTTGCATTGACTAACTCTTCCAAGTTTTCAATGCGAGCCTGCGCCTTTTCACCTTTTTCTTGCTCATACATCGCACGCAAGCCTGAGTCATTGATCACTCTATCTGCCTGAACATGTAATGGCATATCTTGAGTTTCTTTGGCTAACGCATCGATTAATTCTAAGAAACGCTCAATTGCGGCCGCTGCACGGCCTCCCAACACCTGCTCGCGAAGTAAGTACTCACAACTTTCCCATAATGTTAGTTGTTGATCCCGTGCAGTTTGGCGAACAGTATCTAATGTTCTATCGCCGATGCCACGGGTTGGTGTATTTACCACTCGTTCAAAGGAGGCATCATCATTACGATTTGCTATTAATCTTAAATAAGAAAGTGCATCTTTAATCTCTTGGCGCTCAAAGAAACGTTGCCCACCATAAATACGATATGGCATTGCACCTTGAATGAGCGCCTCTTCCAATACACGAGACTGGGCATTACTACGGTACAAGATGGCGCAATCTTGTAAGGCTCCACCATTTTCATGCCATTGTTTGATGCGGCCAACCACATAACGCGCCTCATCTAACTCATTAAACGCACAGTAGAGGGATATTGGCTCGCCATCTCCGCCTTCCGTCCATAGATTTTTCCCTAAGCGGTCACTGTTATTCGCGATCAGTGCGTTCGCCGCTTTTAAGATATTATTCGTTGAACGGTAGTTTTGCTCTAGACGGATAGTTTCTGCGCCAGGAAAATCATTGAGAAAGCGCTGGATATTTTCGACTTGTGCACCACGCCAGCCATAGATTGACTGGTCGTCATCACCAACAATCATGACTTTGCCTGTATCTCCAGCAAGTACACGGATCCATGCGTATTGGATATTGTTGGTATCTTGAAATTCATCGACAAGAATATTGGTAAAGCGCTCACGATAATGCTGCAATACGTGAGGTTTGTTTAACCACAATTCATGGGCTCGTAATAATAGCTCAGCAAAATCTACCAGCCCGGCTCTATCACAAGCTTCTTGGTAAGCTTGGTATACTTTTAACCATGTGGCTTCAACTGGGTTACCATAGGCTTCAATGTGCTGAGGCCGCAAACCTTCATCTTTTTTGCCATTGATGTACCACATCCCCTGACGTGGCGGCCATTGTTTTTCATCTAAATTCATCGCCTTAAGTAAACGACGAATTAAACGGTATTGGTCATCACTATCTAGAATTTGGAAGTCTTGTGGTAAATTGGCGTCCATGTAATGTTGGCGCAATAAACGATGCGCTAAGCCATGGAATGTCCCTATCCACATACCGCCTTCACTAGTACCAATCAATTGATTGATTCTATGGCGCATTTCTGCCGCTGCTTTGTTCGTGAACGTCACTGCCATAATTGAAAATGGAGAAGCATTTTCCACAGACATCAGCCATGCGATTCGATGCACTAGCACCCGAGTTTTACCACTACCAGCCCCCGCAAGGACAAGTAAATTGGTACGCGGTGCGGCAACCGCTTCGCGCTGTTTGTCATTAAGGCCTTCAAGCAGATAAGAGACGTCCATAGTTACCATCAAAGCAAAACAGTGGCTAACACCACTGTGAGGTTGTTGACAATGGCGAATGCCACTGTTTTTTTATACAGCAAATGATTATACCAATGATAAGAGAGAATCCAACCGCGAAATTTCCACGTGTGGTAATAAACGTACCTCTTTCTCTTCCATCAGTGTTTTTTGATTTGTGTTGATCCAGCAAGCTTGCATGCCACTGTTAATTGCACCTTCAACATCCGTTAGCAAGTTGTCACCAACATGAAGAATAAATTGTGGCTCAATCTCAAGCCGCTTCGCAGCTAAACGATACATATCACAAAATGGCTTAGAGCGGCCATCTGGCCCCGCTTTCAAGACAAACTGAAAATACTGGCCTAACCCACACGCTTCCGGTTCTGCATTTCCATTAGTAATCGCCACCAGCGGAACTTTTTCTGCCAGCTGGCACAGTGTTTCATGGGTAGATTTTGGGACATCAATTCTATTTCGCCAATAAGTGAAATGCGCCATGATGTCATCCGCTCCTTTTTGTGCGGCTTCTTTTGAGTAGCCATAATGGCAAAACATCATTTTGGAAGAAAGCCAACGCCAGCGTGATATATCATGATAGATATCAGGCTCTTGCTCTTCGACAAGGCGACGAAATGCATAAAGGTCTTCATTACTAAAATGATTAAAACGCGGATCATATTCACGGACAAAACGTAAAACTTCTTCTTCCGTTTTATCAATAACGGGATGGTTATCATAAAGCGTATCATCCAAATCAAACGTGATCGCCAGAATGGGTGATAACGGACGGTAAAAATGCATTAAGGTTTCTCCCTCTTTGCTCTTGGATGAGCCACATCATAAACGTTTGCTAAGTGCTGAAAATCAAGGTGCGTATAGATTTGTGTTGTCGATAAATTTGCATGCCCAAGAAGTTCTTGCACCCCACGTAAATTCCCACTTGATTCAAGGATATGTGTCGCAAAAGAGTGGCGTAATTTATGCGGGTTAATGTGGCTATTAACCCCTTGTTTTATACCCCATTGCTCAAAACGTTTCTGTACGTTCCGATTCGAAATACGTTTACCACTTTGGGTTGAAATAAAAACAGCGTCATCTTCTGGCTCATAGAGCTCTCGCATCTCAAGCCAACGCTGTAGCCAGCTCACCGCTGTTTTCCCCATTGGTACTCTGCGCTCTTTACTTCCTTTCCCCATGACCCACACTTCACGCGTATTTAAATCAAGATGGCGAACATCCAGCCCAACTAGCTCAGATAAACGTAACCCTGCGCCATACATCACTTCAAGCATCGTTCGGTCACGTACGACAAGCGGGTCACCACTCTCCATATTCAAAAGTTGGGAGACTTCATCCACATCCATATTTTTAGGAAGACGCTTTTTGGATTTAGGGACATGAATGGCTTTTGCGGGATTTGCGGGTAATTCCCCTTGGTGCACCATCCAATCAAAAAAACTGCGCAGTGATGATAACCGCAACGCCATACTTGCGGCTTGTAAGCCCGATTTACGACTTTTAGCGGCAACGTTGCGCACAATCGTTGCATCAACTTTTTGCCATTCGTGGATATTTAGTGAGACTAACATTTCCACAATCACACTCAATTGGCGACGATAATTAGTTATCGTGACAGGGCTTAGCCGACGTTCAACACGCAGATAATACAGAAAGGCCTCAATTTGGGTCATCAGCCCTTCAGGCTGATTTTTTATAGGCGTTCTATCCATTGGCATAATAACCTCGGTAGAATTTGAGCGACTTTCTCCAACATGACCGTTCCCATACCATGTTGATAATGTTCACGATCCCGACTAGTAAAGATGACCATACCAGATTCACCATGCTGACCAAACAGTGAAATAGCAACTGAGCCGACATTTAATGCATCAGGTAAAAGTAATTGGATTTCAGGGCCATTCAACCGACCGAGGTAGTTACGTTTATCGCCAAATCGTTGAATTCTCACGGGTTCAAATACACGACGCGAAATAACTAATTGATGTGCATCCAAAGGGGCAGACAAATGCCAGCTGTCACTAAACAAACGCACCTGAGCACCGGATAAACCCAGTTTTTTTGCCCAACGATTTAGCGCTAGCAGCATTTGCTGTAAACTTTCTGCTGATGACATTTCAATCACCAACACTAGTAATTCATCAAAAAGCTCTACATTTTCATGAGCTTGCTCAACCATAAAACGAATATCTTGTTCGAGCTCTTTGATTTTCAACCGTTGACGACTCATCACTAACTCAGGTAATGAAATAGCTTCCCGCACGACATGGGGTACTTTTAATTGTTCCAACAGTTGCGCATTACGAAGAAAAAAATAGGGGTTTTCCGTTAAGTAGCGCACGATATCAAGCTCATCAATTTGATGAGTCAATTCCTGTGCTTTTTTGGTTTTATCCATTTTTCCCTCTTCGGCTATTCAAAATTATAGTTGAATGACTCCATCATAAACATGTGTTGCAGGGCCTGTCATGTAAAGTGGCGAACCAGGGCCTTCCCAGGAAATATCTAATGAGCCTCCCGGTAAATCGACTTTGACCCGCTTCGCCAGTAGCCCTTGACTAATTCCAACCGCGACAGCCGCACATGCTCCACTACCACAAGCTTGAGTTTCCCCAGCCCCACGTTCATAAACGCGCAAGCGGATGTGGTCAGCACTGATAATTTCCATAAAGCCAATATTGGCACGTTCTGGAAAGCGCTCATGATTTTCTAAAGCAGGGCCTAAAACCTCAACTTCTGCCGTATGAATACTTTCAACTTGAATGACACAATGCGGGTTACCCATTGAGACCACTCCACACAACACTGTACGTTCTTGTGCTCGAATAATATAGGTCTTTTCTTCTTTAACTGCGCGAAATGGCACTCTCTGTGGTTCAAAATCAGGCACGCCCATATTAACGCAGACATCATCATTCTCATTTATAGTTAACGTCATACGGCCAGATTGAGTACTGACTTTGATTTTTTGCTTATTCGTTAAACCTTTAAGCCTGACAAAACGAGCAAAACAACGCGCACCATTGCCACATTGTGCAACTTCACTACCATCTGCATTAAAAATACGATAATGGAAGTCAAGGTCAGGGTCATAAGGTGCTTCAACCAATAGTAGTTGATCGAACCCAACGCCTGTGTGTCTATCCGCTAACCGACAAATCAATTCAGGCGAAAAATAGATATTTTGTGTAACGCCATCGACAACCATGAAGTCATTGCCTAAGCCATGCATTTTAGAAAATTGCATTTCACGCTCCATAGAGGTGGCTTACTGATTATTTGTTGTTTGAGCAGGCTCTTTGGCAGTGCTGTCTTGTGCGGTAGGTTGCACATCAGATGCCTTAGCCGGTGCTGCAGTTTCTTCCGGCGGAAAATACAACGGGCCTTTTAAGCCACAGCCAGAAAGGGTAAATAAAACAACTAGTGCACTAAGCCCAATTAAACTTTTTTTCATTCTTTTTCGCCCGTATTACTCACTTTTGACATCTGATAATTTACACAATAACAGGAGTGGCCTTGCAAATCACGCCTGTTTATCTAGCATGCTGATATTATATACTTTAGGCTAAATTTAGTCTGAAGTTTTTAGTGGGCATGCTTAGATTGACCCCAATGCAGATTCCCTCCTATAATTTCAGTTAACAATAATAATTTCAATTAACCCATTGTGAGCAAACAGGAAATTAATCGTGAATGACAGCGAATTTCATCAGCTAGCAGAAACGCTACTGAGCACCATCGAAGAGCATTTAGATAATTATGAGGGTGATGCCGATATTGATTGTGAAATCAATGGGGGTGTGATGACTCTTAGCTTTGAAGATGGCAGTAAAATTATTATCAACAAGCAAGAAGCATTCCACCAAATATGGCTAGCGACTAAACAGGGTGGGTACCATTATGATTATCAACAAGGTAATTGGGTTTGTGACCGCTCTGGACATGAATTTAAAACTAAATTAGCTGAGGCAATTGCCTTTCAAAGCCAAGAGCCCTTTTCATTTTAAGCATTACAAGTTTCGAAGGTGGGCAGCACGCTATACTGCCTGCCATTAATATCAATAATAGTGCGCTTGTGGGTGCGGTGATTGGTTCGAGTGCATTTCATACCCAACGTCATCATCTTCTTCCGCTGTGAATGGCCATGTTGCCCCGGAAAATGCAACAACTTGATTTTTACCATCTTGATTAATGATTTGGTAGAATTGCGGTAAATTGAAATTGATAAAGTTTGCGCCATAGGTAAACCGGTCATGGGAAGAAGAATAGAATTTACTCACGTCACGTACAAGATCTTCTTTCGACCCCTCACAGTGAGAATAAATTTCAACCCGATTCGCCTCATCTAAAACATAAATATTAAAACCGGTATTATCTGGCGTATTTTCAAAGAAAAACTGTACGATCCCTTCACTCGCATAGCCATCAACAACTGCAGGTAAATGGTTATCACTCTTCGCCTGAAGTTTAACGGGCCAGCCATGTAGTTTGTTATGGGAGATAGCCCCGTAGAACTCAACCGCATTCTCAAGTTTTTGTACCGATACGTTCAGACGCTCAAAGAATAAACCCCAAGTCTGCCCCGCGATACGCAATGCTTTAAAACGCCCAGGGTCATTTCGGTTGCTTGACAAACGCAATTCAACACACTCAGATACCAACTGTTGTACACGAGTACGAATCAACCCACGTAAGTGCTCACTATAACAAAACACCTCAACCGCTTCAGGAGGCGATGCATCTTGATGCATTTTCCCTAAAATGGTTTTAAGTGCTTCTAACATGCACTGTTCTCCGCTGAAATGTAGCGTTCTTACCTCATTCCACGAATTACGATACAACAAGTCAATGCTACCAATCAGGCACTGTTGTGATTCCCCAAAACTGAAAATATCCAGTTTTCTAAAATCAACATGAACGACTTGCTCAGAATATACCTGTGTTGGGTCTTTTTCTAAGTTAACAATGATTGCAAGATGGCGAATTTCACATGGACTATAAAGCGCTTTTGGTGTTGGGGCGGGTAATCTGATAGGGAAATGGCTTGAAACATCGTGCATCAATTCAAGCAGTTTTCGTTCATCACACTGGGATTTCCCATTATGCATGTAAACCTGAGTAGTCTCAGTTAACAGGCCATTAAAATACGCCCATGCCACTAATTTATTTAAATAGCGGTTATATTCAAGAGGTTGATGACCAATAATAGTATCAATATTTGGCGCTTGGTTATACAAATACCAACCACTACGGTTAGCTCGCCCCTCTGGCACATAAATAAAGGTTAAATGCGCTTCGCTCAAATCAGGTGAGATTTGTGGATTAACTAACGTCACCTTACCCGGGAGAGCCTCGAAAGCCGCATATAATTTACGGGTTAATACTCCAATATCTTGTGGGCTTGCACTAACACTTAAATTATTTCTACGGGCAAAGCGAATGAGGTTACGATAGCTTTGCATCATCGTATCAAGTAACTCGTTATGCGCTTCACGGACACGCTCAATTTTCCATTGATTACGTGTATCGAGTATCGACAAACGCTCTGATCCCCATCCCCATGATTCAACCAATTGAGACAACACATCACGGCGCCAACCTGCGCAAGTGTTGCCCTCTTCTTCAGACAGTTTTTCGCAGACTTTTAGGTAGAAACAACGACGGATAAGGTCAAGACGGGTTAAATCATTAATTTCAGTCAGATAACGTGTCACTCGCTCTAACATTAAACAGTATGAGTCCAAGCCATAACACACAATTTCGCCTGCATGTAAATGACGTTTAAACTCCATGGCTAATAATTTACCGTTAGGGTAATCCCATGAATAGGATTCCAGTAAAATACTCTTCAATACCGCTTTATAAGGGGAATCAACACTTTTATACAACTGCCATAGGCTTGCACCGAAATATTCCGCGGCAGAAAGCTCACTTAACCCGCCTAAATCAAGCCATTCGTTCGGTGTTAGCACTCCTTGTGCATACAACCCCATAACATATTCATCGTAATGCTGTTCTTCTTCAACTGGCACCATGGTCCACAGCAAACGTTTACCCGCCATACGTACAGCGGTTCGATAAAATTCATCTAACAATAGGATGTGTTGCGTTGAACCACAGTTTTCCCCACCAATATGCCCACTGGCATGATGACGAAAACGATTTTCATCGATTAAAAACACTGTGACATCAATCCCTAAAGATGCTGCCCACTGTTCAATTAAGGTGCATTTTTTTTGCAAAAAACGTTTTTCTTCGTGGTCCAACCAAGAAGGATGACAAACCCAAACGTCGATATCTGAACACTGGCTTTGCCCAACAGATGAAGTGCTACCCATCGAATAAATGCCTGTAATCGGTAATTCACCGTTCGCTTCAGTTTCAATCGTGGGCAAAAAACGTTCAAAAGGTGCCAACCATTTTTTTTGCTCTGTATCAGGAGAGAAAAAGCACACACCATGAGGGACATTACCTTCAATAAAACCAGGCATCATGGGATGATGATAATGAAACAAGACAGGCAGCAAGCTATAAACCTTCGAGAAGGTTTCACTCATAGAAGCTGTTGCACGTTCTAACCGTAATTGGTTTATTGCATCCAGTCTTTGTTTTAAGGTTTCAATATAGAGATACAAAGGTTACGCCTGATTGAATGAAAGTAATACAAACCTGAGAATTTCCCAGCACCCAACAGATAGAGATAGATTTAAAATAATTTTCAAATGGATTGTCGGAAACGTGATCAATTTAACACCTTGCATCAAAAGGGTAAAGTAGATCACATAATTTTACGCGCTTATTTTTGATACAAAATGCTTTTCAACATATTGTATAAAAAGGCTTTTTATTTTTTAATCTGTAAAATATCCCTTGTTTTTCAATGGAATAATTTCTTTTTACTCTGTTGTTTAGTAAAACAGCAAAACCGAACGATATTAAGTACAATACGCACAGCGTCTGTGCTTACACGCTTCAACACGAATTAATAGAAAACACAGATTGTTCCACACAAAAAATAGCACGATAAGCTAAAAAAATTGCTTAATAGCTATTCTAGGTCATCTCATTTTGAATCACTTTCTTGCATCATGGTAGAAAAAGTAAATCGGCTATAAACAATTCAGAGCACGGTTTTGCACCCAGCTGGAAAAAATATCCTTAACATGTTAAAACTAATGTCAATTGTATGGTTAATCTGCGGCATTCTTCGCCAGAGAAAACAGTAAAATGACATCAACAAATATCGTGCGTATTGCAACGCGCAAAAGCCCTTTAGCCCTATGGCAAGCGCACTTTGTCAAAGACAAATTAGAACAGCTTCACCCGGGCTTGCAGGTTGAATTAGTGCCTATGGTGACAAAAGGCGACATTATCCTTGATACCCCTCTTGCTAAAGTTGGCGGAAAAGGGTTATTCGTCAAAGAATTAGAACTTGCCTTGTTGGAAGGACGCGCAGACATTGCCGTTCACTCGATGAAAGATGTCCCTGTTGAATTTCCTGAAGGCTTAGGATTAGTCACGATTTGTGAACGTGAAGACCCGCGAGATGCCTTTGTCTCAAACCACTACGACAACCTTGATGCATTGCCAAAAGGCAGTATCGTCGGGACATCGAGTTTACGTCGTCAATGCCAATTAAGGGAACTCCGCCCTGATTTAGTCATTCGCGACTTACGTGGCAACGTAGGTACACGCCTATCAAAATTAGATAGCGGTGAATATAACGCCATTATTTTAGCCGTTGCTGGGTTAAAACGCTTGGGGTTAGACACTCGAATTAAAACTGCTCTTGCCCCTGAGCAATGCTTACCTGCAGTTGGCCAAGGTGCTGTTGGTATCGAATGCCGTTTAAATGATAGTAAAACCCGCGAATTACTCGCGAAACTCAATAATGACTCAACATCAACCTGTGTTCTGGCTGAACGTGCGATGAATATGCGCCTTGAAGGCGGTTGCCAAGTTCCGATTGGCAGTTACGCTATTTGGCAAGATGACAAAATATGGCTACGAGCCTTGGTGGGAGCGCCAGACGGTAGTGTAATTATTCGTGGCGAACGACTCGTTTCTCCGAGTGAAGCTAATCAAGCGGGTGTATCATTGGCTGAAGAATTACTTGAGCGTGGTGCAAGGGAAATTCTGGCGGATGTTTACCAAGGAAACCCGCCTGCATGAAGGTGCTTGTCACTCGCCCTGAACCAGCAGGTTCGGAGCTGATCACAGCAATCACCGCTAAAGGGGGAGAAGCCTTCGCTTCCCCTTTAATTCGCATTGGACCCGGTGCTGAATTAAATACCCTTATACCTCAACTTGATAGCCTTACTGCGAATGATTTAGTCTTTCTTTTATCTAAAAATGCAGTCGAATATGCAAATTTAACGCTTGAACAAATGGCGCGTAGCTGGTCAGATAAGTTATCTTACTATGGAATTGGCCGCTCTACAGGGCAGTATTTTCAACAAGTAACAGGAAAAAACATCAGTTGGGCTGAACAAGGTGAAACCAGTGAAATACTACTGACACACCCTGAACTTCAATTTCTCGAAGGGAAAAACGCTCTATTATTACGAGGAAATGGCGGACGAGAGCTTCTCGCATCAACATTAAGGGCTAGGGGCGCAAAAGTCAGCTATTGTGAATGTTATACAAGGCATCCTGTTTACTATGAGAGAGCCCTGTTCAATCAGCAATGGTTTCAAACGGGTATTACAGATGTTGTGATCACGAGTGGTCAAATGCTAGCCTTGTTAGATGAATTAATCACTGAAGAATACCAAACTTGGTGGTTTTCCCGCCGCCTACTTGTCGTCAGTGAACGGATTGCAGACCAAGCCCGCAGAGGCGGATGGCAAAAGGTCTGTGTAGCTAATAGCGCAGATAATAATGCTTTATTAGAAGCATTAATTTCAATCGATATGGGATGCTAATTTATGACGGAACACGATAAAACAACCGAGACGGTTACCCCAGAAGCTGGTGCAGAACAACAGCGCCCAAAAACTAAACCTTCTTCGGAACAAAAACGTTCTGGTCTGATAGGCGGTGTAATTGCTATTGCTATTATCATCGCTATTGGTGGCGGATTATACTATTTTACCCAACAAAGCACTGCCACTTTAGTAAATGAAAACAATGAATTAAAACAAAAATTAAGTGATTTAATCGAACAACAAAATTCAGACAGGCAACGGTTAAGCGCATTAGTTGCGGCTAATGCTGAAATAAAAAGCCATTCTCGTGAATATGAAGAGAATCTCAACCGTCGCATGCAAGAGCTGCAAGCACATGTCACAGCATTATCCAGCGCTGATGTTAAAAGTTGGCTCCTCGCACAAGCTGATTTTATGGTTAAAATGGCAGGAAGAAAGCTGTGGAATGATCGCGACCCTGTGACCGCAGCAGTTCTGTTAAAAAGTGCTGACTCAAGCTTAGCCGAAATGAATGACCCGAGCCTACTCGACATTCGTAAATCAATTAACAGTGATATGGCTAAATTAGCCGCAATCAACCAAGTTGACTATGACGGCATTATTTTACGTTTAAACCAGCTCAGTAATGAAGTGGACAACTTACGTTTAGCGGATTTAAACAGTGGAGATGCGAAAGTTGAAGATAACGCGGACGTCAGCGAGGATATTTCGGATTGGAAACAAAATTTGGCTCGTAGCTGGAAAAGTTTCGCGAATGACTTCGTCACCGTACGCGCTCGTGATGGATCAGAAGCGCCACTTCTGGCTCCAAACCAAGATATTTATCTACGTGAAAATATTCGCTCTCAACTATTAATTGCAGCACAAGCTGTGCCACGTTATCAAGAAGCCACATACAAACAGTCATTAGAACAAGCTTCGACCTGGGTGAGAGCCTATTTTGATACTGAAGCGCCTGAAACTAAAGCCTTTCTATCAACCATTGATGACCTAATCAATCAGCCGATTGATATTGATATGCCTGATACTTTAGAAAGCCAAGAAAAGCTAGAAAAAATCATGCAAACACGGGTTCGTAGCTTACTTTCTCAGTCGTCAGACAACACAAAAATTAACGATGGTGCTGTTGATGCCGCAGCGGATACGACTGAAGTGCCAACAGAAACGGCGACAGATGCCGCAGTTCCCGCCACGGATACGCAAAAAGCAGAGTCCGCTGACAATCCGCACCCTATTGAATCAGCAAAGCCTGCTGGTAATAGGGGGTAATTATGATAAAAGTCTTGATCCTATTTATAGTGCTTATTGCAGGGATAATCTTAGGCCCATTATTAGCGGGTCACCAAGGTTATGTTTTTATCCGTACAGATAATTATGACATCACGACCAGTGTAACTAGCCTCGTTTTGGGCTTTATTTTGCTCCAGTTTGTGCTGTTATTCCTTGGTTGGTGCTACCGCCGCTTTATCAGCACGACATCACGTACCCGAGGTTGGGTAAGTGGTCGTAAATACCACAAAGCACATACCCAAACACAAAAAGCGCTGCTGAAATTAGCAGAAGGTGATTTCGAGCAAGTTGAAAAATTAATGAGCAAACATGCTGATTTCTCTCAACAGCCGGTTATTAACTATCTAATGGCTGCCGAAGCTGCTCAACAGCGTGGTGATGAGTACCGCACTCATCAATACTTGGATAGAGCCGCTGAAGCCGCGGGGAGTGACCAACTTCCCGTTGATATCAGCCGTGTCCGTATCCAATTAGCGGAAGGAGAAGTCCATGCTGCCCGTAATGGCATTGATAAACTTCTCGACAAAGCGCCAAGGCACCCTGAGGTGCTGCGCCTAGCAGAACAAGCTTACTTACGCTCAGGCGCCTATCAGTCGCTGATTGAATTACTTCCTGTCATGGCTAAAGTACAGTTACACAATGAAGATGAGCTCGATGCATTGAAATTAAAGGCTTACAAAGGGTTGATGAACCAATATATGGCTGAGGGGGGAAGTGATGGGCTAAAAGTTTGGTGGAAAGCACAGCCTCGCCGAGTTCGTCATGAAACCGCATTGCAAGCTTTCTTAGCAGAGCATTTGATTGAATGTGGCGATACTGCAAGTGCAGAAAAAATGATTATTGATGGTTTAAAGCAGCAATATGATGAGCGTTTGATCCTGTTGGTGCCAAAACTGAATAGCGAACGCCCTGAAGTTATAGAAAAAACCCTTTTGCATCTACAGAAGCAAAACGGAGCCACCCCGTTGCTTAACAGTACATTAGGCGTTTTATCGCTACAGCATGCCCAATGGGACAAAGCTGAAAGCTACTTTAAAGCCGCTTTAGCACAACGTTTTGATGTGCAAGATGCATCATGGTTAGCCGATGCTTTTGACAGACAACATAAACCTAACGAAGCAGCAAAAATTCGTCAAGACGCATTAAACCATTCATTAAAACAAGAACGGAAATAATATTTTTGTTTGGCCTCATCTAAAAACTCCACTCATTTTGGTGGAGTTTTTTTATTCATAAACTTAACGGCGACTAATCTGACCTTCCCCAATAAAAACGTAAAAACAATTTAAATACATCGCGTTAACCGTATTAAATCATCATAAAAGGAAAATATGAGGTTTATAATTGGCAACATTACAGGTAAATAATTCAATGTTTAATCAATAATCATTATTAAGGATAAGGAAAACACACTTCACTATGTTATAAAATAAACACATAGTGTATAAAGCTTTATATACATCTTTGCTTTTAATGAATTAGGGATATCGATATGAATGTAATTAAAACTATTTGGCGCTGGATTATTGCAACCCCAAACCGTTTACAAATATTCTTTGATCTTCTGCTGTTAGTATTATCACCTTTTGTTTTTATTATGATTATTGGTTTTAATACCGAAGATCTTAGTAAAGACATTTTCATTATTACATTCATTATCCTCTGCTATACCTATATTACTCGCTGGTTCAGTAAATGGTTTAGTAAAGGTAGAAGCTAATACCTATCTTATTTTCGGCCTCTTAGTCATTTTCTAGGGGGCTCAGTGTTTTGTATAGACAAAAAAAACACCTGCACAAGGCAGGTGTAAAATACAATCAGGTCTACAGACGGATGGTGCCTCACTCAACGTTTCGCCCGTTCGTTGATGGTAAGAGGATGAGCTCTTGATCATCTAAGGTGGACAATAGGCACCGATAATCGGCTTTGCGTCATCTCTGGGTTTATGAAGCTTCGCTGTCATAAGAAGTGAGATGAGCATCTACGTATATAATAATGCACAATACGTGCCAACTTTTTTAAAACGGTATTTTTTAAGCTCACTCTTTTGGTTTCTTTCCCATCCCTCGGTTTTACACAACTATTTTTCTTCTTGGAAGTAAACCGCTCTACCTTTAAAGAATTCACTAATATGTTGCCCGAAACTTACCACTCTATTTTGTCGCAGTTTAGAGACATCATAAAACAGTTATTTATATTTCCTTATAAATCAATAGGTAAAATGTCACCTTTTGACGACATCAATATGATGGATTGTATCTATTTTACGACACAAGCAAGTTAAGCGGCTAAATTACAAATAAAAACAAGCGATTAACCATACCCTGTCATTCGTTGAAGAAACTCCACCGAGTATACTCTAAGCAAGTCAAGTTGTGACTAAGTGGCAAGTGAAGATATCCCGATGAGCACGCATAAGTATGTGATTCGGGTAGATGAACGTAGCCAATAACACTACGGTTTGAAGAGTGCGAGTATAGAGAATAAAAAGCAAAAAACCCGTCGATTAAGACGGGTTTCTTTAAATTGGTCGGCGAGAGAGGATTCGAACCTCCGACCCACTGGTCCCAAACCAGTTGCGCTACCAAGCTGCGCTACTCGCCGAAATTTTTGTAGTACTTATTAATAGTGAATAGTACTATTACATTTCTTCGTGGTGCGAAAGGGGGGACTTGAACCCCCACGTCCATAGGACACTAACACCTGAAGCTAGCGCGTCTACCAATTCCGCCACCCTCGCAATGTCACAAAAAAATGGGGTGGCTAATGGGACTCGAACCCACGACAACTGGAATCACAATCCAGGGCTCTACCAACTGAGCTATAGCCACCATAACTTCACTTTTTTCAAAGCGTTGCTATATTACTACATACAACGTCATTTTGCCAACCGTAGCGAAGCGCTAAAACTGGTGCGCCCGACAGGATTCGAACCTGAGACCTCTGCCTCCGGAGGGCAGCGCTCTATCCAGCTGAGCTACGGGCGCTTAACGCCGTTGCGGGAGAGGATAGTACGGATTTATCCTCCCGCTGTCTAGTCCTTTTTGAAATAAAAATATCGATTGCTTGCCTTTTATCCATTTCGTTGAGAAAGAGAGCATATTTACCCTCTTTTTCGCTGTGCACCTAATAAAAATCTATCAAAACCCCGCCGTTAAACTTTTCCGTTACGGTTATTGAACAGTCGAATGATGAAATAAAGGAGAGAAACACCCCCTAAGAAGATGGCTCCAACGATTAAAGATAAGCGAGTATCTGGATTAATCGCCATTCCAATCAATACGCAAGCTAAAAAGAGCAAGGTCACATAGTTAACCCATGGAAAAAGAATCGATTTGAAAGGGTGCCCTACAAGTTTTTCTTTGTTTTGTTGACGAAAACGGATTTGGCTAGTCAATAACACCAGCCAAGGCACCATTCCTGGTAACACACTCGCACTATAGACATAAACAAAGACTTTCTCTGGATTCGGTATGATGTAGTTCAAGCTTGATCCGGCGACTAAGCATAGGATAGTAAAACCCACGCAACGTGCCGGTACGCCATTTTTTGTTAATTTCAATAATGAGCGAGGCAATTGCTTATTTTGCGCTAAGGCGTACAGCATACGCCCACCACTATACATACCACTATTGCAACCAGATAACGCCGCAGTTAACACCACAAAATTAATTACCGCCGCTGCGGACACAATTCCCACTTTCGCAAAGGTAAGGACAAACGGGCTACCTTGTGAGCCCACTTCCGTCCACGGAAATAGCGTCACTACAATAAAAATGGCACCTACATAAAAAATTAATATGCGCCACAAAATATTATTGATCGCTTTTTTTAACGTGACTTGCGGGTTTTTCGCTTCACCCGCAGTGATCCCAACCAGCTCAACCCCTTGATAAGAGGCCACAACGATACACAAAGCAAATAAGAAGCCTTTCCAGCCCCCGGCAAAGAAGCCACCATGTTCAGTGAGATTCGCAAGCCCAATCGGCTCAAAGTTATTACCCAGACCAAAAAAAATCAGCCCTAGGCCAATTAAAATCATCACCACAATCGTGGTGACTTTGATCATGGCAAACCAAAACTCAAGCTCGCCATACAGCCGTACAGCGGCTAAGTTAGCTAATGCCACTAATACCACTGCGATAATGGCAAAAATCCATTGAGGCACATCAGGGAACCAATATTCGGCATATACACCAATGGCAGTGATCTCTGAAATACCGACAGCCACCCACATAAACCAGTAGCCCCAAGCAGTCAGGCACCCCCAAAACGGACTTAAATATTTATACCCAAATGAAGCAAAAGAACCCGTTACAGGCTCAAGAAATAGCATTTCCCCCATTGAACGCATAATGAAGAAAACAAAAATCCCGGCGATGATATATGCCAGTAAAACCGAAGGCCCCGCCCATTTCAGCGTACTGGCCGACCCCATAAATAAACCAACGCCAATGGTTCCCCCGAGTGCGATAAGCTCGATATGGCGCGCTTCTAACCCACGTTGAAGCCCCTGCTGTGGATTTCCCATACATACCCCTGTCAAAATTAGATAATGAAAATGCAGTTTTAATTGAAACCCAGTTAGTAATAATCACTGCAATTATTCGAAAAGTATCAATTAGGCGATTAAAAAAATGCCATAGCCGCAAGATTGAGCACAAACTGATGCGAACATACTTATTTTTGAGGGATTATAGAAATATTTGAAGGAAGAGACCAGCTATTCGGAAGCGTGCGAACTGTAAGTAAGCCCGTTAAGCCTACTTACAGTGAGTTAAACTTATTGAAAATAACAATATAAATCAAACCACTACAAAAACTACAGCTTGCCACCGTAATAGTAGCCTAAAAATTTCAGTAATTTAAACTGACGAGTAATACGGGAAGGTTGAGATAATAAGCGATATAACCATTCTAGCCCTAAGTTTTGCCACACTTTCGGGGCGCGTTTAACATGCCCTGTAAACACATCATAAGTCCCACCAACGCCCATATATAACGCATCCGGATACACACTTCGGCAATCCCGCATAAAAATTTCTTGTTTCGGCGAACCCATCGCAACGGTAACAATTTTAGCGCCACTTGCGTGGATGCGTTCGAACAAAGTATTTCGGTCTTCCGCGGTAAAATAGCCGTTTTGCGAACCAACAATGTTCACATTCCACTGCGAGCGTAGTTTGCTTTCAGTTTGTTCTAGAATCTCGGGTTTGCCACCCACTAAGAAAACCGGCGTGCCTTCTTTACCGGCCCTTTCCATTAGCCCTTCCCATAAATCAGCACCAGCGACACGAGAAACTTCAGCTTGTGGGTATTTACGACGGATAGCACGGACAATACTAATTCCGTCAGCATATAAATATTCAGCTTGGCCTAGTAATGTATTTAAAGCCGTATCTTGTTCAGCGATCATCACTTTTTCTGCATTAATCGCAACGAGTGTTCCCGTTTTTGTTTCTCCACCAGCAAATAAATAGTCTAAGAAATGGGCCATATTTTTAAAGCCCCAAATATTATGACCACGAATACTATATTGTGGGATAGATGACTGTGTAACAGATGAAGACTGAGTTGATGACGATTCCATGATACTCCTTTAGCGGCTTTCACGCTGTTGGCTTCTTAAAAAAGAAACTGTTTTTGTGCGAATAAGCCCTGCACTTTCAAATAACCAATACAGTAATTTTGCTAACACCAGACACAGTCCGAATATTAAGCAGAAGAAAACCACCCGTGAGACGAAAGAATCCACGCCTTCACGAGCCAAAACAATAATGTTGAAAATGGCGCCAAAACAAAATGCCTGCATAATGGCTGCCTTATAGCGATTTGGTTCTTTCAGGCTCATGCCATAGATCCAATCAAACCATTTGATGATAAGCCCCACAACTATGGCTCCGAGTGGTATAAAAATCACCCCGCCCATCACCACCAATGAACCAATCAGTGTTGGAGAAATTGCCAGCCCAGAATGGTTGTTCAGCACTTCCCACGTAAAATAATTGGCAGAGTTCAATACCGTATCTGGGCGCTCAGGCCAAACCCAAGAAGGAATGAAAACATAAAAGTCACGGATAATCGGAGCTAGGCCTTGAAAATCCATCTCATCATAATGGCTTAGTAGTAATGCTAAGTTTTCCCACGGGGAAAATGTGTCCCGCGTTAAATACAAGAAAGTGTAATATGCTTCGGCACCGCTGACATCTAACCCATAGCGTTTTAAGGCTAACCAGAACATCCCTACAATACTGGCGACCCCAGCGGCAGCTAGCATCCACAGCGTAATCCAACCTCTGACAATCCCAATAAATAAGAAGAGTGCGAAAGCAATGATGATGTTCGCTCTTGTTCCTCCGACAATAACATAGGTCAAGAAACCAAATGCGACGGTACTAACGAGGAAGAAAACCCAGCGTTTCTGTGTCGGTCGCAAGAAATAAACAATCAACATTGCCGGTATGAAGAAATAGAAAAAGCGTTTTAATGCCACACCAGAAACTTGGCTGGAGAAAATTTGGCTATAAGATTTTAACTTAAACAGCAAAAAACCGTTCTGCATGAAGAAGATACCGACTGTCACGACAGCAATCAGTATCAATAACAGACAGGTTAGATTCGTTTCCACTTTGTTCATGCTAAACAACGCTCGCCGCGGTGCGTCTGGTTGCCTAGAAAGCCGTGTTTTATAAGCAACATAATAAATTGCATAAAAACTGGTAGCCGCGAGTTGGGCATAAAGTAAGTAATCCGCCTTCACAACGGCAACATCAAATTGAAAAACTAAAGCGCAAGTTAATGGAAAACCAAAGTAAAACGTCAATAAATACAGCATTGAAAAGAAAATATTGAAGTTAAACCGAGCACGTAAAAACTCTTTGTATAACAAAGTACCAATAAAAATAATTGATATCAGATAGACCAGTGCTAAGCCGCCCAATTCCGTCAGCGTCATGCTCGCTCCTCCACGGCACTGAGAACGGCTTTCCAGCCCTCAGTAAAGTTGGGAGCAAAAAATTCAATCTGGTGTTTATCTAATAGGCTCATTTGTCGCTGAGCTTCATCCACTAGCGGTATCGTCAGGTTGTCACCATAGAAAAAGACTGGGACATTTTGAGCAGTTAAATCCTGCCAAAATGTATTTTGACGGCTAATGACAAATGGAATGCCAAACTGGATTAGCAAACAAACGGTGCCAACACCTTGCTGGCGATTAAAAATAAAATAGCCAAGGTCACAGGTTTTGAGCAAATTAAGGTACTCGCTAAATTCCATGCGCTCTTTCAGGATTTCCACTTGCCCTGAGGTAAACTCACTACTCGCAGCCTGTTCGACTTGTTGGATATAGCTTTGGTTATTGGCAGGATAGCCCATTGGGACAATAACCTTAACCTCATCACCAAATTGCTGTTTAATCGCACTCAGAGCCTCTACATGACGATTAGAACGATCACCTGAGTTACCCAACAAAATAGTCAACTGAGAGCCTTCACGCGCCTTAGGCTCGCTTATTGTCAATGCAGGGTCCATTCGTGTTGGGAAATACAACACTGTCGCAGGCACTTTAGGGTTCGACTGGTGGAAATAGCACAAATCCCCACGTGTTGCGCACACATGCCCTACTTTTTTCTGTGCTAGACGACGCAAAATATAGAATAACTTAAATTTTAGAGAGCTAGACTCTTCATAAAGGTCAGCTCCCCATATATGCCACCAAAACTGGTGGGATTTAATTTGCCCAAATAATAGCGCTAGCCAAATAGGGGCGTTAAATTGCCCATGAAAGAAAAATCGAGTACGGCGGTCTGCCTTAGCACGCTGTATAACACTATTAGCAATGGCCTGTTTATTCGCAAAAACATCTATTTTTAGCTGAGGATAAGCGTCAGCAAGCTGCGCATCATCGCTTACCACCAT
The DNA here is from genome assembly GCF_028482225.1 of Providencia sp. PROV130. Lineage (NCBI taxonomy): Bacteria > Pseudomonadati > Pseudomonadota > Gammaproteobacteria > Enterobacterales > Morganellaceae > Providencia > Providencia sp. PROV130. Next base: position 31,307 of record NZ_JAMPQC010000014.1, on the reverse strand, counting down.
AAAATGCGGCTTTGATGACGGAGCCATTTCTTGGCAAATGACGTCATTAAAAAACGTCAGTACCGTCTGATTGTGATGTGGGAGATTCGATCCCAGTACATGTATTAAGGTTGTCATGCTCGCCTACGGTAAATCAAAAATACGCAACAACATAAAGTAAAATAGACAATATAAGTGGCCATATAAGCCTGAGTTGCGCCTACTGCACCATGTTCAGGGATAAGCCAATGCGCAAAGCCCGTTAATAATATAAATTGACTAACTTCAGTGAGGACATAAAAACGCAATGCAGCTTTGGCAATGACCAAATAGCCAAATACATACGCTCCCACTTTCAATACATCACCGACTAGCTGCCATGCAAACAGGTCTCTCATTCCAGTAAATTCTTTTGAGAACAGCAACCAAATCGCAAAATCACGTAGTAACCAAACCGTAAAACTCACTACGGCAACGGCAGGTAAAACGAATTTCAATGCTTTAACAATCTCTGCGGAAATTTCATTTTTATGCTGCAAACGCGATAACGTCGGCAATAAATACACTGAAAATGTCGCGGTAATAAACTGTAAATAGGCATCTGAAATGGTGGTCACACCGGTCCATAACCCCACTTCATCCCAACTATAGGTTTGGGCGAGCAGGTTTCGCATCATGATATAAGCGACTGGCAGTGTGACTGCGGTTAGCATCGCCATGACCGTAAATTTGCCTAAATTAGTCGCAATCGCCTTATCCCATGCCGGTTTCAATGACGATAATGCAAACTGCTTGCGTTTAATTATCATCCCAGCCGCAGGCAGCACTACTAGCGCAGGGACTAATGCTAACCCTGCTAGTGCACCTTCATACCCGCCAACTAGATAGCATAAATAATAGGCAATAACCCCAATTATGCTACCAAAAATAATCGCTAATGCATTACCTGACGCGTCTCGATAACCTTTTAAGATAGCTAAGAAATAGTTAGCGTAACCGATCCCCATTTGGATCAAGGCAACCATTTGAATAACAGAGCTATATTTTGTACTATCAAATAGCGCCTCACTAATAAGCGGGCTACAAAGTAAAAAAATAATCGCTAATAAGGTCGAAAACCCAAGGATAATCGTTGACGATGTCCCAAGAATTGCACGTAGCTTCTGTGGATCTTGATGATGTTCTGCCACATATTTTGTGACACCATTAAAAATCCCTGCGCCTGATAATACCCCTAGCACAGTAATTAATTGGCGGAAGTTGCCCGCCAGCCCCACACCGCTGGGGCCAAATGAGACTGCAAATAACTTAACAATTAACAGGCCTACCCCGATTTTAATCAGGGTAGACCCAGCAGTCCAAACCGATGCTTTAGCGAGAGACATTAGGCAAAGAACGCTTTGATTCGCTCAATGACTGTCTGCTGTTCGTCATCAGTCATGTTGTAGAACATCGGTAAACGCACTAAGCGGTCACTTTCTGATGTCGTGTATTTATCTTCACCATGGAAACGGCCAAACTCAATACCTGCAGGGCTAGTGTGCAATGCAACGTAGTGGAATACCGTCAAAATACCATGAGATTTCATGTAATCGTTGAATTCAGTACGCTCTTCGATATCTTTGAGTTTGATATAGAACATATGAGCATTATGTTTTAAGCCTTCCGGCACAGTTGCTAGGACTAAACGCCCTGCATCAACCAGTGGCTGCAACGCTTCATCATAACGTTTCCATAGCAGTAAACGGCGGTCATTAATTTTGTCCGCTTCTTCTAACTGTGCCCATAAGTAAGCCGCTTGTAGATCTGACAGCAAGTAACTTGAACCAATGTCACGCCATGTGTATTTATCGACTTGACCACGGAAAAATTGGCTACGGTTTGTCCCTTTTTCACGGATCACTTCGGCACGACTAATCAGGTCTTTATCATTGATCAGTGTTGCTCCACCTTCACCGCCTGAAGAGTAGTTTTTAGTTTCGTGGAAGCTATAGCAGCCAATGTGACCGATAGTCCCCAGTGCTTTGCCTTTATACGTCGACATCACACCTTGTGCCGCATCTTCAATCACGAATAAATTGTGTTTTTTTGCGATAGCCATGATGGTGTCCATTTCGCAAGCAACACCTGCATAGTGGACAGGAACAATGGCACGTGTACGCTCAGTGATTGCAGCTTCAATTTTAGTTTCATCGATATTCATGGTATCCGGACGGATATCAACAAACACGATTTTAGCGCCACGTAATACGAATGCGTTAGAGGTTGATACAAAAGTAAAGCTTGGCATGATAATTTCATCACCTGGCTTAGTATCAATCAGGATCGCTGCCATTTCTAATGAGGCCGTACAAGATGGCGTTAACTGCACTTTTGGGCAATTAAACCGTTTTTCCATCCATTCTTCACAACGTTTCGTGAAGCCACCGTCACCACACAGTTTGCCACTTTCCATGGCTTGTCTCATATACTCTAATTCAGTACCTACAACGGGTGGTTTATTAAATGGAATCATGTTGTCCCCTGTATAACCAATAGGCGGTACTGTCAATTGCTGCACCGCTACGTGAATAAAGATTTAATGCCGCAACATTACTGATTTGCGTGGCCACATTTAACTGTCTTTTTTGGTGTTCCACACACCAATTAAATGCTGCTGACATCAACTTACGCCCCACACCTTGCCCTTTCGCTTCTGGCATTTTCGCTAGTAGGCCAACCCGTGCCGTTTCTGCATCAAGGTGCCGCAAACTCACGAAGCCCAATACCGTACCAGACGCATCTTTAACCAGTAAACAAGTGTGGTCAAACGTACCCAGAACTGATTTTTCTATCCACAACGCATAAAACTGCCCGCTATCACCATCACGGTACCAAGGTGCTCTAAAGCGGCTTTTGCTAAAGACAGACTCAGCGGCTTGCCGCAACGTAGGGATATCATCCACTTGTGCAACAATAACGTGGTCTTCTGCTGTTAAACCAGCTTTTAAATAAGCATTTTCTGTGCCAATAGTAAGAGCGAAATCGATTTCACCTTCAACAAATGAAAACCCCATACCGGCTAAATCATCAATCAGCGGCGTTTCAGACGCTGCGACTTTTGCTTGCACGATATCGTACTCATCCATTTGATAAGCAAGGAGAGTTTCGAGGTTATCCCCTGTAAAATTCAACTTTGCTGTTGAGCGATGAAAAAATTCGCTCTCCCATGGCAAGCTCTCAATACTGGCGCGGACGGACACGTAATAAATCCTCTAAATATTGCCCATAACCTGTTTTTTTCAGCTGTTGCGCTGAAAAAGCGACTTGTTCGTCTGTCAACCAGCCGTTACGCCATGCTATTTCTTCTAAACAAGCAACTTTGAAGCCTTGGCGTTTTTCAACGGTTTGTACAAAAGTACCCGCCTCAATGAGGCTATCGTGAGTGCCTGTATCCAACCAAGCAAAGCCACGACCGAGCAATTCAACGTTTAATTCACCACGTTCTAAATACATTTGGTTAATTGAGGTAATTTCTAATTCACCGCGTTCAGAAGGTTTAACTTGTTTTGCAAATTCAACCACTTGTGAATCATAGAAATACAACCCTGTCACCGCCCAATTCGATTTAGGTTTAAGCGGTTTTTCTTCAATAGACAGTGCTTTAAAATTATCGTCAAACTCCACAACACCAAAACGCTCGGGGTCCATCACTTGGTAACCAAAAACGGTTGCGCCTTTTGTGCGTTCAGCGACAGATTTCAATTTTGGGCTAAATGAATGGCCGAAAAAGATATTATCGCCCAATACCAAACAGCACGAATCACCATTAATGAACTCTTCACCAATTATAAACGCTTGCGCAAGGCCGTCTGGTGATGGCTGCTCCGCATAGCTCAGCTCAATCCCAAACTCATGGCCATCCCCTAATAAACGCTTAAACATCGGCAAGTCGTCAGGGGTAGAGATAATTAAAATCTCACGAACTCCCGCTAACATCAAAACTGAAAGCGGGTAGTAAATCATCGGCTTATCGTAGATAGGCAATAACTGTTTAGAAATACCGCGAGTAATAGGGTGCAAACGCGTTCCCGACCCTCCAGCTAATATAATACCTTTCATACTGTCACCTAATTTCCTAGACCTAAACGTTCGCCCGCATAGGAACCATCTTGTACACGACGCCACCACGTTTCATTGTTCAAATACCACTGCACCGTTTTGCGAATACCTGATTCGAAGGTTTCTTGTGGTGTCCACCCCAATTCGCGCTCAATTTTCGCAGCATCAATCGCATAACGCATATCGTGGCCCGGCCGGTCTTTCACATACGTAATTAAGTCACGGTAGTGCGCCACACCTTGAGGCTTCTGCGGACGTAGCTCTTCAAGCAGTTCACAAATCGTTTCTACAACGTCAATATTACGGCGCTCATTATGGCCACCGATATTATAGGTGGTGCCAGGTTGCGCGGTTGTAGCAACTAAATGTAGTGCTCGTGCATGGTCTTCAACAAACAACCAGTCACGAATTTGCTCACCTTTACCATAAACAGGCAGAGGCTTACCCGCTAAGGCGTTCAAAATAATTAATGGGATCAATTTCTCTGGAAAATGATACGGCCCGTAGTTATTTGAACAATTAGTGATCATAGTTGGCAGGCCATAAGTTCTTTGCCAAGCACGAACTAAATGATCACTCGATGCTTTCGATGCTGAATATGGGCTACTTGGTGCATAAGGCGTTGTTTCTGTGAAGAAACCATCAGGTCCTTCTAAGTCACCATATACTTCATCTGTTGAGATATGATGAAAACGGAAAGCTGCTTTTTTCTCATCATTCAATGCAGACCAGTAATGGCGTGCCGCCTCTAACAGTGTGTAAGTGCCCACAATGTTCGTTTCGATAAATGCCGCTGGGCCATCGATAGAGCGGTCAACATGGCTTTCTGCTGCTAAATGCATCACGGCATCGGGTTGATATTTTTCAAAAACTGCATCTAATGCAGCTCTATCACAAATATTCACCTGCTCAAAAGCATAGCGCGGGTTACTCGCAACCGTTGCGAGGGACTCTAAGTTACCGGCATAGGTTAAGCAATCCAGAACCACTGCGCTGTCGTCAGTATTTTCAATAATATGACGAACAACAGCAGAGCCGATAAACCCGGCGCCTCCAGTGATTAAAATGCGTTTCAACGCCATACTCCTTTTGTATCCACAACCCATTTTTGTGGGATTGCAGAACCTTGGATACCTTTGAACATATTGTGGTCAACTAACATTAAGATCACATCAGCTTCATTAACGGCTTTTTCAATCGAAACTAACTCAGAAATACCTTTTAAAGAGGTCGGTAATTCGTGAATGTGTGGCTCAACTGCATACGTTTTACCTGGGTTCCAGTTCGCCACCATTTTGGTGATATGCATCGCTGGGCTTTCACGTAAATCATCAATATTGGGTTTAAATGACAGGCCAAAACAGGCGATTGTCACTTCACTGGCTTTTTTATCCGTTTCCACTAAGCAATCGGCTACAGCCGCTTTCACTTGATCAACGACCCAAATTGGCTTGCCATCATTGACTAAACGCGCGGTATGAATAAGGCGTGATTGTTTTGGATTTTGTGCGACGATAAACCATGGGTCAACCGCGATGCAGTGCCCACCAACACCCGGACCTGGTTGCAAAATATTAACGCGAGGATGGCGGTTCGCGAGGCTGATTAATTCCCACACATTGATGTCTTGTTCAGCACAAATTAATGATAATTCATTCGCAAAAGCAATATTCACATCACGGAAGCTATTTTCCGTTAACTTACACATTTCCGCAGTTCTTGAGTTAGTAATTACACACTCACCTTCAAGGAAAATATTGTATAACTCACTTGCGCGCAGAGAGGATTTTGGCGTCATACCACCAACAACACGGTCATTTTTAATTAATTCGACCATCACTTGGCCCGGTAACACACGCTCAGGGCAGTATGCCACATCGATATCTGCATCTTCCCCAGCTTGATGAGGGAAGGTTAAATCAGGACGAGCTGCGGCCATCCACTCGGCCATTTGCTCTGTTGTACCTACTGGCGATGTCGACTCAAGAATGACTAGATCGCCTTTCTTCAATACAGGAGCAATAGACTCTGCGGCTGAACGCACATAGGCGAGATCAGGCTCATGCTCGCCTTTAAATGGCGTAGGCACAGCAATCAGATAAGCATCTGCAGGTTGCGGCTTAGTAAAGGCTTTCAGGTGGCCTTCTTCAACTGCCTTTTTGACTACGATATCCAGTTCTGGCTCCACAATGTGGATTTTTCCCTGGTTAATCGTATCAACGGCATGTTGGTTCACATCGACACCAACCACTTGTTTTTTACGTGATGCGAAGGCGGCTGCTGTTGGTAAACCGATATAACCAAGGCCAATAACAGAAATAGTTTCAAAACTCATAATTTCACCTGATTACTTTTCAATGCTGCAAGAATACGCTGACAAGCATGACCATCCCCATAAGGGTTATGTGCGCGGCTCATTTCGTGATATTCCGCGTCATCTGTCAGTAACCGATTAACTTCTTTCACAATTTTCTGTGTATCTGTTCCCACAAGACGAACAGTACCTGCATCAACAGCTTCAGGTCGTTCTGTGGTATCTCTCATCACCAAAACAGGTTTACCGAGAGAAGGCGCTTCCTCTTGAATACCACCTGAGTCTGTTAGAATCAAATAAGCATGGTTCATCAAATAAACAAACGGTAGGTAGTCTTGAGGGCTAATTAAAATAATATTATCAATATCATGCAATATACGCTTAACAGGCTCACTCACATTTGGATTTAAGTGGACTGGGTAGACAACTTGCACATCTGGATGCGCTTGCGCAATTTCTGCCAAAGCGTGGCAAATACGTTCAAAGCCACCACCGAAACTTTCACGACGGTGGCCTGTGACTAAAATCATTTTTTTATTTGGGTCGATAAACGGATAATTTGCGGCCAGTTTTTCCATCATATACTGGTCACTCATGACTTTATCACGTACCCACAATAACGCATCAATCACACTATTACCGGTGACAAAGATATGGCTGTCAGGGATTGATTCTTTTAACAAATTTTGGCGTGAATTTTCGGTTGGGGCAAAATGGTACATCGCTAAATGCCCAGCAATTTTACGATTTGCTTCCTCAGGCCATGGAGAATACAGGTCTCCGGTACGTAACCCTGCTTCAACGTGCCCTACGGGTATACGATGGTAAAATGCCGCAAGGCTAGTTGCCATCGTTGTTGCTGTATCACCATGAACGAGAACAACATCCGGTTGAAAATCAGCAAAAACGCTTTTCAACCCTTCTAGAATACGACAAGTGATATCCGTTAAATCTTGCCCTGGTTTCATAATATTGAGATCGTAATCTGGAGTGATCTCAAACAGTTTCAGTACTTGATCTAGCATTTCACGATGCTGCGCTGTAACACAAACTTTGGCTTCAAAGTCTGCATCCCCAGCCAATGCATGAACCAACGGTGCCATTTTTATGGCTTCAGGTCGTGTGCCGAATACAGTCAATACTTTCACAGTGACTCTCTTATATTTATCTTTCGCAGTGAGCTGCTTTTGTAATCTTAATAACTTTATATGCCACTGATGAACTCACCAGTGGCTTATCCCAAAATCAAGATGGGCGGCGGCGAGCAAGTACCACTCCGGCACCTACTAACATCCCTATGGCTCCCCACAGAACCATCATAAAGGCTCGACGAGGACTATCGCGTTTAACGGGCTCTTCTGGAGTTCGTAAATAGCGATATGCTTGAAAATTATCTTGGAGGGTGGGCCCTACGCTCAATGTTGATAACATGGCAATATTTTGGTCGTAATCACTGTCGTGATCGGGCCCGGTTGCTTTCAATGTTTCAATCTGTGCTTGTAATAAAGGGGCACCTAACATAAACATTTTAGAATCTGGAATTTCATCCACAGGAGTTGCACTTTGATTCCGTACAATACCTTGTTTTTCAGCAACTTTTAGTGCTTGCTCCAGCGCATTCAAACGTCGTTCGTAAGCGGCCCTTGCCACCATGTCTTCACGTTTAACCAATGCTTTCATGGATTGCATCTTCGTTGCCCAAGTACCTTTAATTTCATCGTTAAGATTAGTTGTGGCACGTTGGTTAGCAAACTGAGTGTATTGACGTAATAGCTGGTTCGCATCTGCGGATGTTTCCGCCACTAATTTAATGCTGTCGGTTAAATTTTTGACTTCATCTGCTGGCGTAAACTCAATATCATTAATGAGCTCATCCAATAATGCGGCATCTGCTTTAGGGTCATTCTCTAAGCGCTGCTTATAGTAATCCGTAGTTAGCCAAAACTGGCGACGTGTATCATAAGAGCCAAGCTGCTTTGTGAATTCTTGATAAGCTTCTTTTGCAATTGTCGGTAATTGCCCTTCTTGCCCCGTATTATTAATACGGGAATCGAGGTTGCGCAGAAACTGCTGCTGAGAATAATAACTTCCCAGATTATTGACGGTTGGTAAATCCGTAATTGCTGTCGCACTCCACTTAGGCTGCATAAAATAGGACGCTCCCAAGGCAATTGCAGCAAAAATAACGGCAAATGCAACGATCCAAATTTTACCTTGCCACAATGAGCGACATAAACCACGGATATCCAATTCCGGCTCTATTGGCGATTGATGCTGACTCGGTTGTGTTTCTGAGTTATTCACTGCACAGAACCTCTATTTTCGTTTTGTCGTTACCGTACTGCTCCTCTACGTGCTCTACGTCTCACTCGCTTAATAAAACGGGCGACTTTCCAAGCTCGTTTGATGCAGTAACCATACATCATAAATACAAGCAAAAATAATGCCAACATTACCCATTCAGGTACAAATGTTAAGTGCTCACCAATAATACCAACACATGCTAAAGCAGCCGCTGATAATGTAATCAGTACGAATGCCCCTTTTGGTGTAAAACCAGAACGCATAATTAAATGATGAATGTGCTGGCGATCAGGTGAAAATGGGCTCATACCTTTACGAATCCGACGATACATAATGGCAACCATGTCCATTAGAGGGATCGCAATAATCCATAAAGCCGTAACTGGGTTAATTGGATGGACTTCTTCTTGCGTCGAAGCCACAAGGATCCAAATAATCGTGAACCCAATCAGTGTACTTCCTGCATCCCCCATGAAAACTTTAAAACGACGACCTAACACGCCTAAATTTAAAAGAATATAAGGAAGGATAGCTGCAATAAAGGCAAAACACCAAAATGCTAACGCATAGTTACCGTTTTGATATAGCAAAAAGCCGAGGGCGCCAAAAGAAACAGAAGATAAACCACCGAGTAACCCGTCAATACCATCAACCATGTTAAAAGCGTTGATTGCTGCCCATACCGCAAATAAGGTAACGATATAACCGAATGGGCCAAGTACGAGTTCCCATGGTCCAAAGGCATGACCGAGTGACTCAAGTTTCAATCCTGCCGCTGTCATCATAACAACTGCAACGATCGCTTGAATACCCGCTCTTAACTTCACACTGATATCAAACCTATCATCTAATGCACCAATAAAGACTAATAATCCCGCACAAGCGATGTATAGCCACTTATGAGGAATGTATTCACCTGTAATATAAAATGCAAAACAGATCCCAAAGAAAACGGAAATTCCCCCAACAAGGGGAACTAATCCTACGTGTTTCTTTCTGAAATTAGGTTTATCAACCAACCCGATTTTTATTGCAACAACTCGAGCCAGAAAAATAAAAACTAATGAAAACAAGAAAACGTAGAAGAGATTAGTTACAAAGTGTATGGTGTCCACTGTTCGACTCTCTTAATCTTTATATTTAACTTTCAAAACTAAATTTTTTTTGGCAAATGCCGATAAACAAGCAAGTGCCAATGCATTATCATCTTGGTACTGAAATCTGCTATAAGACGAATCTTTATTCATAAAGAGATTCCTGCAACATTATTAGTTCTACGCCTTATTGGTGTGTTTGATTTAATAATGAAACATCCCTCAATTTTATACTGAATAGCTGCAATATGCATGCCATAAAAACAATTCACTAAAATCGAGTTAATCGACTGATGCTTAAATAGGCACTCAATGATTAAATAATAAAGTGATGAAAATAAATTTAACACTAGTCACAAAACAAATATAAACATAATATTTTTCATTTAATTCAATACGTTAACTTCATTTAGTTGATGTTTTTATAGTGCGTTATTAATTTTTAATAAAAACTTCGCCTATTTATTTAATGTTATTTATAAACAAAGTAATAAAACATCATCTTAATCCATTGAAACTAAATCGGCAAAATATTAGGCCTGATTTAATATGGTATGTTTTAATTTTTATACACTGTCAATGCGTATAAAAAAAACAAAAAAATAGGTGCCTGTTATGGCACCTATTTTATAAGACACTGAAAACTTTAACGGCTAGGCTCTTTTCATAAAGTCAAAGAACTCTTCGTTGGTTTTCGTCATCGCTAACTTACTGATGAGGAACTCCATCGCATCAATTTCGCCCATTGGGTGAATGATTTTGCGAAGGATCCACATTTTCTGCAGTTCATCTTGCGATGTAAGTAACTCTTCTTTACGTGTACCTGAACGATTATAGTCTATTGCAGGGAACACTCGTTTTTCTGCAATTTTACGAGAAAGGTGCAATTCCATGTTACCTGTACCTTTAAATTCCTCGTAAATAACTTCATCCATTTTCGAACCGGTATCAACCAGCGCCGTTGCAATGATTGTCAGGCTTCCACCTTCTTCAACATTACGAGCAGCACCGAAGAAACGTTTTGGACGGTGTAATGCGTTCGCATCCACACCACCGGTTAATACTTTACCAGACGAAGGTACTACGGTGTTATATGCACGGGCTAGACGCGTAATAGAGTCGAGTAAAATGATCACGTCTTTTTTATGTTCAACTAGACGTTTTGCTTTTTCAATTACCATTTCAGCAACTTGAACGTGACGTGCAGCAGGCTCATCAAATGTTGAAGCAATAACTTCACCTTTGACCAAACGTTGCATTTCTGTCACTTCCTCTGGACGCTCATCAATTAGCAAAACCATCAGAACGCAATCAGGGTAATTGTGTGCAATATTCGCTGCAATATTTTGCAGTAACATTGTTTTACCCGCTTTCGGTGGAGCAACAATCAAACCACGTTGGCCACGACCGATTGGAGCCGCAAGGTCCAGTACACGTGCAGTTAAATCCTCAGTTGAACCATTACCACGTTCCATGCGCAGACGACGGTTTGCATGTAATGGGGTTAGGTTTTCGAAAAGAATTTTACTGCGGGCATTTTCAGGTTTGTCGTAGTTAACTTCATTGACTTTCAGGAGAGCAAAGTAACGTTCACCTTCTTTAGGTGGACGAATTTTCCCTGAGATTGTGTCACCTGTGCGTAGGTTAAAACGGCGGATTTGGCTAGGGGAAACGTAGATATCATCAGGACCTGCGAGGTAAGAACTGTCTGCTGAACGGAGAAAACCAAATCCATCCTGCAATATTTCCAGTACGCCATCGCCGAAAATATCTTCGCCACTTTTCGCATGCTGCTTCAAAATAGAGAAAATAATATCCTGCTTTCTCATACGGGCTAAGTTCTCTAGCCCCATGTTTTCGCCTAACGTAATCAATTCTGATACTGGCGTATTTTTTAATTCGGTAAGATTCATAATGGTGGGTTCTTTAACTCGGGGTAATTCTCGAACTATGAACGTAAATTGACGGCAGCTTATTTATTAAGTGCCAGTTTAACTTTATACTGCCCTGTTGATCACTAATTTTTACCAAAAGCAAACAACAATGCAAAAAAATCTTGTGCTAGCCATTACTAAGATTGCTCTAATATTTGACTAATGCTCATCTTGATGATGAGTGACATATTATTAGAAACACACGCAATATTAGCAATAGTTTTTTGTACATTTAGGACAACATCCATCCCAATATCGCAAATTTAATGGCAGATTAGCATTAAAAAACACATAACTGCTAAGTGCCAACCTTCTCCCACTTCATTTTTACATCCCTATGATATAAAAATATTGAATTTCATTACGTTCGTTTATGCACTATCTTTAATTCATATGAGAGATACATTGAAATCGAAGATATTGAATACGACTATAACTCAATGCCTAAACTTTCAATTTTCATATTTAAAATCATTACGCCATCAGTTTTTGATCAATAACAATCATCACGAAACAATCATCACAATACTGAACTAACTAGCTAGATATGTAAGATAAGAGCAATGGAATACAAGGTAATTCATATGGGTGCTATACGAGGAATGAAGATAACTTATCATGCTTAAGTGAAGACGTCTAGCGGCTCTCTAGATAAAATAGATATACCGCTAAACGTTTTAGCTTACATATAACGATAACTTACAGATTTTCGTCTAAAAATTCTTTCAGTTGCGTTTTTGATAATGCACCGACTTTCGTTGCTGCGACTTCACCATTTTTGAATAAAAGCAAGGTCGGGATACCACGAATTCCATATTTTGGAGCGGTAGCTGGGTTTTCATCAATATTCAGTTTTGCGATGGTCAATTTGCCTGTATATTCTTCAGCAACTTCATCAAGAATAGGCGCGATCATTTTACAAGGACCACACCATGCTGCCCAAAAATCGACGAGAACAGGTGAACTTGCGTTCAGAACTTCAGTTGCAAAACTTGCATCAGTTATATGTATAATTTTATCGCTCATGTTGTACTCCAAAGGATCATCTTTTGCAGACTTAGTGTAACATTATTGGCAGCAGTATGCTTTATTTCAAAAGATACACTTTCGTAAACCAACCGTTAACTGATATTCTAACATACTATGAGTAAAGCACACTTGACAGAAAAGAAGTTTTCCGACTTCGCATTGCACCCTAAAGTCATTGAAGCACTGAATAAAAAAGGCTTCAATTTTTGCACGCCTATACAGGCGTCCACCTTGCCTTTTACTGTCGAAGGCAAAGACGTGGCGGGTCAAGCGCAAACTGGTACAGGTAAAACGTTAGCTTTTTTAACGTCTACATTTCATTATTTATTAACTCACCCAGCTATTGAGGGTAAAAAAGCGAACCAGCCTCGTGCACTAATCATGGCGCCGACACGCGAACTCGCAGTACAAATTTATTCGGATGCTAAAGAGCTAGCTGAGTACACTGGCCTGAAAATGGGGCTAGCATACGGTGGTGACGGCTATGATGAGCAACTTAAGGTTTTACAAAACGGTGTTGATATCCTTATTGGTACAACAGGCCGTTTAATCGACTACGCGAAACAAGGCCATGTCGACCTAAGTGCGATTCAAGTTGTGGTACTTGATGAAGCAGACCGTATGTATGACCTTGGATTTATTAAAGATATTCGCTGGATTTTCCGTCGTATGCCAGGTGCTGCAGAAAGGCTTAATTTGCTATTTTCTGCAACTTTATCTTACCGAGTCAGAGAATTAGCTTTCGAACAAATGAATAGCCCTGAATATGTTGAGGTCGAACCTTTGCAAAAAACAGGTCATCGTATCAAAGAAGAGTTATTTTACCCTTCTAATGAAGAAAAAATGCGCTTGCTCCAAACGCTACTTGAAGAAGAGTGGCCAGAGCGTTGTATTATTTTCGCCAATACAAAACACCGTTGTGATGATATTTGGGCACATTTAGCTGCCGATGGTCATCGTGTAGGTTTATTAACTGGCGATGTCGCACAGAAAAAACGACTGCGTATATTAGAGCAATTCACACAAGGCCATTTAGATATTTTAGTGGCAACTGATGTTGCAGCTCGTGGTTTACACATTCCATCAGTAACTCATGTATTTAACTACGACTTACCTGATGACTGCGAAGATTACGTACACCGTATTGGCCGTACGGGTCGTGCAGGTGAAAGCGGAAACTCAATTAGCTTAGCGTGTGAAGAATATTCACTTAACCTGCCTGCTATTGAAGAATATATCCAACACTCAATCCCTGTTAGTAAATATAACAGTGATGCATTACTGAGCGATTTACCTGCGCCAAAACGCCGTCATCGCCCACGTCCTGGAGGCCCGCGTCGTAATTCGAATTCGCAGCGTCGCCACAATGGCCCACGTAACAACCATAAACGTCCAGGCTGAGTAAAAACGATATGCTGAAATCTTCTTCTCTTTATGCCGCCATCGATTTAGGCTCAAACAGTTTTCATATGCTAGTCGTACGTGAAACTGCTGGTAGCATTCAGGTAATCTCTAGGGTTAAGCGCAAAGTTCGTCTTGCCGCAGGTTTAGACAATAACAACCTGCTTTCTGAGCAAGCAATGGAGCGAGGCTGGCAATGTTTACGCCTGTTTTCGGAACACTTACAAGATATTCCGAATACACAAATTCGTGTTGTCGCAACTGCGACTTTGCGTTTAGCTAAAAATGCCGATATTTTCATCGAAAAAGCCAGCCAAATTTTAGGAAACCCTGTAAAAGTCATTCAAGGAGAAGAAGAAGCTCGCTTAATTTATCAAGGTGTTGCACATACAACTGGCGGACCAGATCAACGCTTAGTGGTTGATATTGGTGGAGGAAGCACTGAGCTAGTTACAGGTACAGGTGCTAAGGCGGAGCAGCTCTATAGTCTTGAAATGGGTTGTGTAACTTGGCTTGAACGCTACTTTGGTGATAGAAGTTTAACAGAAGAAAACTTCTCAGCGGCTCAAGCCGCTGCCCATAATGTCATCGCCCCTATTGCAGATACACTCAAGACACATGGGTGGAAGATTTGTGTTGGTGCATCCGGTACCGTACAAGCGATTCAGGAAATCATGATTGCCCAAGGCATGGATGAACTGATCACTCTTTCTAAATTACAACAGCTTAAGCGCAAAGCCATTCAATGCCAAAAACTTGAAGAGCTTGAAATTGACGGCCTAACCTTCGAGCGTGCTCTTGTTTTTCCAAGCGGATTATCTATTTTGATCGCTATCTTTGAAGCATTAGAAATTGATAACATGACACTCGCTGGTGGAGCACTTCGTGAAGGGCTTGTCTATGGCATGTTACAGCTGCCTATTGAGCAGGATATTCGTGCACGTACCGTTCGCAATATTCAGCGACGCTTCCAAGTCGATATCGAACAAGCAGGCCGAGTTCGTCAACTTGCAGAATATTTTTATTTACAAGTCGCGAAAGATTGGGGATTAGATACACGTTGTCGCGATTTACTATCCAGTGCATGCGCCTTACATGAAATTGGCTTGAGTGTTGACTTCCGTAAGGGCCCCGAGCACGCTAGCTACCTCATAACACACCTTGATTTACCTGGCTTCACCCCAGCTCAAAAGCGGTTACTTGCTGCATTATTGATAAACCAGCAAGGCCCTGTTGATTTAACACCATTAAGCCAACAAAATGCGCTCCCTATGCAGCATGCATATAATTTATGTCGTTTACTTCGCCTCGCCATTATTTTTGCGAGCCGTAGACGTGATGACACCTTGCCTGCACTAAGGCTTAATGTGAATGCACAAAGGTTAACCATCATGCTGCCTTATCGTTGGTTATCCGATCACCCTCTACGAGCGGAAAATTTACAGCAAGAAGTTCAATGGCAGGGCTATGTAAATTGGATTTTAGAGCTGGAAGAACGTAATAGTTCAAATTGATGATATTTTCCACACTAGATCTACTCTAGTGTGGAAATTCAATTAGTTGTGGTTACTCACTTTTTTTATTTAACCCTAAGCGCGCTTTAATATCGGCTAAAGCTGATTGCCCCTTCTGCATACGCTCCTGCGCACTAACCACTTTACGCTGCTGCTCCCATTGTAAATCATCTTGAGGCAATTCAAGGAGAAAACGGCTTAATTCAGGACGGATCAATTCACCATATTGGCGACGCTCACGACAATGAGAAAAGAATAATTCTCTTTGTGCCCGCGTAATTCCTACATAAGCTAAACGGCGTTCTTCATCAATATTGTTTTCATCAATACTACTTTGATGTGGCAGCAGTCCTTCCTCCATGCCAACCAAAAAAACATAAGGAAATTCAAGGCCTTTAGAAGCATGTAACGTCATGAGCTGAACTTGATCTGATTCTTCATCATCCTCACCACGCTCCATCATATCGCGCAGCGTAAAACGTGTAACCACTTGGCTCAATGTCATTGGGTCATTGAGCTCATCGCCTTCAACCATTTCACTCATCCATGTGAACAATTGGTTGACGTTTTTCATTCGCATTTCGGCAGCTTTAGTACTGGTCGACGTTTCATATAGCCAGCTTTCATAATCCATTTCACGCAGTAAGTCACGCACCGCAATTAAAGGTTCACGCTCCGATGTTCGTACAATACTGTCCATCCAATGAGTGAAACGCTGTAATGCTTCTAGTCCTTTGCCTTTTAAGACTTGTTCAAGCCCTAAATCAAAACTGGCTTGATATAAACTTTTACCGCGCTGATTTGCCCACTCCCCAAGTTTTTGGATAGTTTTAGGGCCAATCTCTCGACGTGGAGTATTTACTATACGTAAAAAAGCGCTGTCATCTTCAGGGTTCGTTAATACCCGCAAATAGGCTAATAAGTCTTTAATTTCAGGGCGAGAGAAAAACGAAGTCCCCCCTGAAATTCGATACGGAATACGATTTTGCATCAACATTTTTTCAAAAATACGTGATTGATGGTTACCGCGATACAAAATGGCGTAATCTTTATATTCCGTTTTATTAATAAAGTGATGTGCGATAAGCTCCCCAATCACTCTTTCGGCTTCATGGTCTTCATTATTTGCGGTAAGAACCCGAAGTGGCGCTCCATACCCTAATTCAGAAAATAATTTTTTTTCAAATACATGAGGATTATTGGCAATTAAAATATTCGCCGCTTTTAAAATTCGTTCGGATGAACGGTAATTTTGCTCAAGCTTAATGACATTTAATTTAGGGAAATCTTGATTCAATAAAACCAAGTTTTGCGGCCTTGCTCCACGCCATGAATAGATTGACTGATCGTCATCGCCCACAACCGTAAACCTTGCTCGCTGCCCCACTAGCAATTTAACCAACTGATATTGGCTCGTATTGGTATCTTGGTATTCGTCCACCAGCAAGTAACGAATTTTTTGCTGCCAGCGCTCGCGAACTTCTTCATTTTGGTATAACAACAAGGTAGGTTTGCTGATTAAATCGTCAAAATCCAATACATTGCAACTTTTCAGATGAAGTTCATAGCGGCGATAACACTCCGCAAAGTGATGCTCTTTTTCACCCCGAGCCTGGCCTATCACTTGTTGTGGCGAGATAAGATCATTTTTCCAATTTGAGATCGCTGAGATCAACTGTTTGAGTAAATCCTTATCTTCTTCTAATAAATCAAAAGTAAGTTCTTTCAGCAACGCCATCTGATCTTGGTCGTCAAATAGTGAAAAGTTGGCTTTGATACCTAGTGCTTTATATTCACGCTTAATGATTTCCAACCCTAATGTATGGAAGGTGGATATGATCAAACCGCGTGCTTCTTTTTTACCCAAGGTTTGAGCCACGCGTTCTTTCATTTCCCGTGCCGCTTTATTGGTGAAAGTCACCGCTGCAATTTGCCGAGGTTGATAACCGCATTGACGAATTAAATACGCAATTTTATTCGTGATAACGCGCGTTTTACCTGACCCGGCCCCCGCCAATACAAGGCACGGGCCATCGACAAATTCAACTGCCTGTTGTTGGCTTGGGTTTAATCGCATGGTTTTCTACGTCACTTAGTTATTCAAAAAGGAATTCGCTACAGATTGTAGCAGAAACCGACCCAACTCTTGAGCAACGATCTTCTCTATTTATAAAAAACAAAAAACCACATCATTCATCCGAATGATGTGGTTTTGTTATTTTTCTTTTATAACATCAATGCATTTTTCTAAGCTATTCGCGTTAGAGGAAGGCGGCAAAGGAGGTTATCCCAAGGAGCATACACAAGTATGTGACTTGGGTAACCGAGTGCAGCCAACGCGCCTATCACGCGAAGAGTGACGAAAAATGAGTTAGCCGACCGCAATCTTCTTCATATCCGTCATATAACCACGTAACGTCTTACCGATTTTCTCGATAGGATGGTTACGGATAGCTTCGTTGATATCACGTAACTGTGCGTTATCAGTGCCATTATCTGCAACTGGCTTCGCTAAATCTCCTGCTTGTAATTTCGTCATAAAATCTTTCAGCATTGGTACAACTGCGAATGAGAACAGATAGTTACCATATTCCGCAGTATCAGAGATAACTACGTTCATTTCATATAAACGTTTACGAGCGATGGTATTTGCAATCAGTGGTAACTCATGCAGTGACTCATAGTAAGCCGACTCTTCTAAGATACCCGCTTCTAACATCGTATCGAACGCTAATTCAACGCCCGCTTTAACCATAGCAACTAACAAAACACCGTGGTCAAAGTATTCTTGTTCCGCAATTTTCCCTTCATAGTCAGGGTAATTTTCGAATGCTGTTTTGCCTGTCTCTTCACGCCATGTCAGCAAGTTTTTATCATCATTTGCCCAGTCTGCCATCATGGTTGCAGAAAATTCACCTGAAATGATGTCATCCATATGTTTTTGGAACAATGGCGCCATGATAGTTTTCAGTTGCTCAGATAATGCATAAGCACGAACTTTTGCAGGGTTAGACAAGCGGTCCATCATCAGCGTGATACCACCTTGTTTCAGCGCTTCGGTGATAGTTTCCCAACCAAACTGAATTAATTTACCTGCGTAGCCCGGCTCAACACCGTCAGCAACCATTTTGTCGTAGCTCAGTAATGCGCCTGCTTGTAACATACCACACAGAATAGTTTGCTCACCCATCAAGTCAGACTTAACTTCTGCAACAAACGAAGACTCCAGAACACCTGCACGGTGGCCACCAGTTGCTGCCGCCCATGCTTTCGCAATCGCCATCCCCTCACCTTTCGGGTCATTTTCTGGGTGTACTGCAATCAGAGTTGGAACACCAAAACCGCGCTTGTATTCTTCGCGAACTTCGGTACCTGGGCATTTTGGCGCTACCATCACAACAGTAATGTCTTTACGAATTTCTTCGCCAACTTCAACAATGTTAAAGCCATGTGAATAACCCAGTGCTGCACCTTGTTTCATCATAGGCTGAACAGCGCGAACAACGGTTGAATGTTGTTTGTCTGGCGTTAAGTTAACAACCAAATCAGCAGTAGGGATCAATTCTTCATAAGTGCCAACTTTGAACCCATTTTCTGTCGCTTTACGCCATGAAGCACGTTTCTCTGCAATTGCTTCATCACGTAATGCATAAGCAATATCTAAACCTGAGTCACGCATATTCAGGCCTTGGTTCAAACCTTGTGCTCCACAACCGACGATGACGATTTTTTTACCTTTCAGGAAGCCCGCTTCATCCGCAAATTCTTCGCGCTGCATAAAACGGCACTTACCTAATTGAGCTAACTGCTCACGTAAATTCAATGTGTTAAAATAATTCGCCATTGTCATACTCCATTGTTCTGTTGTGTTCGTTATGTCAGGCAATGATTTTGCCTGTCGCTCATTTTTGAGCGTTTATGGATTTACTATATGCGATGTTTCGCATTGCTTAAATTGATATATTAACAATACAATGTTGCAATATCTGCAACATCATTAATTATGTTATTAGAGGGCAAAATGGACATTCGTGATCTCAAGCTTTTTTTGCATTTAGCACAAAGCTGCCACTTCGGGCGCACATCTAAAGCGATGCATGTCAGTCCTTCCACATTGTCTCGCCAAATACAACGTCTCGAAGAACAGCTTGGTCATCCGCTATTTGTACGAGATAACCGCTCAGTCAAATTGACTCAAGCAGGGGAACACCTTAAGCAATTTGCCCAACAAACATTATTGCAATATCAACAGCTGCAACATGCTCTCAATCAGCAAAGCCCATCACTCAGTGGGGAGTTGCATCTTTTTTGCTCAGTTACGGCAGCTTATAGTCATTTACCCGAAGTATTAGATAAATTCCGTGCGCTACATCCATTAGTTGAAATTAAACTCACGACAGGGGACGCAGCTGATGCCGTTGAAAAAATAGAAACTCATGAGGCTGATCTTGGTATTGCAGGGAAACCCGAGCGCTTACCCGATAACGTCCGTTTTGCAAAAATCGGCGAAATCCCTCTCGTTTTGATTGCTCCATCACTACCCTGTGCAGTACGAAGCATGGTAACAGAGGCTAAACCGGATTGGACTACCGTCCCTTTTATCCTGCCGGAGCACGGCCCATCTCGTAAACGTATCGAACTCTGGTTCCGTCGCCACAATATCAATAACCCTGTCATTTATGCGACGGTCTCAGGCCATGAAGCTATTGTGTCAATGGTGGCTTTGGGGTGCGGTATCGCCTTAATTCCCAGTGTGGTTGTTGATAACAGCCCAGAACCCGTACGTAGCCGTATTTCACAGCTCGATAATATTTCAATGGTAGAACCTTTTGAGCTCGGCGTTTGCCTATTAAGCAAACGCCTGAGTGAACCATTAATTAAAGCGTTTTGGGAGTTACTCCCAGACAATTCAATCTAAAGTTCTTTGGTTATCTTGTGGCGCTAAGAAAAAACGGAAAGAGGGGTTTCCTGTTTCATCATGATATTCATAACCTAGCGCATCAAGATGCCTATCAAAACGCACTTCTGGCCCTGCCAGTTCAAATGCCGCCAGCACTCGCCCATAATCTGTACCATGGCTGCGATAATGAAATAACGTAATATTCCAATGAGTCCCTAGTGTTTCTAAGAATCTCAACAATGCACCTGGAGACTCTGGAAATTCAAAGCTATATAACCTTTCGTCTAATGGCTTTGATGGGCGACCACCAATCATATAGCGCACATGAAGTTTTGCCATTTCATCATCTGATAAATCATCGACGTCATAACCGTTACTTCTAAGCTCTTGGATAATCTCCGGGCGCTCGCCATCACGGCCACTTAAACGCACTCCAACAAAAATACATGCGCGATCAGGGTCCGCATCCGTATAGCGATAATTAAACTCCGTAATGGCTCGATGGCCTAATAACTGGCAAAAACGTAAGAAACTCCCTTTTTGCTCAGGAATGGTTACTGCGAGTAAAGCTTCTCGTTGTTCACCAATTTCACAGCGTTCAGAAACATAACGGAGCCCGTGGAAATTCATATTCGCACCGGACAAAATATGTGCTAAACGTTCACCCTTGATGTTGTGGTGCTGTACATATTTTTTCAACCCGGCCAACGCCAAAGCGCCTGAAGGCTCTGCTATGGCACGGACATCTTCAAAAATATCTTTCAATGCAGCGCAAATGGAGTCACTGTCAACAGTGATCACATCGTCAACATATTGCTGGCACAACCTGAAGGTTTCATCGCCAATACGCTTTACTGCCACACCTTCGGCAAATAAGCCAACACGTGGTAAATCAACAGGATGCCCAGCCTCTAATGCGGCTTTTAAACAAGCGGCATCTTCAGACTCCACACCAATGATTTTAATTTCTGGCATCAATTGCTTGATAATCACAGCAACGCCCGCAATTAACCCACCGCCACCTACAGGGATAAAAATTCGATCTAAATGGGCATCTTGTTGCAATAGCTCAAGAGCTATCGTAGCTTGCCCTGCAATCACCGAAGGATGATCAAAAGGTGGTACGAAGGTATAACCATCCTCTGCAGCCATTGCAATGGCTTTTGCTTTCGCTTCATCAAAATTAGCACCATGTAAAATAGCTTCGCCACCAAAGCTTCGTACTGCATCCACTTTGATATCCGCTGTCGCAACTGGCATGACTATTTTTGCTTTCACACCAACACGATTTGCTGATAATGCAACGCCTTGAGCGTGGTTCCCCGCAGAAGCTGTCACCACACCTTTGCTTTTTTGCTCTTCGGTTAAACTCGCAATCATGGCGTAAGCCCCACGAAGCTTAAAGCTATGTACTGGCTGCCTATCTTCACGCTTGACCAAAATGGTATTTCCCAAGCGTGAAGATATTTTATCCATCTGTTGAAGAGGCGTGACTTGCGCAGCTTCATAAACCGGCGCACTCAGCGCCGCTTTTAAGTAATCTGCTCCGGTTGGGGCAACCGGTAATGGTTTTGCTGCTGCCACAATCAGCCCCCTAATTTCGACTTGTCACGAACAGCACCTTTGTCTGCACTCGTCGCCAATGAAGCATAAGCGCGCAGAGCAAAAGAAACCTCACGCTGACGGTTACGCGGGGTGTAAGCTTTATCTCCTCGAGCTAATTCCGCTTCACGGCGTTGATTCAGTTCGCTTTCACTCACATCCAATACCATCGTTCTCTTTGGAATATCGATATCAATGATATCGCCATCCTGAACTAATGCGAGTAAGCCACCACTCGCTGCTTCTGGTGAAATGTGACCAATAGAAAGGCCTGAGCTACCGCCAGAGAAGCGACCATCCGTTATCAATGCACAGCTTTTGCCTAATCCCATTGATTTCAGGTATGAGGTTGGGTATAGCATTTCTTGCATGCCCGGACCACCCTTAGGCCCTTCATAGCGAATAACGACAACATCGCCTTCAACAACTTTTCCACCCAGAATAGCTTCTACTGCGTCATCTTGGCTTTCAAAGACTTTGGCAGGGCCACGGAATGTTAAACTGCCTTCATCAACTCCAGCGGTTTTAACAATACAGCCATCTTCTGCAATATTTCCAGATAGGACTGCCAGCCCCCCATCCAAACTATATGCATGCTCAATACTACGGATACACCCATTCTCACGGTCAGTATCCAATGACGGCCAGCGGCAATTTTGTGAAAAGGCTTTTGTCGTGCGGATACCGGCAGGGCCCGCGGAAAACATCGATTTAACAGCCTCATCCTTTGTTAACATCACATCATATTGCGCTAATGTTTCTTGGAAGCTCAGACCTAAAATATTCGTCACGTTTTCTTGCAATAAACCTGCGCGGCTCAGTTCACCTAAAATACCGATGACACCACCAGCACGGTGAACATCTTCCATATGGTATTTTTGTGTACTCGGTGCAACCTTACACAAATGTGGGACTTTACGTGATAAACGGTCGATATCATCCATGGTGAAATCGATCTCTGCTTCTTGAGCTGCTGCAAGTAAATGCAGGACTGTGTTAGTTGAACCACCCATGGCAATATCCAACGTCATCGCATTTTCAAATGCAGATTTATTAGCGATATTGCGTGGTAACGCACTTTCATCATCTTGTTCGTAATAGCGTTTGGTTAATTCAACAATGCGCTTACCTGCATTAATAAATAAAGTTTCACGGTCTGCGTGAGTCGCTAACAATGAGCCATTTCCTGGCTGAGATAACCCAAGCGCCTCAGTTAAGCAGTTCATTGAGTTTGCAGTAAACATTCCTGAGCAAGAGCCACACGTTGGGCATGCTGAACGTTCTATTTGCTCACTATCTGCATCACTCACATTAGGGTTAGCCCCTTGAATCATGGCATCAACTAAATCGAGCTTGATGATTTGATCTGAAAGCTTGGTTTTACCTGCTTCCATTGGACCGCCCGAAACAAAAATAACCGGAATATTCAGACGTAATGACGCCATCAACATGCCTGGGGTGATTTTATCGCAGTTTGAAATACACACCATGGCATCCGCACAGTGTGCGTTCACCATATATTCAACAGAATCCGCAATTAATTCACGGGAAGGTAAGGAATACAACATTCCGCCATGTCCCATGGCAATCCCATCGTCAACAGCGATTGTATTAAACTCTTTCGCAACACCACCTGCATTTTCAATTTGCTCTGCAACTAATTTGCCTAAATCACGTAAATGTACGTGGCCTGGAACAAACTGTGTGAATGAGTTAACAACAGCAATAATGGGCTTTCCAAAATCAGCATCGGTCATGCCTGTTGCACGCCATAATGCACGAGCCCCAGCCATATTACGACCATGAGTTGTTGTTGCTGAACGGTACTTAGGCATATCTTTAACTCCCGTGTTTAAAACAGGCGGGGAACGTCCGCCTGTAACATCTATTTAAATTTAATTATTAAGGGTTTACTGGATCTAACCAGCCCCATTTATCTTCTGTTGTACCATCAAATAAGCCAAAGAATGCCTGCTGAATTTGCTTGGTTACTGGGCCACAACGGCCAATGCCAACTTGGATACCATCAACACTACGAACCGGAGTGATCTCTGCAGCGGTTCCTGTCATGAAGACTTCATCAGCAAGATAGAGAGATTCACGTGATAGTGTTTGCTCACGTACTTCGATACCCAAATCTTTTGCTAAAGTTAAAATTGCATCACGTGTAATACCCGGTAATGCAGATGATGTGAACGGAGGTGTATACAGGATGCCGTCTTTCACCTCAAAAATATTTTCCCCAGCACCTTCGGAGAGATATCCGTGAACATCTAATGCAATACCTTCTTGGTAACCATGGCGACGAGCTTCGCTACCAACTAGTAGAGAAGATAAATAGTTACCTCCTGCTTTTGCCCCTGTAGGAATGGTGTTTGGTGCAACGCGGTTCCAAGAAGACACCATCGCATCAATACCTTGGTCTAACGCTTCTTCGCCTAAATACGCTCCCCATGGAAAAGCGGCTAAAATCACATCGGTGTTATAACCGTCTGGCGGGTTAACACCCATACCAACATCACCAATAAACACTAATGGACGAATATACGCACTGACTAAGTTATTTTTACGCAGAGTTGCACGACATGCTTCCATTAACTCTTCCACGCTGTAGCTGACAGGCATACGGTAAATTTTTGCTGAATCATGCAAACGTTGCATATGCTCACGGTGGCGGAAGACCACAGGACCTTTGTGCGAGTCATAACAACGGACACCTTCAAACACCGATGTACCATAGTGCAGAGCATGAGACATAACATGAACCTTTGCATCAGCCCATGGTGTCATTTCACCGTTAAACCAAATAAAGTCAGCTTTCTTAGTCATTTGTATATTCCTTACATTGCACTTTGTGTGCGTAATAGTCGTGATTCTTGTTGTAGTACTTCAACTTCTGTAATGTCTGAAAGCTTGGTTAACTGTGCACAAAGCTGGGTTAATGGCCTTTGACTACTTACAGTAAGTTCAATATTAACATTGTCGCCGTCTGTCGATTGCCCCATATTCATGGCATTAATACGAAATCCACGATGGCGAGTGACCCTTAATATACGCTCTAAAACCTCAGGACGGAAACGGGCCAATATCGAGATTTGATGTTGCATCATAATGGTTTCTCCATCATTTTTTCATTACTAGCCCCAGGCGGAACCAACGGCCAGACATTTTCTAGTTCATTAATTGATACCTGTAATAAATAGGCACCTTCGCTATTAAGTAATTCATCTAATGCTGCATTAACTTCCGACTTATCTGTGATCCGTTGGCCTTTAATACCAAACGCACTGGCTAATGCCACGAAATCAGGGTTGTCTGTTAAAATAGTTTCGCTATAGCGTTGCTCAAAGAACAGTTCTTGCCACTGGCGAACCATGCCTAAGCGCTGGTTATCGATTAAAAGAATTTTTACAGGAAGTTGCTTACGTTTGATGGTTCCCAGCTCTTGGACATTCATCATGAATGAGCCATCTCCTGATACACAGACAACCGTATCTTCAGGCCTAGCAACCTGTGCTCCAATTGCCGCAGGGATACCAAACCCCATGGTTCCAAGCCCACTTGAGGTTAAGAAATTTTCAGGGCCATCAACGGTGATATGTTGTGCTGACCACATTTGGTGTTGCCCTACATCGGTAGTAACAACCGTATTTGGCTGCATTTTATCCGACAGTTGTTTAAGTAACAGTGGTGCATAAATAGGCTCACCAGGATGGTCATAACGCCAACCGAATTCTTTTTTAAGTTGCTGAACTTCCTGCTGCCAAGGTGCTATTGATTTTTTAAGCATTAATTCAGGTAGTAATACTTTTGCATCACCATGCAACGCAACATGCGTTTGACGTAACTTGTCCAATTCTACATGGTCTATATCGATATGAATCACTTTGGCGTTCGGTGCAAAAGTATTTAACTTACCTGTTACCCTATCATCAAAACGAGCACCAACAGCGATGAGTAAGTCACAGCGTTGCACAGAAATATTGGCTGCTTTAGTACCATGCATACCTAACATGCCTAAATAGTTTTCATCTAAAGGGCTCACAGCACCAAGCCCTTTTAATGTTGCAACTGAAGGAATACCTGTAAACTCAATAAATTCACGCAATTCTTTTACAGCACCTGACATTCCAACACCACCACCAACGTACAACATAGGCTTTTCTGATTGTTCTAATAGCATTCTTGCCTGTTGAATTTCGGATAAAGGTGATGTGACTTCTTGCTCTACCGGCATTAAAAACGGAGACAACTCAGCGTGTTGTAGCTGAATATCTTTCGGAATATCAATCAGTACAGGGCCTGGCCGCCCACTATTTGCGATTGCGAAAGCCTCAGCAAGAATGCGAGGTAAATCCTCGATGTCTTCAACCAAAAAACTGTGCTTAGTACAAGCTAAAGACAACCCCAGGACGTCGATTTCTTGAAAGGCATCAGTTCCGATAAATTCAGAAGCGACTTGACCAGTAATGGCGACAACAGGAACAGAGTCTAATAATGCGTCCGCGAGCCCCGTGATAACATTTGTTGCGCCAGGGCCAGATGTTGCAATACACACCCCTGTCTTTCCTGTTGATCGTGCATAACCAATTGCCGCGATTACAGCCCCTTGCTCATGTCTACACAACAAATGCTCAACTCCGCCATCATACAATGCGTCATAAACTGGCATAATTGCGCCACCAGGATACCCAAATACGGTATCAACTCCCTGTGTTCGCAATGCTTGAACTAACCATTGTGCTCCGTTCATGCTTTATCTCCTGTCTGTCTACTTTATCTATTTGTATTTGTTATGTTTTATTTAGTGTGCTTGCATCAATCAACATTTATGTCAAAAAAAACCCCGCGCCTTTCGGTGCGGGGTTCTCGTGAGATCTGGCTGTTATTTTAGCCTTCGTCGTCCAAGTGCAGCCCCGCACGGTGGGATAATAATCACCACCACGCTAATAATAATTAGGCTAACTGCTTGGATAAATGCGTTCATGTGTTTTACTTTTTCAATATTCTTAATTATCTATTATTTAGAGTTATCATTTTAAAGGCGTTTTGACAACTTTTATTTAATTTATTTATTTTCAAAACATTAAATTACTTTAAAATCATACAGTAAAAATTAAATTAGCATTATAAACTACTTAAACAGCCATTACTCAGTAAAATCCAATAGAATACATAGCATAATCAGCTACATCATCCATATTAGTCATTTGGCACCATGAAAACTCACACCACGTAATTAATTACTTTTTCTTACGAATAACCAAGCTCAGTACAGTATCCACGCTTCATAAAACTAACACAATCCCAGTTATAACCGCCCTTCGACGCTACTCGTAGTAAATTGAAACAACTCAGCAACTAAGTAATTAAATTATCGAGCGGCTTCGCAAACATGTTATCTATTCAAGATAAATCAAATTATTTTTAGCAGAATATTACTCTGTAAATAATATTGGAGGGCTCATGACATTAGCGATTGTTTACACTAGAGCATCAATTGGGTTAGAAGCACCTCTTGTTACTGTTGAAGCACATATTAGTAATGGGCTCCCAGGTTTAACACTCGTTGGGCTACCAGAAACGGCCGTAAAAGAAGCAAGAGATAGAGTTCGAAGCGCTCTACTAAATAGCGGATTTGAATATCCAGCTAAAAAAATGACGGTTAATTTAGCCCCAGCTGACTTACCAAAAGAAAGTGGTCGGTATGATCTTGCAATCGCGATTGCCATACTCGCATCATCAGGACAGCTCCCCCACGAGCCATTAAAACAGTATGAATTTTTAGGTGAACTTGCTTTATCTGGCGATGTTCGCTATGTCAGCAGTGCTATTCCTGCGGCTCAATCAGCATTAAAACAACAACGTTCTTTAATACTATCTATGGAGAATCAACACCAATTAGGCCTACTCCCAGATAATAGCGTTTATTTCGCAACATCCTTATTAGAGCTTTGTCACTTTTTACATAACAAAAACACATTGCGTTGTAATCAACAAATCCACCAAGCACCTATCTCAATCAAGCAAGAAGGTGATATTAACGATATCATTGGCCAAGAACATGGTAAACGGGCATTAGAAATCTGTGCTGCTGGTGGGCATAATTTACTCTTATTGGGTCCGCCAGGAACAGGAAAAACGATGTTAGCCAGTCGGCTAATGACTTTACTTCCCCCATTAACCTCTCAGGAAGCGTTAGAAGTTGCTTCATTACATAGCTTGAGTGAAAATACAAAAGAAGACATGAATTGGCCGATAAGGCCTTTTAGAGCCCCTCATCATAGCGCATCAATTGCAGCTTTAATTGGAGGAGGCTCCCTTCCCAAACCGGGCGAGATCTCACTTGCACATCATGGTGTTTTATTTTTAGATGAATTACCAGAATTTAGCCGCTCAGTACTCGATTCTTTACGAGAACCTCTAGAATCCCGAAAAATTAGTATTTCTCGAGCAAAAGCAAAAGTTTGCTATCCTGCAAGTTTTCAGTTAGTTGCAGCCCTAAATCCTAGCCCAACAGGTCATTATCAAGGAGAAATGAGCCGTTCAGCCCCATCCCGTATCCTACGTTACCTTTCACGCATATCAGGGCCTTTTATTGACCGGTTTGATCTCTCTATAGAAATTCCATTGTTACCTCTCGGTTCATTGAGTAGCCAAACTAATCAAGGTGAAACAAGTGAACACGTCAGACAAAGAGTTATCGAAGCCAGAAATAGGCAACTTAGGCGAGCCGGAAAAATTAATAGTTTACTAACGCCAAGAGAAACCACACATTTTTGCCTACTAACCGCAAAAGATGCGTTATTCTTAGAGCATGCATTAAATAAGTTAGGTCTTTCTATCCGAGCTTGGCACAGAATATTAAGGGTTGCCAGAACAATAGCCGACCTTAATGCCGTAGAAACTATCGAACGTTCTGATTTATTAGAAGCTCTAGGGTATCGAGCGATGGATAAGTTATTGCTTCATTTGCAAAAACAAGTAAGCTGAGAAGAATGGACAGATAACTACTTTATTATTTCGTAAAAATAAAGGGACCGTAGTCCCTCTTATCATACGATGATGATATTAATCATCTGTATCAGTGTAGTCTTCCGATGGATCTATCTGCGGTTTACCGCCAGATAAGGTATGGAAACGTTTTGGACGGTTAATACGGCTAGAATATTTTGCCCAAACTTTTTCTTCTGGGGTAGCAGGTTCACGCTCACCACGGCATACAGCGACGAAAAGTTTTTCTTCTTCTGTTTGAGGTTCGCGTTTACCTATATCAAGCTCATTAAAAGCTTGGCCGAGACGTTCTAGCAACTGAGCTTCTTTGATGGTGAAATCACCATGACGAGAAAAGCCACGTGGGTAATGTTTATTATCAAAAAAACGATTAGTCGTGATGAAGCTATCTGCCATCTGACACACTCCTAACTTATTACAGTCAAACTCTATATGGCGCGGAGTATTAGACAGCATTGACAATCTGTAAAACAAAACATTTAAATCATCACGACAAAAATAATTGGAGATGCATGTGGACAGCGAGTTATTGAGAACTTTTTTAGAGGTCAGTAAGACTAGGCACTTCGGTAGAGCCGCAGAATCACTCTATTTAACGCAATCAGCAGTTAGCTTTCGTATTAGACAATTAGAAACACAGCTAGGTACAAGCTTATTTACAAGACATAGAAACAATATCCGGTTAACAGCTGCGGGTGAAAGGCTTGTTCCATATGCTGAATCATTAATGAATACCTGGTTGCAAGCTAAAAAAGAAATATCTCATGCCTCACAACACACAGAGCTTTCTATTGGTGCTACAGCTTCACTTTGGGAAGGTTATTTAACAGACTGGGTAGAAGAACTTTATAATCAACATGATGAACTACGGCTCGAAGCTAGGGTTTCAACACGTCAGTCTCTCGTTAAACAACTACATTCTAGAGAATTAGATTTATTAATTGCAACGGAGCCCCCAAAAATGGATGAGTTTGAAAGCACAATCATCGGTACGATTGATTTACAGCTCATGGCTTCCCAAAAAAATATTGCATTAACAAAATATAATTTTATAAAGCTAGAATGGGGGGTTGATTTCCATCCCAAAAATGAACCATCACTAACCCAAGATGATACACCCGTAATGATCACGACCTCTGCCCATATTACCCGCCAATTACTTCCTGTATCGCTTTCAGCGGCATTTTTACCTGCTCATTGGGTATATCAATATCCAGGCCTAAAAACGCTCTCAGAAACCTCAATAAACAAATCTTTGTATGCAGTCTGGCTCCAAAAAAACGATCAGCAAGCTCTTATCAATCAACTGATTAAAACTCCAATAAAAAATGCACAGTTAAGTGAACAATAAAAGGAGAAGGTGAGTAACAGAATTCACTCACCTTCCTACTACTTTATAAGCAAACTATGTTCCACTGCGCAATGATCTTAATAGGTGCTTCTTTTTTCTTTTAATAAGATATACCAATCGCGAATAACTCATCGGCATTTATTTATACAATATAAACAAAATGATTTTTTGAGATTAATAAAACTAAGCCAGCAATTCTCGGTATACGACATTTATCTAAATTAAAGATTGAGCGCATTAAAATATCTTTCAACCCACAAATACTATTGAGGGATATAAAGTAGCAAGTAACAACTTACTCATTAGGTGAAAATGTATATAAGCTAATGAAAATAAAATAGAAAGGTAGTTAGAAGGGCAATTAGGTAATATCATCAATACATTTAGGTGGTAAATGTAATTAAAAGATATAAGCAGTAAGTAATAACTCACCTATTTTTACTATTAATAAAGAACGTCAAAAGATTGGATGAGATAAAAATAAATCAGGGAGCTTATTTTTTACATTTAAAATGATGAATACAATTAAAGCATATAAAACAGTGGGATAGTAGATTGGCTAAAATCAAATGAAAATTAGCAAATAGGGGAAAGGTTACTCTATATTTACTATTAGATAAATAAAGAAAAACCCGATTAAGCTAATCGGGTTATCAATAGATACTTCTTTTATTATTACTTAATTGGTAACTGGCAGGGGCGGAGAGACTCGAACTCCCAACACCCGGTTTTGGAGACCGGTGCTCTACCAATTGAACTACGCCCCTAAA